>DETG01000106.1:51528-63003 GCA_002361535.1 Prevotella sp. UBA3294
TCGACCCCCTGCAGGCGTACAAAGGCAACCTTTCGAGGTTGCCTTTTTTCATACCCATATATGACTACTACGGTTCACCATTTGTTTTCAAGCATCATCATTAATAGGTATTTTTTTATGATTTCAAATCGTTGCAACCCGGTTGCAACTTTTTTATTTGTACCTTTGCAGTAAACATTTCGTTTATGCGAAAAAGGGGCACCCTCCGCATGGCACTCCCCTCCCATCGTAGGGGAGGGGTGGAGCGTAGCGAGGGGTGGGGTCAGTAACTTTAGAAGAAAATTGAGAAGACGATGAAATTATCAGAGCTGAACACAGGAGAGAAAGGAGTCATCGTAAAGGTGGCGGGCCACGGAGGTTTCCGTAAGCGCATCATAGAGATGGGATTCATTCGGGGGAAGAAGGTAGAGGTATTGCTGAATGCTCCCCTCCAAGATCCTGTTAAATATAAGATTATGGGCTACGAGGTATCGTTACGACACAGCGAAGCCCGACAGATCGAGGTAGTATCCGAAAAAGAATTCTTAGAAGAGCATCCTGACCGTCAGGAAAGTTTGGAGGTGAAGGATGAGACGGATGACGTTGAGAAGAAATGGCACTCGGCAGCACTTAAACGCCGCCGTACGATCAACATCGCGTTGGTGGGCAACCCCAACTGTGGCAAGACCTCCCTCTTCAACTTCGCTTCGGGAGCTCACGAACGGGTAGGCAACTATAGTGGTGTGACAGTAGATGCGAAAGAAGGAGTAGCCGAATATAAAGGGTATCGTTTCAACCTCGTTGACCTCCCCGGCACCTATTCGCTCAGTGCCTATAGTCCGGAGGAGCTGTATGTGCGCAAGCAGATTGTGGAGAAAACACCCGATATCATCATCAACGTGATCGACTCCAGTAACCTGGAACGTAATCTCTATCTCACCACACAACTCATTGACATGAACCTCCAGATGGTGGGAGCACTAAACATGTTCGATGAACTGGAGTCACGAGGAGACCGTTTAGACACCAACAAGTTAGGTGAACTGCTGGGATTCCCGATGGTGCCCACGGTCTTCAAGAGTGGGCGCGGTGTTGACCAACTCTTCCAGACCATCATTCAGGTATATGAGGGGAAGTTCAAACAGCACAAGGTGCGCCACCTGCATATCAACCACGGCACATATATCGAACAAGGTATCACGGAGATCCAGAAAATCCTGAAGAAAGACGAGAATATCCGTCAGCAGTTCTCCACCCGCTACCTGGCCATCAAGCTGTTGGAGGGTGACAAAGACATCGAACGCGTGATGGAAGACATGCCCCAACATCAGGAGATGATCAAGGTGCGTGACAAAGCTGCTGCACTGATCAAGGCAGAGACGAAAGAAGACAGTGAGACAGCCATCATGAACGCGAAGTACGGGTTTATCCATGGTGCCTTGGAAGAGGTGGGTTATCAGGAGGGGACACGGAAAGACACCTATCAGATGACCCATGCCTTAGATGCCATCATCACACACCGGTGGTTAGGATTCCCCCTGTTCTTCTTCTTCCTGTATCTGATGTTCGAGGTGACCTTTACCGTGGGGCAATACCCCATGGACTGGATCGATGCGGGTGTTGGAGCCCTCTCCGAGTGGCTCAACGGCTTATTGCCCGACGGACCTGTCAAGGCCATGATTGTGGATGGTGCCATCGCCGGTGTGGGGGCTGTAATCATCTTCCTTCCCCAGATTTTGATCCTCTATACCTTTATCTCGTTCATGGAGGATTCCGGGTATATGGCCCGTGCTGCCTTTATCATGGATAAGCTGATGCACAAGATGGGAGTTCACGGGAAGTCGTTTATCCCCCTGATCATGGGATTCGGCTGTAACGTGCCTGCCGTGATGGCCACCCGAACCATCGAGAGTCACCGTAGTAGATTGATCACCATGCTGGTGCTGCCGCTGATGAGTTGTTCTGCCCGCCTACCTATTTATATTATGATTGTGGGAACATTCTTCGCGGTGAAATACCAAAGTGCCATTATGATCTCACTTTATGTCGTAGGCATCCTCCTGGCTGTCGTCATGAGCAGGATTTTCAGCAAATGGGTGGTGAAAGGCGAGGACACCCCTTTTGTGATGGAGCTCCCACCCTACCGTTTCCCCACGGCCAAGGCCATCATGCGGCACACCTGGGAGAAAGGTAAACAGTATCTGAAGAAGATGGGAGGTATCATCCTTGTGGCCAGCATCATCGTCTGGGCCTTGGGATACTTCCCCCATGATGAGAGTCTGCCCCGACAGGAACAGCAGGAGCAGAGCTATATCGGCAGAATCGGTAAGGTGATCGAACCGGTATTCCGTCCGCAGGGCTTTGACTGGAAACTGGATGTGAGTCTGATTGCCGGCGTGGGTGCCAAAGAGATTGTTGCCTCCACCATGGGTGTGCTCTATGCTGATGATGAGGAAGTGGCCGATGACAGTATCGGCGACCAGAGTGAACGCTACGCCAACCTCCGTCAGAAGATGGAGGCTAACGGCATCACCCCGCTCATCGCCTTTGCATATCTGTTGTTTGTCTTGATCTACTTCCCTTGCATCGCGACGATAGCGGCCATCAAGGGAGAAACAGGCTCGTGGAAATGGGCTCTGTTCGCCGCCTGCTATACCACCGTGTTGGCATGGTGCGTATCAGCAGCAGTGTATCAAATAGGAAGAATTATTTAGAGATGAGAGATGAGAGATGAGAGATGAGAGATGAGAGATGAGAGATGAAAGATGAGAGATATGATTTCTCATCTCTCATTTCTCATTTAAATCAAAGAGTCCATCGATCTCCGTGATCTCATCTTCATCGAACCACTTGGAAAGACGTTCGCGCGCTTTTGCCTTGACATCATCGTTCACGTCACCCCATACCTTCTGGAGGACATAGATCAAGACACCTAAGTCATCACCTAATCCGACAATAGGAATCGCATCTGGAACCACATCAAGCGGACTGATCAGATAGCCCAATGCTCCAATGATAATTGCCTTATCCTTCACCGATACCTTATCGCTTTGCAGCGTGTAATACAAGATCAGCGCGGCATAAACCAATTTCGCACCAGCGCGCTTGGCGATGCGGGAAATCTTTTCCACAAATTCCGTCTTCGAGAATTTGTTCGAATATTGCATAAAATCAGGTAATTCCATATCCAATCGTTTGATGAGTAATTACAATTACGACGGCAAAAGTAATAAAAAGATTAAAACCCTGCAAATTAATTAGCATTTATCAAGAAAAAACCACGTTTATCTCAAAAAAGTTTGCTACTTCGAAAATAATTTGTATCTTTGCAATGGATTACAGGCCGTATCGGTTCGATCGGGATACTCATCAAATAACATCGAAAACCGAGAAGGCTTCTCTTGCTAATGGCGGGCCACATAAACCGTGAAAACGGCCAAGCTGTAAAGCCGGTGGATTACAAAGGCGGAGAGCGCTCAAATCATTTCTGCTCGGAGTTTCATCACATCATCGATACGGCCTCTTTTTTTGAATTGAGAATTGACAATTGATAATAGATTAATAACTGTGCAAAGCCATGTTTTCTGGAATTATTGAGGAATTTGCAAAGGTTGTGGCCATCAAGCACGACAAAGAGAATATTGATTTCACCCTGACATGCTCGTTTGTGGAGGAACTCACCATTGATCAGAGTGTGGCCCACAACGGTGTCTGTCTGACTGTTGTGGAGATCAAAGACGGTACCTACACGGTGACCGCCATGAAAGAGACACTGGAGCGTTCGAATCTCGGTCTCCTTCAGGTTGGTGACAAGGTGAACGTGGAACGTTCGATGTTGATGAACGGCCGCCTTGATGGTCATATCGTTCAAGGACATGTGGACATGACCGCCACTTGTATCGACATGGAGGACGCTGACGGCAGTACCTATTTCACTTTCCAGTATCCCTACGACCAGCAGATGGCAAAGCGCGGATATTTCACCGTTGACAAAGGAAGTGTCACCGTGAATGGTGTTTCGCTGACTGTATGCAATCCTACGGAAGATACGTTCCAGGTGGCCATCATCCCCTACACGTTTGAACATACGAATTTCTGCGATATCCATGTTGGAACAAAAGTCAACCTGGAATTTGACATCTTGGGGAAATATATCGCCCGTCTCCAATCACTAAGCCGTTGATTCAAGCCTCGCTTACGTTTCACTTGAGCATACCATTTGCACCAGTTGAGCTGATTTTACGCATCAGTTGAGCTGGTCTTTTGCATCATTAGTGCAACCTATCTGCACACTTTGTGCAAGCCATCCGCACACTTTGTGCAAGCCATCTGCACACTTTGTGCAAGCCCTTTGCACCAATGGTACATCCGTCATTAAATACAGAAACTGCTAAAACTTACATCATTAAAATATTATTATAGACAAAATAGAGGTTTGTATCTACAAATAACAAATAATTATCTAAATCGTTTTAGTAATTCCTCCTTTTTTTTTACCTTTGTATCGTTAAAACGTGTCAATTCGACAGAATCTACGGTCAAAAGGTATGAATTTGAATCAAAAACTGTTTTACTTTGTCCATTTTATATGCTGGGTACTGGTTTTCATGCCCGCCGTGATTCTTATTCCAAAAGACCAACACGACCCCTACCACATCCTTTTGAATCTGGCGTTGCCCATCAACATGTGCATCGTGTTCTATATCAACTATTTGTGGATTGTTCCCAAGCTGGCCTTGAAGAAACGATACAGGTTATTCTTCTTTGTGAACACCGTCCTGGTGATTTTCTTCGCATTGCTCACCCACCACGCATGGCTGCAGCTGCATCCCACTGGCACATCGGGAACACTGCTCAAGACACTCACTTTCTTCGTTGCCCGAAAGATGCTATTGCTTACCGTGCCCATCGTACTCGCTACCTTAATACAGCAGTCGCTCCATTGGTATCAGATTGAAGAGAAACAGAAGGAAAGTGAGATGCAGCGGAAGGAGTTGGAACTGAAGAATCTTCAGTCACAGTTCAACCCCCATTTCCTGCTCAACACACTGAATAACATCTATGCACTGATATCCTTCGACCAAAAGAAAGCACAAAAAGCCGTCATCTCACTCAGTGAGCTGATGCGCCAGATGCTATACGGCAACGAACAGACAGACATCAACCTGCAGGACGAAATCCAATTCATTGACAACTATATCAACCTGATGCGGCTAAGACTGCCGCAGACAGTAGAAATTGATGTACGGTACGACATCCCCGAGCCTTGTCGTATCAGGATCGCGCCCCTCATCTTCATCTCGTTGGTGGAGAATGCATTCAAACATGGGGTTAGCCTCTCAGAGCCTTGCTTCATCAGTATTCACCTCAGTGCTGACGATCATCAAATCTGTTTTGAAAGTTCGAACAGTAATTTCCCCAAGTCAAAGAAAGACAGCAGCGGGCATGGTATCGGACTGGATCAGGTGCAGCGCCGACTGGATATCTTGTACCCGGAGAATTACAAGTGGGAAAAAGGCATTTTAAAAGATAACAATACCTACATTTCTAAAATAACCATTTATGATACTAAGTTGTGCCATCATTGATGACGAACCACTGGCTGCCGACCTGTTGGCCAGTTATGTCAAGAAGACCCCCATGCTTTACCTGAGGGGTGCTTATAATAGTGCTATCACCGCCATGCGCGACCTACGGGATGATCCCGTGGATCTGCTGTTCCTCGATATTCAGATGCCCGAGTTGAGCGGACTTGAATTGGCGAAGATTCTGCCACGGACTACAAAGATTGTCTTTACCACAGCCTTCAAGAACTATGCCATTGAAGGATACAAAGCCAATGCCCTGGATTACCTCATCAAACCCGTGAGCTACGAAAATTTCATCACCACAGTGAACAAAGCATTGGATTTCTTTTCCAGTTCCCAAAAACAGGAACTGCTGAAAACCGATCGGTTTATATTCGTGAAAAGCGACTACAAGCTATTACAGATCTGTTTTGACGACATCCTCTACATCGAAGGCTTCAAAGACTACGTAAAAATCTATCTGGAGAACAATCCCAAAGGAGTGATGTCGCTCATCAACATGAAGAAGATCGATGAATTCATGCCCCATCCACAGTTCCTCCGTGTACACCGTTCCTACATCGTGCACATGAACAAGGTGAAACTCGTTGACCGTGCACGTATCGTCTTCGGCGATGTCTTCATCCCCATCTCCGAGAGTTACAAGGAGGAGGTGCAGCGATACTTAGATGCCCATACGCTGGCATAGCCACACCAAAGACCGATTAAATCTTCAAGATATCACATGGAGCCCCAATCAATGTGGTGGCTCCATGTGCTTTTAGGAACACTTCGTCACGGAACCCCCACAACACACTAATGCAAGGCAGGCCACTGTTGCGCGCCGTTTCGATATCCACATCGCTGTCACCGACATATACGGCCGTGTCGGCAGAGACACCTAACTGTCGCAAAGCCTCCATCACCGTATCGGGCGCAGGCTTCTTCCGGATATCTTCCCTTTCGCCGATCGCCACAGTAATCAGGTCACCGAAGAAATGACGGCACAGTTTCTGCGTGGCAGCATAGAACTTATTACTCACCACAGCCATGTTCTTACCCTGATTCTTCAACATCCGCAAGGTGTCCATGATTCCAGGGTAAGGTGCCGTCGTGTCCATGCTATGTTCCAGATAATGCTGACGGAACAGGGCGTATGCTTCTTCAAAGCGTGGGTTCCCCACCCCATCAGGAACGGCACGTTCCATGAGCAGCTTCACTCCGTTGCCCACGAACTGTCTTACTTCCCCTACACGGCGTTCAGGCATCCCTGTGTGGCGCAATGCATAGTTCACACTCGACGCCAGATCATCCAGGGTGTTCAACAGGGTTCCGTCAAGATCGAAAATATAGGTATCAAAGTTCATCGTTTACTCCTTGTTATCATGGTTTTGATCTTCATGTTCAGCGCTTTGGCCCGTAACAGTTCCTCTATCGTGAGATGCATGCGATACTTCCACTGGTGATAGCTGTCATAAGGACAGTTCACACGTTCCTCACGGATCCGGTCGGAACGGAGCGTGCCATCCATCGCTAACCAGTCTTGCAGACTCAGCAGGCAAAGCATGGAAGGACAGTAAAGATGGCGGGCAATGATTTCTTCGGCCAGCATGGCCGACATCTGTTGGGGAGCTCTTCCCTCTTTCTGCAGCATGGTGGTGTAGTAGCGTTGTGCCTTTCCTGCATCCTCCTCCCACCACAGGCGCATAGGCGACATGTCGTGAGTGGTGATGGTGGCCACACTCCTATAAGGATAAGCATCCAGATGGGCAAACTCATAGCCATACTGCTTGGGCATGACCTGCACCTCCAATGTCAGGATGCGCAGGCCATCGAGCACCTGTTGCACACATGACGGCAGCATACCCAGATCTTCGGCACATGCCAACATCTTCGTGTCACGGAGGATAGCCGACAACTTGCGCGTGGCCTGCCATGCCCAGAAGTTCTGGTGCCGCTCATAATAGTAACTGTTGTACAGGCGCATGAACGCCTCTTTCTCCTCTTTGTCGAGGATATCATAGACAGGTTCGTTGAACACCCCGTATCGCGGATGGTACATCCCTTTCTGGTGAGCATCCTCCAAAAACAGCACATTCATGGTCAGACGGTACAGGCCGTCGCGTATCCACAGCGAATTCTCGTCATGCCGGTCATGGAACTGCTCACGTATCTTTTTCTGCGTGCGGTATTCAGGCTTCAGACTATAAAGTCCGTACGGCTTCCGTTCCAGACAATGGTCACGCACATATTGGGCATGGATACCGAAGACTTTCTCCACCACTTTGTCGTTGATGAACGGATGAGTGAACATGTCCTTTCTAAACACCAGACCCGTTGCCCCGATTTCTGCTTCTGTCAGAGGCAGCGATGGGGAGAAATGCCCTAAGGTGCCGTAGATCGCCCCTTCGGGAATGGACCACGACCGGAAGAAGCCCACGACATGATCGATACGGAAAGCATCGAAGTACTGTTCCATCCAGCGGAACCGGCGCCTCCACCAGTCATAGATACCTTTCTCCTCCCACCGATAAGTGGGGAATCCCCAATTCTGTCCGTTGGGGGTATAGAGATCTGGGGGTGTTCCCATTTGTTCATCGAAATAGAAGAACTCGGGATGCCTCCATGTCTCTACACTGTCACGATAGACCCCGATGGGCAGGTCGCCTTTCAGTGACACACCTTGGCGGTGAGCATAGTCGGCAGCACGTTTCAGCTGTCGGTGAAGATGGTACTGCACATAGCAGATCCTTCGTATCTGAAGGTAATAGGGTGAGTTCTCCTGACAGAATTCCTTCACCGTTGCCTCGTCATAAGCTGTTAACTGGGGCCAGTCGGTGAAGCGTGCGGTATGATAGCTGTCACGCAATACGCAGAACACAGCGTATGGGAACAGCCACTCCTGGTTGTTCTCCTCGAACCAGTGATAGTCGTCACTGCCGAAGGTGTCATCTCCAAAAGCCTCAAAGGCAGCATCAATATAGTCCTCCTTCACACGGTCAACAGCTAAGTAGTCACTGTATTTTAACGTATTCAACTCCCGTCGCTGACGAGCAAAAGCATTCATCCGCTCCTCATCGGGCAGGACACCTAACTGCTCCAGATCTAAGTAATGAGGATGCAGGGCAAAACAGCTCACGGCATTGTACGGATGACTGTCTGTCCACGAATGGGTGGTTGTCGTATCATTCACTGGTAACAGCTGAATCATCCGCATTCCCGTGAGGGCAGCCCAGTCGATAAACCGCAGCAGGTCACCGAAGTCTCCCACGCCATACGAATGTTCTGAGCGGAGTGAGAAGACAGGCACCACCACACCGGCGGCTTTCCAGGTGTCCTCTTTCAGATGCAGGAAGCCGCCATCCATCACCAACACCTCCCCGTCACCCACTTCGTAGTCGGATGTCGAACGATTCTCTCCATCCTCCCAGGCACGCAACAGATTGTTTTTTTCATCTACCACCACATATTTATATTCCAAGGGCAGCAGCATTCCATCCACGTTCACGCTGAGCTGCCACTCATAATGTCCCATGTACTCCATCCGATGGTAACGGGCGGGATTCCAGTCACCGATGGCGGGATGACTGCCTATGAGTGCTACACATTCGTTTTTCCTCAGCTGGGGAGCCAGTACACGGAAGATGATCGTCTTGCGGAACAATGGCTGTTGTTGATTTGCTGTCGGCACACTGTGTACAGCATCTTCTTGATCATCCTCTCGGAAAAACACCTTCGTATATAAATGGGCATTCAACGGACGGTCACGCCATTGGTCGGGAAAGACAAAGCTCTTGGTGGGGTCAGCCCGGTAGAAGCGGGGCACCCACTCCCATTCACGGCGCAGCACCTGTCCCTGTTGGTCTTCCAACAGGTAACAGTAGCTGAATGTGGTGACGACCCGCTGCTTGGATGGCATCAGCGTGGTCTCCAAAGTCCACCACTCTCCGTCTTGGGTGAGCATCTCCACATCTTTCTGCTGTTCCCTGCCATCCTGCGTACGATAGCTGATCAGCACGTGCATGCTCTGCCCCCACTCAGTGTTATAATGTATGATGAATTTCAGTTTCATGCCACAACGATTTGTCGTATCTGGTTAAACGATATGCAAATGTACATAAAAAACTTGAATATTAAGTCAGATGATTCGAGATTTTTCATTACCTTTGTACACTTTTACAAACAAATAGGAAATGAAAAGATTCTCATCACGCAAATACACAATACCCGCAGGTTGCTGTCTGCTGGTCATTCTGGGCATCGTTTACTATTTCTTCTTCTCGGACATCAGTACCCAGAAGGAAACGGCCTATGTCTATATCGATGACGATGACACCATCGACAGTGTCTTCACCAAAGTGAAACCACTGTCAACCAGTGCAGGTATGACAGGGTTCTCCACCTTGATGCGACACTCATCCTACAGTGAGCATGTACGAACGGGCCGCTATGCCATCGAACCCGGCGACGGAGCGTTCACTGTGTTCCGCCGGATCAAGAACGGATTACAGACGCCCTTGAACCTCACTATCCCCTCGGTACGCACCCTCGACCGATTGGCTGGTGCTGTAGCCACGAAGCTGATGCTCGACAGTGCATCCCTCTATGAAGCACTGACGGATGAAAAGGTATGCGAGCAACTGGGCTACGACACCGCCACCGTGGCGTGTATGTTCATTCCCAACACCTACGACGTGTACTGGAATATCTCGCAGGAGAAGTTCCTCGAAAGAATGAAGAAAGAGAGTGAGAAATTCTGGAACGATGAACGTCTCGACAAGGCTGAACGCATGCACTTCTCCCCACAGCAGGTGATCACCCTTGCCAGCATCGTGGATGAAGAGACGGCCAATGATGCCGAGAAACCCATGGTAGCAGGCATGTATATCAACCGACTAAATGCCGATATGCCACTGCAGGCTGACCCCACCATCAAATTCGCCCTGAAAGATTTCTCCCTGAAACGGATCTATAACAACATGCTGTCCGTGAACAGTCCATATAACACCTACCGTAACAAAGGACTGCCTCCTGGTCCTATCCGTATTCCCACCGTGGCAGGAATCGATGCCGTACTCGACCATGTTCACCACACCTATTTATATATGTGTGCCAAAGAGGACTTCAGCGGAACACATAATTTCGCACGAACCTATACCGAACATCTGGCCAATGCAGCGAAGTATGCCGCCGCATTGAACCAAAGAGGAATCAAGTGAAAGATGAGAGATGAGAGATGAAAGATGAGAGATATGATTACCACTAAGGACTTGGTCTTGGGGACTCCCCGCCTATCGTAGGGGCGGAGCTGGGGGCGGCCTCAGTAATCATACCTCTCATCTCTCATTTCTCATCTCTCATCTTTCATCTCTCATCTTTCATCTCTCCTCTTTCATCTCTCCTCTCTCCTCTCTCATCTTTCATCTCCCATCTCTCATCTTTCATCTTTTATTATTCATTGGGTGCGCAAACAATTCATGAAAAACACAAAAATCGAATAAATATGTCAAAAAACGGCATTGGATTGATGAAAATCAATACAAAAGTGACTTTTTTACTACTATTTTGAAAATTTTCTTTCAAAATGTTTGGTATTTCACGGAAATGATGTAATTTTGCAACCGAAATCAAGAATATTTAGGTAAAAAGGTAAATAACAAAGTATAAACATCTAATTAAAAGAATTGATTATGAATGCAGCAAAAGTTGTAGAAGATCTCAAGCAGAGATTCCCCAATGAGCCGGAGTACATCCAGGCAGTTTCTCAGGTTCTTCCCACCATCGAGGAAGAATATAACAAGCATCCTGAGTTCGAGAAGGCAAACCTCATCGAGCGCCTGTGCATCCCCGACAGAGTGTGTGAGTTCCGCATCACATGGGTAGATGACAAAGGTAATGTACAGACCAACATGGGTTACCGCATCCAGCA
>DETG01000088.1:0-17038 GCA_002361535.1 Prevotella sp. UBA3294
TCTCCAATAAACTCATATTCATACTATCTTTCAAATAATGCTTGCAAACTTACATATTTCCTCTTTTTATTTCTGCATCTCATCTATCGCGGCTTTCTCTATCATCCGCAATGCCTTTTCATGTTTGGCAATCAGATTGTAATAGCCGAACGCTTTTCCGCGAGCGATGTTATGCAGCAGGTCGTTGCGCTTGACATTGATGGCAGTCTGGTTGCCGGAATCAATAATCCGCTGTACGTATTCGTAATAGTCCGTGCCTTCTTGGTGGGTAAGCAGGCGCAGGGTATCAACAATTATTGTCGGCAGTCCTTCGCTCAGCAAATCGTCGAAAGTCCAGTCGGAATCTTCTACCACATCGTGTAGGAAACCGACACATTTCTCTGCATCCGTCTTACCCATAGAACCAACAATGAGGGGGTGAAGGATAACGGCATTGCCGTCTCTGTCACGTTGCTGGAAGTGAGCTTCGCGGGCAATCTTTATGCACTTCTCAACTATTTCTTGCGAAATAGCATCGTTCTCTGTAGAGCGTTTTGCTAAGATTTCAATCTGGACAAATTGTTTTTCCATTCTATCATATTGTTTAAGATGAGTTTGCTAAAATTCCATTTGAGAAAAAGAACAGGTTCTCAAGTATTGCTTTTCCAATATGTAATCTCAGTGCCATGTGATCGAAGCCCTGAAGGTATTAATGCTGCAAAAATACAAATAAAATCCTAAATATCGTCTTTCTCGGGGGAAAACTTCATAAACGAAATAAAAATCTACTCCACGATTGGCTTTGCGGGATTGTTGAAACTGATGGTATGGGCGGAGACGAGCAGCATGGTACTCTACAGATTCAAGTCACACAGGTTAAGCGAATTTAGTATTTTTAAGTCAATGGGCAATAGCCCCTCACAATATACTCATGAGAGGCAAATGGCATTGTCTTTGCAAACGTCCACTGGCAGCGAGTAATCATCTCGTACAATTTGAGTATCTCATTTTTCCCCATTCCTTTTTATTTTAATCGTCAGATGAACTTGATTCTCGGGGTGAGCATCGGGGGTGATTTTGCTGATGCGGCACTCGAAGATGTCGGTCCATCCCATTTCCAGGATGGCGGCAATGGTCTCGTTATCCTCGCGGGGGATATAGCCAATGCAATAGGGCTCTTCCTCTTCAGGCTTCTTGTACGTCACTGCTACGGCATCGGGGTCGTAGCGGTTGTCAAGTTCGCGCTGCAGTTGCAGCAGGATTCCTACTTTCAGTTCGTCCCACACTTCGTCGGCATCGTGATACTTGCGGCCTGCCAGATGGCAATCCATGAAGTACTTCTTTCTTGTTTCCATAATTCCTTTTGCTTTAGTTCAACGTTATTGTTTACGATGCAAAGATCGGTGCACGTTGTTTCAATTCGTGGAACAGTCGCAAGGAATTTTTTATTTTTTGTAACGTTGAATGGCATTTTGGTGCCATTCAACAATTTCGTCGGCCAATGACTGAGGTTCCAGTACCTCAATCCATTGGCCACATGAGAGCAGTTTTGACTTAAAATCAGAGGTGGGCCTGAGCGTCAGTTCGAAGTCGGTGTATTCTTCGGTGACATTGATTTCACGCTGACTATGGTGAAAGGGCAGGTCTCGCAGATAATAGCGCTCGAAACCATGAGCACGAAGCACGATGTGTTGCAGCGGCATATTGTCGTCAACCACAATGCCGTAAGCCTCACGGAAATACTCTACGGCATCGAAATCATCCGCTACCTTGAACTTCGTTTCAAGCATCTTCATACTCTCTATCCTGTCGAGCGAATAGGTAGCCAACCAACCGTTGGACAATTTGCCCAACATATACCAACGTTGACGGAACAATTTTATGCAATAAGGTTCCATGGTAAAACTGTAGCCTGAAGGAGAGCCGTAACGCTGGTAGGTAATCATCAGGCATCTATTCTCTTTCATGGCCTTGATGACTTGCTGAAGTTTCTCGCCACCGGAAGGAATATTATCCAACAGAATGCGATTATGAAGACTTTGGTTCTCACTCAGCAGATTGCCTACACTCATGGTGGAAAGCATCCAGTTCTGTACTGAATCTTCTTCAAGGACATCCTTGTTACTTATATTATATTTGTTGCCCTGCTTCTTATTACATTCGATGAGCAACCCAAACATCTCTTCAATAGCAATACGATGGCGATGGAATGTTGTTCGCGACAACGGGATTCCCTCGCTCATTTCCGTCTGGAGCCACTTCTCGTTAATCTCTGCGAGCATAATGCTTCTGGCTTGATAGATAGTGTTCACCAGCCAGATGTATTCCTTAAATTTAGTATAGGTTGTCATACTTCGGGGATCTTCATTGCGCAAATATACACTTTTTCTTTGAAAGTATGTTCGTCTCCCCCTATTTTTACACATCTTTTAATTTTGGGGCGAACTGCATAAATCATCCAAAAATGCTTTGATACGTCAGCATTTTTTCGTATTTTTGCCCCGAAGAATTCTAAATATCAACACAATATGAAGAGATTATTGACAATCATGATGCTCGTGCTGGCCTGGATAGGCGCAGCAAGAGCCGAGGAAGTGCAGGTGGGCGAGCCCATCAGCGACAATTTCTACGAACTTCCTACCAACACACTCTACAAGTACTCTCTGTCGCAGCAACTCTACACAGCCGACGAGATTGGCATGAAAGGCGACATCTGCAGTCTGTCGTTCTACAACGAGAACCAGGGTCGGGAGCTTGTCATGGACATCTATTTAGTGCACACTGACAAGACTTCGTTCAGTGGCCCGTCCGATTGGATTACCGCTACCGAGGCCGACAAGGTGTTCAGTGGCACTGTGACCTTCGCTGCCAACGGATGGACCACCATCGACCTTTCCAAGCCGTTCAGTTACAACGGCACGAGTTCGCTGGCGCTGATCATCGACGACAACACTGGATACAAAAGCAGTCCGGCGCTAAAGTGCCAGGTGTTTGAAGCCACGGGGCAGGCCCTGCGCTTCCATACCGATGTGAACGACCGCAACCCAAACCCCATGAACCCGAAGGCGAACAGTGGCGAGGTGACAGACTACAAAAACGTGGTGAAGTTCGACATTGAGCCACCATCATCCTATGTATCTTTGCCCTATACAACAAGCTTCGAGGACAAGGAGAGCAGAGCTGGATGGTCCATGAAGGATTGCGTTTCAGGAACAGGTTTCAGCACCAGCAGCACCACCATTATTCATTCTGGGGAGATAGTTTTTGCTTTCTACTATACTCAGAATCCACCGCAGTATCTCATTTCGCCCAAACTGAAAGGCACAGAGAAAGGCGTGGAGGTGGAGTTCTACTACAGAGCCAACCAAACGGATTATCCAGAGTCGTTCCAGGTGGGCTATTCCACTACCACCAACGATGTGAGTAGCTTCACCTGGTATGATGAAATCACGACCAGTTCGACGACTTATGAACTGTATGACGAGGTATTCCCCGCCGGGGTGAAATACGTAGCCATCAAGCACACGTCTAACGACAAGTATTATTTCTTTATCGATGACTTCAGCTTCGCTGTTCCAGGAGTCAGCGTACCGCACGACATCGTGGCTACCAACGTGACCTACCACTCTGCCACCATCGACTGGACACCCAGTGGCGAGAACCACGACCGCTGGGAGCTGTCATATTATACAGACGGGGGAACACCCGACAGCGGCACCAAGGTAGAAGTTACCACTCATCCATACACGCTTCAGGATCTCACACAGGAGACCACCTACAGCGTGGCTGTCCGCACCGTGTCCGACGGCGAGTACAGCAACTGGTCGAAGACTGTCACGTTCACCACTCCCGAACGCTACCCCGTGCCTACCGACCTGACAGTGGATAACATCATGGCAACGACGGCTGAAGTTTCGTGGACGAAGACTGAGGGAGCTACATCCAGCAACCTGCGCTACAAAAGTGGGATTGAAGAAGGAGCAGAAAGCGGCATGCCGGAGGGCTGGACCGCACTCGATGCCGATGAAGACGGACACGGCTGGAGTGTAGTGGAATACAATAATAATGTTGCCCACAGCGGAGCGTGTACATTCACGTCGTCCAGCTACGACAACAACACCCATAGCGCGCTAACGCCCGACAACTGGCTCATCATGCCGAAGATGGAGCTGGGCGGAACGCTCTCGTTCTACGCTAAGGGCGTGGATGCAGACTATGCAGCCGAACACTTTGCCATCTATGTCTCCACGACAAACACGAAAGCCGAGAGCTTCGTGCAGGTGTCGGAAGAATATGTTACCACCGGCGAGTGGACGAGGTACAGCGCCGACTTCAGTGCCTATGCCGGGCAGAATGGCTATATCGCCATCCGCCACTTCAACGTGACCGACATGTTCTGTCTGGCCATTGACGACATCAGCTATTCGTGGGGCAGCTGGACAACCCTCACAGGTGCCACCAGTCCCTGCACCATCAGCCCGCTCTCGCCGGGGAGTACCCACATCGTTGAGGTGCAGAGTGTCTATGGCAGTGAAACCAGCAAGTGGGCAAGCATCAGCTTTGCCACGAAGAAGTTGGAACCGACGGACATCACGGCTACAAACACCACTGCCACCTCGGCCGACATAGGCTGGACGGTGAACGGCACGGAGACGAAGTGGAACCTGAGATACCGGCCGAAAACAACGGCGTGGGAGACGATGGAAAAAGGAGAGATGCCCGCCGGGTGGACTACCGTGGATGCCGACGGCGACGGGAATAACTGGGAGGTCATCCCATCCGAAGACGAAGGCTACGCATGGGGCCACAACAGTGTGAAGTGTCTCTCATCAGCCAGTTACGACAAAGGCAACGAGATGGCACTGACACCCGACAACTGGCTCATTTCACCAAGTAGGCCGCTCGAAGGCCGCTTCACGTTCTATGCCGAAGGTATAGATGCCAGCTATTCTCAAGAACACTTCGCCGTATATGTCTCCACAACAGACAGGAATACCGAGAGTTTCGCACAGGTGTCGGAGGAATATGTGGCCACCAGCGTGTGGAAGAAATATACTATAGACCTGAGCAGCTATGGCGGCCAGGTGGGCTACGTAGCCATCCGCCACTTCAACGTGACCGATATGTTCTTGCTCCTCATTGACGACCTGGTTTTCGAGAGCACATCAGAAACACCGTGGATCTACAAGAACGGCGTGACCGCACAGCCTGTGGCACTGACCGGCCTCAACGAGAATACCATCTATGAAGTACAGGTGCAGGCCGTGAACAGCGACAACAGTACCTCGGAGTGGGGCGAAGGCGAGTTCGCCACCGCCGAAAGATTTGCCAACGGTATCGCTACCGGAGTGGAGGAGATCCAAACCAAGTCACAAGCCCCCGACGGTTTCTATAACCTACAGGGCGTGAAGCTCAACGGGAAGCCGGCACGGAAGGGTATCTACATCCGTAACGGCAAGAAGATCGTGGTGAACTGATTCCATGTAGGAGGCGGCGTAAGACACGTCGCCTCCTACTACGAAAGGAAAGAAACATGTATGATGATAAAAGGACATTCTGAAAAGGAAGAATATCTGTCGAGCATGCAGAATCCGAAGATCAAGCAGTTGCTGAACTTACAACAGAAGTCGGCACTGCGCCGACAGACGGGATTGTTCGTGGTCGAAGGAAAACGCGAGGTGCAGCATTGCATGGATGCGGGCTTCACTGTAGAGACATTGTTCGTGACAGTCGGTAACAGCGACTGGGATTCGTGGCAGGGGCAATGCTACCGGGTGACAGCCGAAGTATATGAGAAGATTGCCTACCGAGGAAGTACGGAAGGGGTGGTGGCGGTAGTGAGGAGCAGGATGCTCACCCTTCAAGACATTCCCCTGAGCAGCCATCCCCTGCTGATGGTCCTGGAAAGTGTGGAGAAGCCTGGGAACGTAGGAGCCATCCTACGCAGTGCCGATGCCGCACAGGCCGATGCCGTGATTATCTGCGATCCCCTCACCGATCTCTACAACCCCAACCTGATCCGTGCCTCGTTAGGGGCTGTCTTCACCGTGCCCTGTGTGGCCTGCAGCTCCGCAGAGTGTATCAGGTTCCTGAAGGAGCATCATATCCGCATCCTCACCGCACAGCTGCAAGATTCTCATCTCTACTATGATACTGATATGCAAGGGGCCACGGCCATTGTGATGGGAACGGAATCGACAGGTCTTTCCCATCAATGGAGAGAGGCAGCCGATGCCCATATCCGCATCCCTATGCTCGGAGAACTTGATTCCCTGAACGTTTCGGTATCGGCGGCCATCCTCTTATTTGAAGCAGTGAGACAGCGCAATGGGTGATTATTATCGGGATTTCGGCTCCTGGCTCAGAGGACAGTTCCCTTTCCGAGTGCAGAAGATTTCTGTGGATGCAGGGTTCAGCTGCCCGAATCGTGACGGAAGGATCGGCACCGGCGGCTGTGTGTATTGCGACAACCGAACGTTCAACCCCGTGTATTGCGACCCGAGGAAGCGTGTTGCCGAGCAGCTCGCCGACGGCAAACGTTTCTTCGCCCACAAATATCCCGACATGAAATACCTGGCCTATTTCCAGGCATTCACCAACACCTATGCACCGACAGACCGTTTGAGACAACTGTATGAGGAGGCTTTGCAGACAGAGGATGTGGTGGGCATTGTCATCGGCACTCGTCCCGACTGCGTTTCGGATGACTTACTCGACTACCTGGAAGAACTAAACCAGCAGACGTTCCTCATCGTGGAATATGGGGTGGAGAGTGCCAACGATGAGACACTGAAACGTATCCATCGAGGACACGACTTCGCCTGTACCGCCGACAGCGTGAGGAAAACACGGGCTCGGGGGATCACCACGGGCATCCATCTCATCTTAGGACTCCCCGGTGAGGACGAAGCAGAGAGTCTGCGGCAGGCTCCCATCATCGCAGCCCTCCATCCGGATATTGTCAAGATCCACCAAATGCAGGTGATACGAGGCACGCAGTTAGCCAAGACCTATCAGGATCATCCCTTCAGGATCTACACTGTTGACGAATATATCCAACTGATTGCCCATTACATCCGTTATCTTCCACCGGAAATGATTCTGGAACGTTTCGTATCACAGAGTCCGGCAGACAAGCTGATAGCACCACAATGGGGGCTCAAGAATTATCAGTTCACCCATCGACTGAACCAGTACTTGGAAGAAAAAGGAATCTGTCAGGGGGATTTGTTCTCAGTAGAAAGAACAGATTTGCTACCCGAAAAAGGTACAGAAATGAATCAGTGCATCTGAGAATAATCGGTCATCTTCAGCAATGCCTCCACGGTGATGCCGGGGTTATTCGTCATGAAACGGTCGATGGCCTTGACAAAAGGTGTCTTGAAGAACGGTTTCCCGATACAGCGGTTACACACCCACATCACCTTTCCCATGTGAAGATCGCGGTCTTCCTGCGTACGGATCTCAAAATCCTTCAAGGGATAGAGACTCAATAGATAAAAGCTGAGACAATCAGGAACGATATGCTGACGGTCCATGGTAGAGCGTGTCTGCTCAGGATAGTATTTCTCGTAAAGGGGATAGTCGGCACCCAAGTATTTGTCAAGCGAGATGCCCACACTCTCATCTCCCACCACAATGCTCTGTCCCAAAGCTCCTATCTGTGCATAGAACCGAGGAATAGGAATGCCGGGCACATCATTCTTCAGTCGTGCCACAGCCTCATCTAACTGTTTGTTCAGATCGTCCATGTTGGCATACTGAGCTTCGGCATCACTGAGAATGACCTGCAGGGTGGTGTCTTGATAGAAAGCCAAGAACTTTTTGTTGATATCAGGCGAATCAATCGCACCCAACATCAGCACGTTCTCAATCAGGGCTCGAGTCTCCATGGGATAGTTGGTCTCCATTTGCTGAAGCGCAGCAAAGTCGGCGGTGGTGAGGTACATGCTCTGCAAACGGTCATAACGCTGAATCTCGACGCGCTGTTGCAGCACGTCTTCTTCGTTCGGCTTCAGTTTCCACTCGCAGGCCGAACAGATCACCAATAGCATCATGAACAGGACGTAAGTTTTCCTCACCGTAAGTCAAAAAAGCTAAAATAACGGCACAAAAGTACTAAAAAATATTTTATAATGCAAATTTTCTGCTAAAAAATTTAAATTAGAATGTCAAAAGCACTAATTTTGTGTATGAATTGAAACCATCAAAAGGAATATGAACAAATTACTGACTACCCTACTCTTCGCTGCCATGTGCTCACCGATGGCAGCCCAGACTCATCCAACGCAGGAAATGCAAGTAACCGTGAGCAATCCCTTAAAAAGCGACCGCAGTGACGTTCCTGTAGTGATCAGCTTGCGCGACCTGCCGGTATCCGTAGCCACAGCCTTGGTAACGCGCAACGGACAAGAGATTCCTTGTCAGTTGGACGACCTCAACCACGACGGACGGTTCGACGAGCTCTGTTTCCTCACCGACTTGAAGAAGAAAGAGAAGCAAACCTTCGACATCCGTCTGGCAGACGAGGGTAAGCCACGTGAATACCCCGCAGAGGTGTACGTCGAGATGATGCTCAGCAACAAGAAGATCAAGGAAAGTAACAAACAGGATCTCTATATCTCACACCTCACCGTGGAGAACGGTGTGAATGCCTACTGGATGATTCACCACCACGGGGCGGCCTTCGAGAGTAAGAAGGTGGGATACCGCATCTATTTCGACCATCGGCAGACTGTTGATATCTACGGAAAATACCACGAGGGACTGGAGTTGAAAGACACCCAGTTCTATCCCGATGCCGAGCAGAAAGCCAAAGGCTATGGCGATGACGTGCTATGGGTGGGCAGTACCTTCGGCGTAGGAGCCCTCCGCGGATGGGATGGGAAGAAACCCACGATGCTGGAAGATGTGGCACACCGCAGTCAGCGGCTCATTGCACGTGGACCACTACGTACCATTGTGGAGGTGAAAGATGAGGGATGGACACCCCAGCCGGGGATGCAGCCCATCACCATGACCACCTTATATATATTATACGCCGGTCACCGTGACTGTGCCGTGGAAGTCACTTTCGACCGTCCTGCCACCGGTTATCAGTTTGCTACCGGGATCATCAACGTGAAGAACTCCACCGAGTATTCCGACCGGAAAGGACTGCGAGGCTGCTGGGGTACAGACTGGCCCGTATCGGAAAAGGACAGTGCCGGGCACAAACGCGAGACCGTTGGCTTGGGCATCCGCATCCCGCAACAGTATGTGGTGGATGAACTGCCAGCCAATAAAGACAACTACGGCTATGTGGTGGCAACTGCCGACAACCAACTGAGATACGACATTGTGTTCGGCAGTGACAACGAAGACTTCGGTTTCCATTCAGCAGAGACATGGTATGCTTATCTGCAGATGTGGAAGCGGGAACTGGAGACCCCCGTATTGATCAACATTCAAAGAAAATAAGCCATGCAACGGGATGTGTTGATATCTATCGGATCCAATCACTTGGCACCTGCCCACATGGAACAGGTGAAAGACCTGCTCACTGAAGTTTTTGGAGACAACATCCTCTTCTCTTCGGTGATCCAGACACAGGCCGTGGGCATCGACAGTCCCGATTTCCTGAACTGCGTGGCAGCCTTCACCACCCCACTCGACTACACCCATGTGAGGAACCACCTGAAACACATGGAGACTGTATGCGGTAATACCCCTGCCAAAAGGAAACACAACCAGGTGGAGATGGACATCGACATCCTCTCTTTCGACGGACAGCACTATCACCAGAAAGACTGGGACCGCGACTATATCCAAGGATTGGTGAAGGAACTGGAAGGTCATGAGGTGCAGGATTCAACGTGTTCATTCAACTCAATCAACAACCATAGGAACAAAAGAGACAAATGATGAGAAGAAAGATGGGTATTGCGATGCTATTCGCTCCCCTAATGATGTGGGCACAGGCCAACCAAACGGTGCAGACAGTGGCCTTTGACCAGTATTTTGAAGACAAGACCCTGCGTATAGATTACACCTTCTCGGGTGATGTCACCCAACAGGACATCTATGTGGATAAGCTGAACGTCATCCCCCGATGGTACGGGAAACGACACCACCTGGCGGAGGTCCCCGTGGAAGGAAACGGACAGATCATCGTTCGTGACCACCGCACCCAACAGGTGATCTATAAAAACTCGTTCTCTACCCTCTTCCAGGAATGGCTGAGCTATGACGAGGCCAAACAGATCAGGAAATCATTCGAGAACGTGTTCCTCGTGCCGATGCCGAAAGACTCCGCCGATATCACCGTGAACCTGATGAATAACCGGCGTGAAGTGATGACAACCCTCACCCATCAGGTGGTACCGACCGACATCCTCATCCGTCATATCGGTGAACGCCATATCACACCCTATGAAACACTGCAACAGGCAGCCGACACCAACCGATGTATCCATATTGCCTACATCGCCGAGGGCTATCAGGAACAAGAAATGCCAACCTTCCTCGAAGATGCCCATGCCGCCATGGACGCACTCTTTGCCCATGAACCCTTCAAGAGCATGAGAAACCGCTTCCAGATCACTGCCGTGAAAGCCCCATCGAAAGAGAGCGGAACCAGTGAACCCGCCAAAGGGATCTGGAAGAACACCGCCCTGCACTCCCATTTCGACACCTTCTATAGCGACAGGTATCTAACAACACTGAACCTAAAGGAGTTACACGACTGGCTTGCAGGAACGCCCTACGAGCACATCATCGTTTTGGTGAACACAGACAAATATGGAGGAGGAGGCATCCTGAACTCGTATAATCTGTCGATGACACACCATGAGCAGTTCCGTCCGGTGGTGGTGCATGAGTTCGGACATAGCTTCGCAGGATTAGGTGATGAGTATGCCTACGAAAACGAGGCCATCCCGATGTATCCGCACGACGTTGAACCTTGGGAGCCCAACCTCACCACACTGAAAGATTTCCATGGGAAATGGGAGGATATGATCGACAAAAAGACTCCCGTTCCCACACCTGCTACTAAGAAGAACGAGAAGAAGGTGGGGGTATATGAAGGGGCAGGATATAGTCTTAACGGTGTCTATCGCGGTATGCAGGACTGTCGGATGCGAACCAATCAGAATCCTGAATTCTGTCAGGTTTGCCTTCGCGCCCTCACCCGTCTCATCGAGTTCTATACCGAAGATTAAGGTTTCCACGATCTCGAAGGTTACAAAAAAGAGGTTTTCCCGTTATTCTGATAAAAATCTTCAACAAATCAGAAAAATGAAAAGGGAAAAGAGATACCATGGCGTTGTTGTACCCATGGTTACACCACTTAGAGAAAATGGATCCATTGACACGGAGGCTGTAGAGCGCATTGTAGAGAACTTCGCCAGAAATCAGGTATCCCCACTGATCATGGGGACAACCGGTGAGGGCAATTCTGTCAGCACCGAACAGGGTGTGGCTATGATTGCCGCTGCCAAGAAAGCCGGAGGTGACAGGGTAACGATCTACTCAGGACTGGCAGGGAACTGCGTAAGTGAGCAGTTAGAGGCTGCCCGGCGTTTCATCGCTGCAGGGGCTGACGTGATTGCCGCTACCCTACCCAGCTACTATGCGCTGACACCCGAACAGATGTATCAGTATTATATTTCGTTGGCCGATGCACTGACCGTTCCACTGATGCTGTACAATATCACCATCACCACCCACATGAGTATTCCGCTCGATATCATTGAACGACTCAGTGAGCATCCCAATATCGTAGGACTAAAAGACTCCGAGAACAATGTTCCACGGTTAGAAGAGGCACTGAAACTCTTTGCCGAAAGAGATGACTTCTCCTATTTCTGCGGATGTGCTGCCAACTCGGCTGTGGCCCTAAAGAACGGTGCCGATGGCATCGTGCCCAGTGTAGGCAACTTCCTGCCAGAAGCCTATCAGCAGCTCTATCTCGCCGGTATCGCCGGAGATGAGGAGAAAGCCAACGAGGTGCAGCAAAAGACGATCGAGATCGGAAAGGTGAACACCGAGGGACTGACTCTCGGAGAATCCCTTGCCGGCTTGAAAGTCATCATGAAACTCTGTGGGCTTTGCGAGGAATACATGCTTCCGCCACTCACCCGTCTGCCTGAAGAGAAGGCCGAGGAGATTCGTCAGGCCATCAAGTCCTACCTCTGTTAACATGATCATTTAACCTAAGCACCGAATCGCATGATACACAGCAGTATCCACTGGATAGACATGCTTATCGTGGCACTGTCGCTCATCGCGGCAGTGGGCGTCGGCGTGTATTTCTCCAGAAAGCAGAACTCCACAGAGAGCTATTACGCCGCCAATGGCAATGTGCCCGCCTGGGCCGTAGGTATGTCGATGTTCGCCACCATCATCAGTAGTGTCACCTTCCTCGCCTATCCTGGTGCCGCCTATGCCGGTAACTGGATTCTGTTAGTACAGGGATTGATGGTGCCGATCGTCTTGATAGGAATGATCTGGTTCATCGTTCCCCTGTTCCGTCGTGTGATCCGCCTCAGCACCTACGAATATTTCGAGCGCCGCTTCGGTGCCTTCGCACGGTTGTACAGTTCGCTGGCATTCGTCCTTGAGCATTTCTCGAAGATGGGCACGATCCTTTACCTGATGGGCATCGCCATGGCCGCCTTCACAGGCATGGACATCACCTATATCATTATCATTATCGGTATGGTGGTGATCATCCTCACCTATCTGGGTGGCATGGAGGCCATCATCTGGATGGATGTGGTGCAGGGATTCCTGCTGATCCTCGGTGGTGTGCTCACCGTGGGAATGCTGTTCTATCTCACCGACGGTGGGGCTGCAACGGTGTTCAGTGTTGCCAAGGAATACAACAAGATCGACGTGGGACCCTATGCATGGGATCTCACACAACTCACCTTCATCGTGATGGTTCTCAACGGTATCTTCTATGCCGTACAGAAGTATGGCACCGATCAGAGCATCGTACAACGATATCTCGCCGCGAAGGATGAGAAGAGTGCGAAGAAAGCCAGCTACATGGGTGTGCTGATGAGCGTTCCCGCCTGGGCACTGTTCATGTTCGTGGGTACCTGCCTGTTTGTCTATTATCATGTGAACCCGGGCGTCCTTCCCGAAGGCATCAAGAGTGATGAGGTGTTCCCCTTCTTCATAGCCACCGAGCTGCCAGTGGGAATCACCGGACTGATCATCGCCGCCCTGGTGGCAGGAGCCATCTCGTCCATCGACAGTGATGTGAACTGCATCTCGGCCATTGTTGTAGAAGACTATTACGGACGCTTAAAAAAGAATGCTACTGATGCACAGAAACTGAAAGTGGGCAGATGGTCGGTATTGGTGATCGGTATCCTGAGTATCATCATCGCCCTGATCTATGTAGCCTGGGGAGGTGAAGGTGTCTTAGGAACTCTATTCGGGTTATATGCCATTGTATCAGCCGGTATCGTGGGTATCTTCCTGTTAGGACTGTTCTCTCGTCGAGCCAACTGGCAGGGACTGTATATCGGCATTGCTGCCGCCATCCTCTTCACCGCCTATGCCGTGCTCACCTCGAGTAAGTTTGAGACGGGCGGTGGTGAGAAAGAGCTGCTCCTCGACTTAGGCAGTTGGAACTTCACCCATCATAAATATATGTTAGGCGTATATAGTCACCTCATTGTACTCATCGTGGGCTACCTGGCCAGTCTGATGTTCAAGACTCCTTTAGCAGACAAGGAGCTCACCGTTTACGGATATTTAGAGGAGCGTAGACAACAAAAGAATCAAAAAGTATCATCATGAAACCAATCTTAGCGATTACCATGGGTGATCCCGCAGGCATCGGTCCGGAGATCATCGTGAAGGCATTGAGCCGTCAACAGACTTATGAGCAATGCCGTCCGATCATCACGGGCGACGCGAAAGTGATGCAATGGGCCGTTGAGCAAATGGGCAGCAAACTTACCGTTCATCCTATTCAAAAAGTACAGGATGCCCTCTTCTCCTTCGGCACCCTTGATGTCTATGATCTGGCATGTATCGACATGAGTACTTTCCAACCTGGGATCGTGCAACCTCAGTGCGGTCATGCTGCCTTCCTCTCGGTGACAAAAGCCATCGAACTGGCTATGGCCAACGAGGTTGATGGCACGGTGACAGCACCACTGAATAAAGAAGCCCTGCACAAGGGAGGGCACCACTTCGACGGTCATACGGAGATCTATGCCCATTTCACCCATACGAAGAAATACGCCATGCTTCTCGCGGATGAGTTCCTGCGGGTGATCCATGTCTCCACACATGTGCCATTACGTGTGGCCTGCGACCGTGTGAAAAAAGATCGCATCATCGAGGTGACGGAATTGATAGATGATGCCTGTCATCAGTTCGGCATCGACAAGCCTCATATCGGCATCGCCGGATTAAACCCGCATGCCAGCGACGGAGGACTGTTCGGCTGGGAAGAGGAGAAAGAGATCGCTCCCGCCGTGAAAGAACTGCGCGACAGAGGTTTCTATGTGGATGGACCGGTTCCGCCCGATTCCCTCTTCGCCAAGGCACGCTGTGGACAATTCGACGGAGTGGTCGCTATGTATCACGATCAAGGACATATCCCCTTCAAAGTAGTAGGGTTCCAGTGGGACAAGAAGACGGGGCGCATGGAGGCCTCAAAAGGGGTGAACATCACCCTCGGACTGCCTATCATCCGTGTCAGCGTGGATCATGGAACAGCCTTCGATGTGGCTGGGAAAGGTATTGCCAGTGCCGAGGGGATCCTCCTTGCCATCGATTATGCCACGAAGATGGCCATCAACAGGAAAAACAATCCATCATAGGAATACAGTATGATCATAGTCATTGCTGATGACATGACAGGAGCTGCCGAGATTGCCGGTGTGGTTCACAGGCACGGTTTACAGGTAAGACTGCTTTCTTTGGAAGAGTCTGCCTGTAACAGCCCGTGCTTTCCTGACGATCATGCGTCTAAAGACGATGTGCTCGTCTATGCCACTGACACCCGTTCTGGGTCACGGGATGAAGCCATTTCCTTGATGCATCGGATCGCCGGCATCCATCAAGGAGGGGAAGTGACATTCTTCAAGAAAACCGATTCAGTGATGCGCGGTCATATCATAGCAGAGCTACAGGCGCTCATGGATGCCCTTGGCATGAGAAAGTCGCTGCTCATCGCACAGAATCCCTCAAAAGGTAGAATAGTCCATCAGGGCATCTACTCCATCCACGGCACTCCCCTGTCAGAAACACCTTTTCGGGATGACCCGGAGTTTCCCGCACACTCTTCTGACACCTGTAAGCTTTTAGGCGGTGGCCGTACCCTACCCATTGAAGGAGGCATCGTTGACGGTATCAACATTGCCGATGCCCAGGATAAACAAGAGATTGAGATACAGTTATCTAAAGCGCAGGAAGACACGCTCTTAGCAGGAGGAGCAGATTGCTTCAATTCAATGCTAAAGCGCATGTCGTATTCCACATTGTTCATTTGTGGGAGTACACAGAGTAAGCCCCTGCGGATGAATATCCCCAGCTTGGCCATACCGCCCCAAGTATTCCATGGGGGATCTGCTCATTCATGGCAACAGCAAGTGCTGAAAGTGTATCGAGAGAACCCATCTCTCATCCTTACTGTCGGTCATCCCGATGAGATCAACAAGAACTATTCGGATCGTCTGAAACAATTGTTAGCAGAGACAGCGGGGATGATGATCAAAGAAAGATGTCCCCAACGACTCATCATCGAAGGTGGAGCCACCGCATTCGCTGTATTCAAGACATTACAGTGGGATCATTTTCAAGTAACACGTGAGATTTCCCCAGGTATTGTTCAACTGTCATATCTCCATGAGGAAAACGGGGAATCACGGCATGTCTCCATCATCCTCAAGCCAGGAAGCTATCCATGGAATGGTCTGTTTGCTGAAAGTTGATGATTATAACATTTGTTCATAATGATCAACGATAAACTTTCCAATTCGCTTTGCCATCTCAGCATTTCTTCGTAACTTTGCACCGTTGTTTTCCATAAACACAGAATCTGTATTCAAGAACAGAAAAGATAATGACAAATTGCAGCGGATGAGGCATTGTTTTGCATAAAGTGTGCAGACCCTTTGCACAAGTTGTGCAGACCCTTTGCACAAGTTGTGCAGACCCTTTGCACAAAGTGTGCAGAACGTTTGCACAAAGTGTGCAAGACTCTTGCTCAAGTCTTAGGCAAGTCACTTTCTGTCGGTTCGTCTATATGGTATAGGAAAAGATATTCATTGATAAATAAACATAGATAAATAAACATACGAGATAACAATGGAATTAGCAAGCAAATACGATCCACGGGAAGTGGAGTCGAAATGGTACCAGTACTGGCTTGACAATAAGCTGTTCAGTTCGAAACCCGATGGCCGTGAGCCTTATACCATCGTGATCCCACCGCCAAACGTTACGGGAGTTCTTCACATGGGTCACATGCTGAACAACACGATTCAGGATATTTTGGTGCGCCGTGCACGAATGGAAGGTAAGAATGCCTGCTGGGTGCCCGGTACCGACCATGCCTCCATCGCCACGGAGGCGAAGGTGGTAAAGAAACTTGCCGAGCAGGGCATTAAGAAGCACGATCTCACACGCGACCAGTTTCTGGAACATGCTTGGGACTGGACCCACGAGCACGGGGGCATCATCCTGAAACAGCTGCGCCGCTTAGGTGCCAGCTGCGACTGGGACCGCACTGCTTTCACCATGGATGAGAAACGCTCAGAGAGTGTGATCAAAGTGTTTGTTGACCTGTACAACAAAGGACTGATCTACCGCGGCATGCGCATGGTGAACTGGGATCCGAAAGCCCTCACTGCCCTTTCCACTGAGGAGGTGGTCTATAAAGAAGAACAAAGTCATCTGTTCCATCTGAAATACTATGTTGCTGACCTCACTGAACTGGACAACCAAGCAGCATTGGAAGAGCAAGGCAATATCATCCATAAGGATGAGAAAGGCTACTATGCCGTGGTGGCCACCACTCGTCCTGAGACCATCATGGGCGATACCGCCA
>DETG01000088.1:17080-17216 GCA_002361535.1 Prevotella sp. UBA3294
GCCATGTGTATCAACCCCAAGGATCCGAAGAACCAATGGCTGAAAGGTCATCAGGTGATAGTGCCGCTGGTGAACCGCGTGATTCCCGTCATCGAAGACCGCTACGTGGATATCGAGTTCGGTACGGGCTGTCTGA
>DETG01000083.1:0-14438 GCA_002361535.1 Prevotella sp. UBA3294
CTTCCATCGACATTGTCTCTGTTTGCTCAGAACGCTTATATCCGGTAGTATATTTATTGAAGCTTGACGGTTTATTCTACCCGAAATGATATCAATCATTTCGCTTCTTGTACTACTACTTCTCTGTTTTATGTAAGACTTTCAAAGATCTCTTTCTTGTCGCTCATCAGGACTCTCACTGAAAGCGGATGCAAAGGTACGGCTTTTTTCCGAACCGCCAAAACTTTTCATGATTTTTTTCACCGGAAGGCGTTTTTTTTCCGCTTTCATGACAAAAGGAGGAAGGAGGAAGAGGGGGACACCTTATTATTATATATAGGACCGGCTCCGGAATGCTTCGCTCGGGGGTGCGGGGGTGCGGAGGTTCGAGGGTGCGAGAACGCCAAACCTGTATTATTAGTGTGAAGATACAGAGGATTGAAGAGAAGTGAGATGTGAGAGGAGAAGAGAGTTGAGAAGGAAGGGAAGGAGAGGAAGACCAATTAAAAAGATCTCTGATTGGTGAAAGAAGTGAACAAAGGAAATGATCTCTTCATAGAACTGAGCAATAGAAAAACGTTGGTGGGAGGCAATAAAACGAAATGAAGGCCGTTAAACAGAAAAAGGCATGGACATGAAAAGACTAATTATTATTGCGTGTTGTCTGTTGGCATTTGTGCCCATCAAGGCACAGTGGGACTTTGGCATCAAAGGGGGAGTCGGTTCAACCACTCAGCAGATGGGTAGTCATTGGGATACCAAGAACAAGTTGGGCCTACTGGCAGGAGGTCTTGTCACATACGGGTTAGGTGACCATTTTGACTTGCAGGGTGAACTTTATTATGCGAATAGAGGGTTCAAGACAGACATCTGGCTTGATTTGAACGCATCCAAATCATCCGACTGGTATTTCACCTATCATTATCTCTGTATGCCGGTAATGCTCAAATACTTCCCGATGAAGAAGGGTTTCTATGCGGCAGTCGGTCCACATATAGCCTACTTGTTAGATTACAAGAACGACATCAAAGACTGGCCTGCTAACGAGCCACGCGAGAGATTAGATTGGGAATCAGGATGTAACCGTATTGACGTCGGTCTTTCGGCAAGCCTTGGGGTCATCCTGAATAACGGCATATTCGTTGATGCGCGTTACAATCTTGGGCTGACAGACGCCCTCAAGGATGGAGAATCCAAGAATAGAGGTTTTGAGTTGAGTGTAGGGTACTTTTTTTGAAGAGGAGAGAGGAGAGAGATATAAGAGGAGAGATAAAATGAAGAAAGAGGAGAGATTATCCGAGTTTTGTCAGTAATCCCTTCTCCATTCTCACCAGTCCTTCTGCTAAGACCTTTCGTGGGCAGGCAATATTCACCCGGATGAACGCATGGTTCGTCTCTCCATACATTTCCCCATCATTCACCCATACCCGCTGTTGACGAAAGAGATCATCCGCGATTTCTCTTGAGGACACCCCCAGCACCGCGCAATCCACCCATACCAGATAAGTTCCCTCCAACTGGATGACAGGGAACTGTGGCAAATGCTCTGAGAAAAAGTCGCGAAGGAAGCAGTAGTTCCCGTACAGGTACAAGTTCAGTTGTCTTAGCCATTCTGCCCCCTCATCGGTATAGGCGGCCTCGGTAGCTATCACGCCAAAGGGGTTGACATCGCACACCTCGTGCAGATTGATAGCCCTATTGATACGTTCGCGTCTTTTTGCATCCTTCACTATGATATTCGCGATTTGCAGTCCAGCAATGTTAAACGCTTTTGTCGGAGCCACACACATAGCACTATTTATCAAGAACTGCTCTGACAGAGAGGCAAAAGGAGTATATTCATGGTCAGGCATCACCAGTTCGCAGTGGATCTCATCAGCGATTACATACACATCATGCTTGAGACAGATTTTCCCCATCTTCCTCAATTCCTCCTGTGTCCATACCCTTCCCACTGGATTATGCGGGTTACAAAGTAGGAAAATCCTCACTCGCTCGTCACTGCATTTTTTCTCGAAGTCATCCCAGTCAACCGCATAGGTACCCTTTGTATAGATAAGCGGACTTTCCTCGATTATACAGCCCTGATTTCGTATGGACGAGAAAAAGCAATTATATACAGGTGTTTGTATCAGCACTTTGTCTCCAGGAAGAGTCAGTCCGCGGATGATGGCTGAGATAGCCGGTACTACCCCCGAGGTATAGATTATGTCGGCAGGATCCACCCCCTGCATACCATGTTGTTCTTTGAACCAGCGGATCACCGACCGGTAATAGCTGTCCGGCACATGCGTATAGCCAAACACCCCATGATCGACCCGTCTATGGAGAGCCTCGGTGATCTGTGGCAGCACAGGAAAGTCCATATCAGCCACCCAAAGAGGGATCACATTCTCTTCAGCAGCCTCATCCCATTTTACACTATTGGTATGTCGTCGCGGGATGACCTGGTCAAAATCGTACTTCATAGTCTCTATGGTTATGGTTTGACAATGATCTTGCAGTCAGCAGGCTGTTTGACATGCTCGTCAATAGTGATGCTGCCCACAAAGTCGGCCACCACCCTACCCGTCCGTGGATTCTTGATATTCGTCACACCCCCCTGAATGGTTGCCTGCACATCAGAATCTTCGAACATCCGGTCACAGTCTGGGCCGAAGGTACAATCTTCAAGTACCAACTGTTCCACATAGCAGAGCGGTTGTTCGCCAGTGATATGGCAGCGCACCAGTTTCAGGTTCTTTGAATGCCACCCTAAATATTCCCCGTTCAGTTCGCTATCATAAACGGTCACGTTCTCACACTCCCAGAACGAGTCTTTGGTTGTGATTTTCGCACGGTGTACCTCAACGTTCTTACAATACTGGAAGATATATTTCGACTCACAGTCAAGGTCTTCCACATACACATTCTCACAGAACATAAAAGGATAGGTACCTTCCCGCAGGGTAACATTCTTTACCCTCAGGTTCTTGATGCGCCAGAATGTCTCGTCAGCATCCTTGAACTGGACATTCTCCAGTTCCACATTCTCCATCTCCCGGAACAGTTTAGGTGCATCGATGACTGTATCTTTCATCGTCATGTCTCTGCTATACCAGATAGCCGAGCGTGACCCCACTTCAAAATAGCAGTTTGTGATGACCGATCCATCCACGTGCCACCAAGGATACTTTCCGAAGAACCGGCATCCATCAGCTTCTATGTTTTTGCAGCACTTGATTCCTGATTCCCCCTCGGTGATCGTTACCTGTTCCAGTCGGGTATCATGAATGGCGAACAGCGGACGTTCACCACCGAATTGTTTGTTTTTTATTAGTTTCATATATTGATTTCAAAAATACGAGGTAAGTCCCATTAGTGGTTACTTCTCTTTTCGGTTGCAAAGATACAAAAGAAAAACGAGATAAAAGAAACAAAAAACGCGGTAATATGTCCCAATTTTCCATAATCATGCAAATAATAAGCACAAAAAATGTGAAAACCGATCTACTTTAAAATAGTTTTTATACTTTTGCATCAAATTAAGAAACAAAATCAAAAGAAATTAGTAAAAAATGGGTAAAACAAATGTAAAGCCTGCAGAGGGAAAGCTTGGAATCCTCGTCGTAGGCTGTGGTGCAGTTTCCACTACATTCATGACAGGTGTCTTTATGACCCGCAAGGGTTTGGCCAAGCCTGTCGGCTCCATGACACAGTATGACAAGATCCGTATCGGCAAAGGAGAAGACAAACAATACCTCCCCTATCGTGAGATAGTGCCGATGGCAGAACTGAGTGACATTGTCTTCGGCACTTGGGATGTCTATCCCCAAAACGCTTATCAAGCAGCCATGTATGCCGAAGTGTTGAAAGAGAAAGACATCGAGCCCGTACGTGATGAGCTGGAGAAGATCGTCCCGATGAAAGCCGCTTTTGACAAGAACTATGCAAAGCGCCTTGACGGTGACAACGTAAAAGACTGCAAGACACGTTGGGAGATGGTTGAGGCATTGCGTGAGGATATCCGCAATTTCAAGCAGTCAAATGGCTGCGCCCGCATCGTCGTGCTTTGGGCAGCTTCTACAGAGATCTATGTTCCCGTGGAGGAGAGTGTCCACTATAAGCTCTCTGACTTAGAGGCAGCAATGAAAGCCGATGACAGGAAGCATATCGCTCCATCTATGTGCTATGCTTATGCCGCTCTCTCCGAAGGTGCACCGTTCATCATGGGAGCCCCCAACACCACCGTTGACATCCCCGCCATGTGGGAGTTGGCAGAGAAGACCAAGATGCCCATTGCCGGTAAGGATTTCAAGACAGGTCAGACCTTGGTAAAGAGTGGTTTCGCTCCTATTATCGGCACCCGCTGTTTAGGCCTGAGCGGTTGGTTCTCAACCAACATCTTAGGTAACCGCGACGGTCTGGTTCTCGATGAGCCTGCCAACTTCCGTACGAAGGAAGTGTCGAAGCTCTCTACTTTAGAGACCATCCTGAAGCCAGAGATCCAGCCCGACCTCTATGGTCACGGAAACGATGAGGACACACAGTATTATCATAAGGTACGTATCAACTACTACCCGCCACGTAACGACAACAAGGAAGGATGGGACAACATCGACATCTTCGGTTGGATGGGCTATCCCATGCAGATAAAGATCAACTTCCTCTGTCGCGACAGTATCCTCGCCGCCCCGCTCTGCTTAGACCTTTGTCTGCTGAGTGACTTGGCAGCGCGCGCCGGTCGTTACGGCATCCAGCGTTTCCTGAGCTTCTTCCTGAAGAGTCCGATGCACGACTACACCCAAGGTGAAGAGGCTGTGAACCACCTCTATCAACAATATACCATGTTGAAGAACGCGATTCGCGAGATGGGTGGCTACGAGCCTGATGAGGAGATTGATTAATGAAACCTGACAAATACAGAAGCAAGACAGCAGTGAGAGCACTCCTCTCGCTGCTGTTTTTGACGTTAGTGATCCTGTTTGTCCTGGTGCTGCTCCCCCTGATACCGCCCACAGAGGAACAGCTCAGCAGCAGTACCGCTCTACTCGAATACGACACTTGCTATGAGATACACATCGACGGAAAGCCAGTCTTCTTTCTGAGCGATTACGACAACTGGACCACCAGCAGGTTGTCAGTCAGTGAAGACGACATGCCCTACAACACACAAACGGTCACAGGGATCTGGACAAGGCGTACCTTCACCCCACTCTGCCATGGTCGTTTGTTGGCCAAGGGCACCGACCCCTCCCTATGGGAGCAGGAAGAGAACGTACAGATCCGCCAGACTTTCAATCAGCAGCTGCCCGTACTACGACAGCGCATCCTCACCCTTCGCAAACGGATCGACGAATTGCACTATTTCCTTCGCGTTCATGATGTGTCAGATGAAGGCTACAATACTGTTGCCGACTATGAGACAACAGCCAGGAAGGAGTTGACAGATGCCCAGACAATCGTCGGTATCCTCTCCGACAGCACCCGTACAGACAAGATGCAGGTACGGCTCATCCAACGCTACACCCTCCTGCAAAACGATTCTTCCGGCAACTGGCATCGTATCCCCTGTCGTATTCTGGAGATGGATGCTACCAGACACACCTGTCTGGTACAAAGCAGCAAACGGCAAAAGGCCACCCACTCACAGGCTGTCTATGACAACACACTGTCAGAAAGCTACCGTCTTCATGCCGACTCCCTGCTGTTCTCCCAGCAGGACACGACCAATGCCACCGTTCCTTACAAAGAAGCCCATTATCAGGGAGAAACCAACCACCAGTGGATTCCACAAGGCCACGGCATCCTAAGCAGTCACGACGGACGGATCTATGACGGTATGTGGAACGATGGCAAGCGCAATGGATTCGGTATCCTGCTCAACTCCGACGGTGCCGTACGCATCGGTGAATGGGCAGACGATGTCTATCAAGGTGAACGTCCCACCTATACCACCGAGCACATCTATGGCATCGATATCTCCCGCTACCAACACGACATTGGGAAGAAGCACTATGCCATCGACTGGGGGAAGATTCGTATCACCCATTTAGGTTCAAAGAGCAAGAAAAGGGTCAGCGGTGCCGTTGACTACCCCGTTAGCTTCTGTTATATCAAGAGTACCGAGGGTACGACCATCACCAATAAGTATTATGCCAACGACTATGCCGCTGCACGCAGGCACGGCATCCGCTGCGGCGCCTATCATTTCTTCTCCACCCGAACCAGCGGTATCCAGCAGGCACAACATTTCATCAAGAACACGCAGTTCAAGGAAGGCGACCTTCCTCCCGTGCTCGATGTAGAGCCCTCGGCAGCACTCATCAAGGAGATGGGAGGCACCGATGTCATGCTCAACCGTATCCAGGTATGGATGAAAGCCGTGGAAAAGCATACGGGTGTCAAACCAATTCTCTATGTCAGTCAGAATTTCCTCAATAAATACTTATCCGAGGCCACCAATATCAAAGAGAATTACCAAGTGTGGATAGCCCGTTACGGAGAATATAAGCCAGACGTAAAACTGGCCATCTGGCAGTTGAGTCCAGACGGCCGTGTCAGTGGCATTCACGGTGAAGTCGATATCAATATCTTCAACGGTTACCGTGATCGCTTTGAGGAATTCCTCGAAAAAAACTGTATTACGAACTGAGAAGTGAGAGATGAGAACTGAGAACTGAGAAGTGAGAACTGAGAGGTATGATTACACCCAGGAACAAGCACTAAAGCCAATTCTTGAAGGTAATCATACCTCTCAGTTCTCACTTCTCAGTTCTCACCTCTCACCTATTCTTCCGGAGCCTGGTCAATCAGCTCCATGAACTCGTCGAGTTTCGGCGTGATGATGATCTGTGTGCGACGGTTGCGCTGCTTACCCACCTCGGTATTATTACTTGCCAGCGGGTTATATTCGCCACGGCCCCCGGCGGTAAGACGTTTGGGATCCACGCCGTAGTTGTTCTGCAGATACTGCACAACACTTGAGGCGCGCAGACAGGAGAGGTCCCAGTTGTTACGGATATTCTCACGGGATATCGGCACATTGTCGGTATTTCCCTCCACCAGCACATCATAGTCCTTATAGTCCATGATAATCTTCGCGATCTTCGACAAGGTCTCTGCTGCACGGTCGTTGATCTCATACGACCCACTCTTGTAGAGCATGTTGTCGGCCAGTGAGATATACACCACACCCTTCAGCACCTGCACATCCACCTCTTTCAGTTCCTCCTTACTCAGCGAACGTGTCAGGTTGTTCGTCAGCACCATGTTCAGGGAGTCACTCTTGCTCTTCACCTCCACCAAGTGACGGATATACTGATTCGACTCGTTGATCTGATCCACCAGTTTCTCGATGGAGATATTGTTCTGGTTTGCGTTCGTCAGGCTCTTATCGAGCGAGCGCTGCAGGGCGACGTATGCCTTTTTCTGCTGTGCCAACTGCTCCTCCAAGGAGGTCACACGGGCATTGGCGGCAGCCAGCTGCTCCTTTGTCACCTGGAAGCTTGTATTCAACTCCTTATTCTCATTCATCAGGTTCTGGTTGTCCAAGCGACAGTTTTCAAGATCTTTCTTACTGGCACAGCTGCTCACCAAGAGTACAGCAGTCATGGCCGAGATCGTTAAAATACTTTTTCTCATACTGTATTTCCTTTCTGTTTTGGTTAATAATCACATGATTCATTGGGAACAGACAGGGATATGCGTCTGTTTCACGATGCAATAATAATGCAAATTCATGAATTAGACTGTAAAAAGCGAATAAAGTTGCATTTGTTTATGGAAATTTAACGACATTTTCCATAACGAATGCCTCTACGCGCTGGTCGATATTCTTTTTGAGCGCGTCGCGATAGAACCAGATCTCCCGCGAGTGGTAGCATCCCTCGTTACCGATGAGGGGCAGCACGTGATCAGTGCCCGTATAACCACTGACAAGCAAGAGGTTGGAGGCAGGGTCGAGACTGATGGAAAGCGTGTCACGTGACTGCTGATCAAGGGGGATGAAAGGCGACGGCTCCGTGATGAGCGTAGCCGGTTCGTCGTCGGTTCGCCAATTCACCGGATTGATGGCAGCGGCACTGCGTGGGAACAGACTATAGGAAGGGGATCGCACGGAGTTGTAGCAGATGGTGACACCCGTATCATCCGCCCGCCGTGCCGGTCTGATCCTTTTTCCTCCATCCGCATCCACCACCTCCTGCGGTATGGACCATCCGATGATATAGGCCGCCACCATACGGTGATACGTGGCATCGTCCATCTCTTTGAGCAACTGGAGGGCGATCATAGCACCCTGACTGAACCCTGCCAGGACGAAAGGTCGCCCATGGTTCTCATGACTCAGATAATAGGCAAAGGCCCGTCGCACATCACCCATGGCCAAAGGCAGTCTTGCAGTTGTCATACTGTCGTTGGTAAACGACTGCAACGAACATTGTCGGTAGTAAGGGGCATAATAGTTCATGCGCCCGCTGAGCAGCGCATCTACGCCCTTGATTTCTCCCAGCATGGGTTTACGCAGACTGTCGGCATACGTATTGGCATAATGACATGTTGTGCCGTCGCCCCACGGATAGTCGCCCGTTTCCGTAGAAAGAATGTAAAAGACATCCGCCACACCCTGCCGCCATGTCTTGTACCACTGTGTGGTATCACCATAGTCGGGAGCCAGCGGTATCGGCTCTGCCAGTGTCGAATACCGGGGCACAGCATGATGGGTGGCACATGAGACAAACATGCACACACCACCTACGAAGGCACCGAATGCCGATAGCCAGGATCTGCGGTTCTTCATGTCGGATAATCTATTCCTTTTGCTTTGTCAGCTGTCTCACCGGGAAGGTGAAATAAGTATCGGGGAAGGGTTCATCCTTCAATGTGAAGTGCCACCATTCCGTGTCGAGGGCTTTGAAGCCATGAGCGAGCATAGCCTTGCGAAGAATCATACGGTTAGCGAACTGCTCTGCCGTGATGCTTCGGTGAGCCGGACTTTTGCTGTTGTCGCCCGTATATTCCCCCGTTTCCGGGTTCCCGCAGAAATCCGGATGACTCTCCGGACCGAACCAATCAAAGGTGCCACCCATGTCAACCTCCTTCTCCGTGTTCATGTCGAAAAGTGTGAGATCCACGGTACTGCCACGGGTATGACCGCTTCGTTCGTAGATATACTCCTGTTCGAAGAGCACGCTCTTGTCAAGGTCGGGATAGAAATATGACTTCATCTCCGTGGCGGAGAGATCGGCAGCCCAGCGCACAAAATGGTCCACGCCCTTCTGCGGACGGTAAGCATCATAGATTTTCAAGCGGTAGCCCTTACTGCGCACATCGTCACTCACCGCCTTCAAAGCCTCGGCAGCCTTCTTTGTCAGCAGGGCTGTCGGCTCCTCATATCCCTCAATACGCTCACCAACGAAATTATACGTACCGAAATAGCGTATTTCCAGGATGGCATCGGGCACGGCATCGGTAAGGGTCACGAACTGACTGCTGTCGTCCGTGGCACTGGTAACCTCGATGTCGTCTGAGTCAGAGCAACAGGTGATCACGCAAGCACAGCCCACCAACAGCAAGACGGCGACAGACAGCCAAAAACTTGTCTTTCTCTTCATTGCTTTATCTTGAAATTATAATTTACCAATCGTCGTTGTCATTACCCACCAGACCGTTCTTCAATGCTTCCTCCACCTTATCGATGATGGCGTTTGAATAGGCATGGGTCATCACAAGGGCCTTGGCACAGGTTCGTTTCTGCGGATCCTTCTCCACGAAAGGATAATGCCGGGCTATTTCCCATTGTTCATCATAGAGATAGGCATTGGTCTTATCATCCTTCTTACGTTTCGAATCACCATAGGTACGTTGGTCTGGCTCGGGAAAGCTGAGCCATCCACCACTGACATCGGCCATGATGTCGTAGCTCTGTACGGTGTAGGTGACACGCACACGCCCTTCCTTTATATCGAGACGGATCACGGGTGTGATACTGACAGAATACTTGTTCAGCGTACCGATATGTTCCACGATATTGGGGATGGTTGAAGAGATGATGATGCAGCCAGCCTCCTTGTCATTCAATGTAATGGCCCCACGGTCCTTGAAGGTGGCAGTAACCCAGTAGTTCAAGACCAGATATAACTGTTGCTTCGTCTTTCCCGGTGCCTCCACAACCTCTTGATAGGTCAGGCTCTCGTTCTTGTCGAGTGTCAGCTTCTGAGAAAGGTTCATGGCAGCATCGAGCCACTTCTCGCCATAGCGTTGCTTGGCATATTTCTCCAGATCGGCAGCTTTCATCACCTGTGCCTGAACGCCCAGGGTTGCCAGCATCACGGCAGCTGCCAGTGCAAAGATCTTTTTCCTCATATTCAATTTAGATAAACAATACCGTGCAAAGGTACAACATTTCAATGAAAAAAGTATCATCATTGTCAAGAAAAGTAGTTTTTTGCAAATTACCGGCATGAATAATTTTTATGAATTATTCTGACAAGTGACCTTCTGAGAATGCCTTCAAAACAAAATTTCGATCGGTTGGTCGCAAAAAATCGATTCTGGAGAAGTTTGCTAAGATCCTGGGAAACAGACACTTTAGTCAAACCCGCCATTCCTGTCTCGCAAAAATGGCGTTTTCATCGTCCAAAAACAACGTTTTTAGGGTCAAAAACAGCGTTTTTAGGTGGTGAAAACAGCGTTTTTAGGTGGTGAAAACAGCGTTTTTGTGTAGTAAAAACATCGTTTTTGTGAGGTAAAAAGGCCGTTTCCGAACAAAAGAAACGTCATCTACGGGTCGTTTCGATCGGTGCTTACATCCTTTCCGCTCCTAGATTAATTTAAAATGATCTTTTTCAAGGAGGTTTTTTTTCATAATAATTCTGACAAACTTACAGTCAAAGAAAAACTCTTCCAAGACCATTTCTTCCTTCCTTTTTTCCTTTTGAAGACAAAAACATGTCACAAAAACGATCTGTTATTCGTTATATAGACAAAGAACAATATGAACATAGGCAAGTTTTCTTCACGAATAGCAGTGCTCAGACCACAGATGATGGCCATGGCAAAAAGACTGACCGATGATGCCTCAATAGCTGAGGACATGGTTCAGGAAGCCCTGCTCTCACTTTGGGACCGTCGCCACGAGCTTCACGGGCATCCCAATCCAGAAGCATTCGCTATGACTGTTGTTCGGAATAAATGTATTGACTACCAGCGAAAGTCAGCCATCAAGCAACGTGTCATACAGAACATCAGTGCTGATGCACCCCCAGTCATACAGGAAGAGCCTTCCAGTGATAGCGAACTTATTGCCTATATTATTGAGCATCTGCCCCTTTACAAGCCCGAATATTCCGATTAAAAGAAATCGAGGGCTATGAGAAAGAAGAGATTATGCAGATCACTGGCTGTACCTACGAGGCCCTACGCCAAAATCTCTCACGCGCCAGACGACGGATACGGGAAGAATTCATCAGATTAACCCACAACAGAACACGATTATGAACGAAATCGAGCAACTCATTGAAAAATACCTTGATGGTGATACAACGCATGCTGAGGAACTTCAGCTACGTCAGTTTTTTACCCGTCAACAGGAGATCCCTGAAGAGTGGAAAGCTTTCAGTGCCTTGTTTTCCTATATAGACGAAAAAGAACAACCAAGAAGGCGTACCGTGTCCTTGTCACATCATTCTTTATGGTGGACTGCTGTGGCCGCCGTTGTGGTGGGCATGGTCACACTGGTCATAGCCTGGCCAAAAGGAGACCAAGCCTACGCTGTCATCAACGGACAACGGACAACAGATACTGAAGTGATTATGCGGGAGGCCGAATTAGCCCTGCAAATGGTAGCCTCTGATGACAATGAAACCTTTGATGCTCTGCAATTCATGAACTAAAATACTATAATGATGAGACGCTTACTATTCATAATGGCCCTGCTCATGAGTCTCAGCATCCATGCCGAGACACAGGACGGACTGGGAGTTAACCAAGTATTCACCCGTTACGGTCACGAGAAAGGTTGTAAGATGGTGGAGATGCACGACACCAAACTGCACGGTTTGAAGATCAAGACCTACAAGAGTCTGACCTATAAACGGATCGGTAAGGAGGTCAATGATCTATTAAAGAACGACCGGCGGTCAGCAAAGAAGATCCGGGAGGTGGTGACTGATGGAGAAGTAACCAGCGGCTACTATATGATGCCTTCCTTGCAAAAAGGACTGAACCGCTACATTTTATTCAGCACACAAGAAGGAGGCAGTGGCGCCGTCATCTTCATAGAAGGCAACTTGCAGCCTGACGATATCATCAAGTTGTGCTATACCCGACGATAATCAATAATAAAACCATAAACATTATGAAGACAATCATAGTAACAATGGCCTTGATGCTGTCCTTGACAGCTGGAGCCGAAGAAAAGAATGACACGACAGTGAACTACAACGGTAAGCGGTTTGTCATTGACGACGATGCACCAGAAACGAAAGTATCCATTTTTACCTCAGATGGCGGCACATTAAAGAAAACACGTGAAACCGCCTATGTGAACGATCAGGAGATTGAACGAATCTATGTCACCTCTCCTTTCACACCCTCCTCATACACAAATAATCCCTTTGGCATGGTACAACCTACCATCTGGTACGGATGGAGACGCATGACCGGCAAAGCACTTGGTAACTGGGGTGAAAGCGAAGGGATCCACACCAAAGACGGAGGCTCATTTGATTTGGGAATCACGCTGGGTGAACTGACTGTACCTTTTGGGAAGAAGAATAAATATGGAATGTCGGCGGCCTTTCAGATTTCCTACGTAAGACAGTATTTTTCAAACAACACACAGCCCTATAATGAGGGGCGACATATGGCCTTCACCGACATCAGTCAGGTACCTGCCGAAAACAATTATCTGCATTACACAGTGATCCGCATACCCACCCTGCTAATGATTAGCGATAAGAACATGTTATCCAATCATCTGGCACCTCTTCAAGGCGGACTTGGTCTTGCATTGGAATACCGAATAGATGCCAGATTCCATTTCATGCCAGGCTCTTTTGGAGATCCGGTGAACAAGCATGCCAGGATCTACCATTGGGGACTTTTGCTCAATGCATCCACTTCCATTGGCCCATTCAAGGTTACAGCCTATCAAGACCTGCTGCCGCTCTTTAAGACCACCAATGGTCATAAGGCCTATAGCACCACCATTGCACTGGGTATCACCATAGGAGACCTAATCAAGAAGAATCATTAAAATGCACTAATAAATTTGGCATTTTACACACTTATTCGTACCTTTGCACCACTATAAATAATAAGGTACAATAAGATATGATTCTTTTCTTTAAGACTCCATCACAAAGTGTGATAGCAACCGAGGTTGATCATCAGTTAGATCAACAGGAAATCAATGAGTTATGTTGGCTTTATGGCGATGCGACCCTGCTCGAAGACAGTGAGCAGAAGGGATTCTTCATAGGTCCCCGTCGCGAGATGATCACCCCATGGAGCACCAATGCCGTGGAGATCACGCAGAACATGGGACTGAGAGGCATATCCCGCATTGAGGAATATTTTCCAGTTGACAATTCACAGTTGACAGCTGACAATGAAGTTCCAGAAGAACTTTACGACTCCATGCTCCAGCGTATCTATAAGAAACTGGACCAAGATATCTTCACCGTGAACATTGCCCCCCAGCCTATCAAGCACGTGGAGAACTTAGAGGAATACAACGAGGCAGAAGGACTGGCACTGAGTCCGGAGGAAATCGAATACCTGCATAAGATCGAGAAGGAGCTGAACCGTCCGCTCACCGACAGCGAGATCTTTGGCTTCGCACAGATCAACTCCGAGCACTGCCGTCATAAGATCTTCGGTGGCACCTTCATCATCGACGGTGAGGAGAAAGAGTCGAGCCTCTTTGCCATGATCAAGAAGACCACTGCAGAGAACCCGCATAAGATTCTGTCAGCATACAAAGACAATGTAGCCTTCTCGGAAGGTCCTGTCGTGGAACAGTTCGCTCCCGCCGATCAGAGCACATCCGACTGGTTCCGTGTGAAGGATATCGAGAGCGTGATCTCCCTGAAGGCAGAAACCCATAACTTCCCCACCACCGTAGAGCCCTTCAACGGTGCATCCACTGGAACAGGCGGTGAGATCCGCGACCGTATGGGAGGTGGTGTCGGTTCGTGGCCTATTGCCGGAACAGCCGTGTATATGACAGCGTATCCTCGCGTAGAAGATGACGAGCGTGACTGGGAAAATATCCTGCCTGTTCGTCAGTGGCTGTACCAAACTCCCGAACAGATATTGATCAAGGCATCAAACGGAGCCTCCGACTTCGGTAATAAGTTCGGACAGCCATTGATCTGCGGTTCTGTGCTGACCTTCGAGCACCAGGAGAAGGACGACACCAAGTATGCCTATGACAAAGTGATTATGCTGGCTGGCGGTGTGGGCTACGGCACCAA
>DETG01000083.1:14476-21069 GCA_002361535.1 Prevotella sp. UBA3294
ACCAAGCGCGACTGTCTGAAGAAAGAGCCTCAGAAAGGAAATAAAGTCGTGGTGGTGGGTGGTGACAACTACCGCATCGGATTAGGTGGCGGTAGCGTATCCTCCGTCGATACCGGTCGCTATAGCAATGGCATCGAGCTGAATGCCGTGCAACGGGCAAACCCCGAGATGCAGAAACGTGCCTACAACCTGGTGCGCGCACTGGTGGAGGAAGACAACAATCCCGTGGTGAGCATCCACGACCATGGCAGCGCCGGTCACCTGAACTGTCTGTCGGAGCTGGTTGAGGAGTGTGGCGGCAAGATCGACATGACGAAGCTGCCCATCGGCGACAAGACGCTCTCTGCCAAGGAGATCATCGCCAATGAGAGTCAGGAGCGCATGGGACTGCTCATCGACGAACAGCATATCGATCATGTGCGCCGCATCGCTGAGCGTGAACGTGCTCCATTGTATGTGGTGGGTGAGACCACAGGGGATGCCCACTTCTCGTTCGTTCAGGGCGACGGGGTCAAACCGTTCGATCTGGATGTGGCACAGATGTTCGGGCACTCTCCGAAGACCATCATGCGCGACAACACCGTGGAGCATCACTACGCCCCGGTTGACTATGCCGGGAAAGATGGGAAGTCGGGCATCTCGTCCGACCAGCTCAATGAATATGTGGAGCGGGTGCTTCAGTTGGAAGCTGTGGCCTGCAAAGACTGGCTCACCAACAAAGTGGACCGTTCCGTGACAGGAAAGATTGCCCGTCAGCAATGTCAGGGTGAGATCCAGCTGCCACTCTCCGATTGCGGTGTGGTGGCCTTAGACTATCGTGGGAAGAAAGGTATCGCCACGGCATTAGGTCATGCCCCCCAAGCCGGTCTCGCCTCTCCCGAAGCAGGCAGTGTGCTCTCTGTTGCCGAGTCGTTGACAAATATCGTATGGGCACCGTTAGAAGACGGACTGCAGAGCATCTCCCTGAGTGCTAACTGGATGTGGCCCTGTCGTTCGCAGGAAGGCGAGGATGCCCGTCTCTATGCTGCGGTGAAGGCATTGAGCGACTTCTGCTGCGACATCCATGTGAATGTCCCGACAGGAAAAGACTCCCTGTCGTTGAGTCAGCAGTATCCCAATGGCGAGAAGATTATCTCTCCGGGAACCGTGATCGTGAGTGCCGGCGGTGAGGTGAGCGATGTGAAGAAGGTGGTATCCCCCGTATTGGTGAACGACAAGAACTCCAGTATTTACTATATCGACTTCTCGTTCGATGATCAGCATCTGGGAGGCAGTGCCTTTGCACAGAGCCTCGGAAAGGTTGGCGACGATGTACCTACAGTCAAAGACCCCGACTATTTCGTGGATTGCTTCAATGCTGTACAAGAACTGATCAAGAGGGGATGGGTGATGGCAGGTCATGACATCTCTGCAGGTGGATTGATCACCACCCTTTTGGAAATGTGCTTCGCCAATACCCAGGGCGGTATGCATATCAACCTGCACGACATAGCCGGAGACGATATCGTGAAGATGCTGTTTGCCGAGAATCCCGGTGTCATCATCCAGGTGTCGGATCAGCATAAGTTCGACCTGAAAGAGTATCTGGAAGATATGGGTGTCGGCTTTGCCAAGATCGGCTACTCCGTTCCCGACAAGCGCACACTGGTCATCAAGAAAGGCGATTGGGAACAGAGCTTCGACATCGATGCCCTGCGTGATGTATGGTACAAGACATCCTATCTCCTTGACCGTAAGCAGAGTTTCAACGGAAAGGCTGCCGAACGTTACGAGAACTACAAGAAGCAACCGATCGAGATGAAGTTCCCGAAAGGTTTCACTGGAAAGCTTTCACAATACAGGCTCAATCCACGTCACGATGCAAGTGCCAACGCCCCCAAGGCTGCCATCATCCGTGAGAAAGGAACCAACGGTGAGCGCGAAATGGCTTATTGCCTCTATCTCGCCGGATTCGATGTAAAGGATGTGATGATGACCGATCTGATCAGCGGTCGTGAGACCTTAGAGGAGATCCAGATGATTGTATTCTGCGGTGGCTTCTCTAACAGCGACGTCCTCGGATCGGCAAAGGGATGGGCCGGTGCCTTCCTGTTCAACCCGAAAGCCAAAGAGGCTCTCGACAAATTCTACGCCCGTAAGGACACACTGTCGTTAGGTATCTGCAACGGATGTCAGCTGATGGTGGAACTGGGGTTAACGGGTGCAAAAGGTGCCAAGATGCTCCATAACGACTCCCATAAGTTTGAGAGCGAGTTTATCTCTCTACAAATTCCACAGAACAACAGTGTGATGTTCGGCAGTCTGAGCGGTTCGAAACTCGGTCTGTGGGTGGCTCACGGAGAAGGGAAGTTCCATCTGCCTGAGGCCGAGAGCAGCTACAACATCATTGCCAAGTACAACTATGCGGGCTATCCAGCCAACCCGAACGGTTCTGACTATAACGTGGCAGGAATCTGCTCGGACGACGGTCGTCATCTCTGTATGATGCCTCACTTAGAGCGTGCCGTCTTCCCCTGGCAGAACGCATGGTATCCGGCCAACCGTCGCAATGACGAGGTAACCCCGTGGATCGAAGCGTTTGTCAATGCACGTAAGTGGGTGGAAGAGCATCAGAGATGAGAGATGAGATGAATATCTTAGCGGATCTTTTCAAGACATTCTTTAAGATTGGCATGGTCACCTTCGGCGGTGGCTATGCCATGATTCCTATTATCCAAAGGGAAGTGGTAGATAAACATCATTGGACCTCCGAGAAGGAACTTCTCGATCTCATCGCCATCGCACAAAGCTGTCCTGGTGTCTTCGCCATCAACATCAGCATCTTCATCGGATACAAGCTGCGGAAAGTGAAAGGAGCGCTCTGCACAGCTTTGGCCACAGCCCTCCCTTCGTTCATCATCATCCTGTTGATCGCCATGTTCTTCCATCAGTTTGAAGACAACAAGGTGGTGGCAGCGATATTCCGGGGCATCCGTCCTGCAGTGGTGGCACTCATCGCGGTTCCTACCTTCAACCTGGCAAAGAGCGCGAAGATCAATCTGGCAAACTGCTGGATTCCCATTGGCTGTGCCTTGGCCATCTGGGCTTTAGGTGTTTCGCCCATCCTCATTATCCTGATTGCCGGCTTAGGCGGTTATGTCTATGGGAAATATGTTCAACCAACAGAATAAGAACGTGTACGGCTATGATCTACCTATATTTGTTTATCACTTTCTTTGAGATCGGACTCTTCGGGTTCGGTGGAGGCTATGGCATGTTGTCACTGATACAGAACGAGGTGGTGTATCACTGGCACTGGATGAATACTGCACAGTTCACGGATATTGTCGCTATCAGTCAGATGACTCCCGGTCCTGTAGGCATCAACAGTGCCACATACTGCGGTTACACAGCCGTCGCCAATGCAGGATATAGCATGCCTATGGCCGTTCTGGGCAGTGCCACTGCCACTTTCGCCCTTGTTCTGCCATCACTGATTTTGATGATTATCATCAGTAAGATGTTCATGAAATACATGAACACCCCACTGGTGAAAAGTATCTTCACGGGATTACGTCCTGCCGTGGTAGGATTATTAGCGGCTGCGACGCTGATGCTGATGACACCCGAGAACTTCTCTACCCCTTCCATTAATCCTTGGCAGTTCTGGATCAGCTGCTTCCTGTTCGTGGCAACCTTCGTTGGCACCAAGTTCTTTAAGATCAATCCCATTAGGATGATTGCCTATAGTGCCTTCGCCGGACTAATCCTTCTTTACTGACGGACTTATTCCTCCCAACGGAAGACAGCCCCATTCCTTCGAGCAGGATCGGCTCCTTTATAGTCCATGGAGTAAGGACTGCCCGTGGTGGGACTCTTGCCAATATAAAGATGGGTACGCATCGACATCAGCATGAACTCCTTGTTCAGGTAGTCCTGCCACATAAATACTTCGGCTTTCGATGCATCAGTGGTGAGGCGGACATCACCTGCCAGTCCGAAGCCTGACACAAAGACATAACGGCCATCCTCACATTGCAGTGACACCTTCCCCTGCCCCTGATCAATCAAGCGGAATCGGGTGAGCTTACTGTGGTCTTCTGCCTCTGTATCATAAAGGAGTCCATGCTCCAAGGCGATCATCGGCTTCCCCGTGGCAAGATTGATGATACGGAACGTCTTGTTGTAAGGGATATTACCACTGCGGTCGGCCATCGGTTCCTCAACGGTGAAGTTATCGAACTCAGCGTAGCCGCCTTGCTTGCCCTTGCGATTGTAGGCGAAGAGCGCATGGCGTGAACCTTGGAAGGTGATAAGCTGATACGACAGGGGCATCACGCGTCCCAGCGGGCGGTAATGCTCGCCGTTCAGCGAGTACTCATAGTGGGCTTTGTCGTTGTCGAAGTCGCCTACCATACGGAGCCATACCTTCTGCAATGGTGCGTCGCAGGAGGCGATGCCCAGAGTGACGGTGTCGTTGGTAGCTTGCTCGAAGCAGCGCAGGAGCAAGCCATAGTGACCTTGCTCGACGCCAATCCAAGAGCAGGGCACGTTGATATTGCCCAGTCCGGCAACGTCACCTTCCTTCATGCCCCCCACATATAGTTCGACGGTGACAACGCTCTTAGGTCCGATGGCTCGCTGGGTCAACGTATTACGAGCCCACATCAGCTGCTCGGCAGGCATGGACTGCAAACGCAGTCTGCCTTTTGTCAGACTCCATTTCTTATCATCCGGGTTGTGGTTCCACTGCCAGACCCTACCCAAAGTCTTTCCATTGAAATCTTCGTTGCGCTGATAGGGAGCATGGGGAGCTGTTTGTTGCTGTGTTACGGCAACAGACGGGACATTAGGCTTCAACCATGTGCGTGGTGCACGACCGAGGTTCCCTTCGAGTCCGAGCATAGGCCAACCATCCTTCCATGTGATGGGAGCAAGGGTGACCGTTCTGCCTATGCTATGGAAGTCCATCATCAGCAATGCCCACCACTGTCCGCTCTGATCCTGCACGATACCTCCCTGATGAATGTTCGTACATGCCGTAGCATCCTTGTCCACCTCAGGGATACCGAACTTTGTCCCATCTTGTCCGATACGATATTTCTCGTCCTTGGGCACCTGTGTCAATGATGCGGCATGGTAGCCGAAGGTCTCATCGGCAGTAATGGTAATCGTCTCGTAAGGTCCCCATATACTCTTGGAACGGGAGCATAGCGTACGACCGTTCGGTCGGTAGTCGGTGGAAATCAAATAGTACATGCCGTTGATCTTATACATGTGATGACCTTCTCCCACAGCATTGCCTTCGGGAATAATAGTACGTTCCGTCTCCTCAATCGGACCACTCATATCTGGTTTCAACTCCGTACATTTCACCTCCCCATAGCCGTGGATGGCATAGATCTTCCCATCATCATCGAACAGCACACTCAGGTCGTAGATACGTCCTTGCATGTTATGATGCTTCCAGGGTCCACGAATATCTTTGGAGGTATAACACTGCAACCCCTTACCATTGACATTCGAATAGACGTAGAACTGTCCGTTGGCATAACGGATGCAAGGAGCCCAGATACCCTGACCGTAGATCTCCTGATGGTTCTTTAACGAGAAGGCATCATCATCGAAATCGAAACGATCGAAACAATAGCTGATATTCTCCCAGTTAACGAGATCCTTCGAATGAAGGATGACCAATCCCGGAACGGTATGCATGGTGGTGCCTGCAAGATAGTAGTCATCCCCCACCCTGAGAATATCGGGATCGGAAAACTCATCATAAAAGAGAGGATTCGTAAAGGTACCGTTTCCGTTATCGGCTGTCCATGAAGTCTGAGCGGATGTCACTATCGGGAGCACCGTCAGTAGTAGCATAAGTAGTTGTTTCATTGTTTGTCGTTATTTTATGCTACAAAGGTACGGATTAGTGAGCAATAAACCAAATGTTTTTTTGGTTTTTCCGAACAAGACATCTTAGAGTTTCACCTCTGGCACCACCTGCCCGTCAAGCATACTGATAATACGCTGGGCAAAACCCGCATCACGCTCCGAGTGTGTCACCATCAGGACGGTGGTGCCCTCCTGGTTCAGTTGCGTGAGCAGTTGCATCACCTCCAAGCCGTTCTTCGAATCGAGGTTACCCGTGGGCTCGTCGGCAAGGATCAGCTTCGGATTCATCACCACAGCTCGGGCGATGGCCACGCGCTGCTGCTGACCGCCTGAGAGTTGCTGGGGGAAGTGGTGTGCGCGGTGCGAGATAGCCATCCGGCGCAGCACCTCTTCCACGCGTTGGCGGCGTTCCTTCTTAGGAACCCCCAGATAGGTTAATGGCAACTCAACATTCTCTTCCACGTTCAGCTCGTCAATCAGGTTGAAACTCTGGAACACAAAGCCTATCTGACCTTTGCGTACCTTCGTGCGCTGGCTCTCCTTGAGCGAACCTACATCCTGCCCATCCAACAGGTATGTTCCACTGGTGGGGTTGTCAAGCAAGCCCAATATATTTAATAAGGTGGACTTACCACAGCCCGACGGTCCCATGATGGCCACGAACTCCCCTTCTTTCACTTCGAGCGACACACCGCCCAGTGCAACGGTCTCCACCTCTTCCGTGC
>DETG01000077.1:0-6032 GCA_002361535.1 Prevotella sp. UBA3294
CGGTTGCAAAGGTAATGCTTTTTTCTGAATCAGCAAAAACTTTTCGGTTTTTTTTTTCAATCCATACGATTTTTGTAATCTTCGTAGCTGAATATTCGCAGCATATCCAGTTCGCCGTTGCTACGTAGCAGGGCTAACGACGGATGTGAGATGCCATTGAACATAGTTGTCTTCACGGTTGTATAATGAAGCATATCCTCGAAGATAATACGCTCACCTATCCTCAGTTCATGATCAAAGACCCAGTTTCCCAAGAAGTCGCCGCTCAGACAACTGTTTCCTCCCAAGCGATAGACATACGCATTATGGGACACAAGGTTTGGGCCTTCTACAACCTCTGCTCCTCTCACAACTGGCATGTACGGCATTTCCAGACAATCAGGCATGTGACAAGTAAAACTCACATTGAGAATGGCGGTACGGATCCCTTTGTCTTCCACGACATCAACCACCTCCGACACCAACGATCCAGTCTGCCACCCGAAGGCGCTGCCAGGTTCTATAATCACTTTCAAATGAGGATATCTTGTCTTGAAACCCTTTAATATATTAATAAGGTGTAAAACGTCATAGTCTTTACGAGTCATTAAATGCCCGCCGCCGAAGTTGATCCACTTCAGTTGGTTGAACCATCGTGAGAACTTCTTCTCGATATGCTCAAGGGTGCGTTCGAACACATCTGCGCCACTTTCACAATGGCAATGACAATGGAATCCTTCTATGTCCTCTGGCAACATGTCGGGCAGATGGTCCGCACTCACCCCGAAACGGGTTCCCGGAGCACAGGGATTGTACAACAATGTTCCCACCTCCGAATATTCAGGATTGACACGCAGGCCAAGAGAAACACCCAATGCCCGTTGATGGAAGTGCTCATACTGACTGAGGGAGTTGAAAGTGAGATGGCTGGAGCAACTGACGATCTCATCAAACTCCCCATCGGTATATGCCGGAGAGTAAGTGTGTGCCTTACTTCCAAACTCCTCGACCGCCAAGCGTGCCTCGTACAACGAACTGGCTGTGGTAGCATGGATATATTCCCGGAAAATAGGGAAGGTTTTCCACAAGGCATATGCCTTAAAGGCAAGGATAATCTCCACATCGGAATCCGCGGCAACCTGTGCTATCAGTTTCAGGTTTTTGCGCAACAGATCCTCTTCCAGAATGTACACAGGTGTTTTCACCCCATCGAACGTCAGTCTATTTACTTTCATCTTAAAAAATTTGGTTTGCAAAAATACGGAAAAAAAATGAATTCGCAAAATGTTGATAACCATAGGTAACAAAAAAAATACCCAGCTCTTCGCAGAGGTGGGCATTTATCTCAAATAGGTATTAGCTTTTTTAAGGTAAAAAGATTGTATTCAGGATAACGTTGGCAAAGGTACAGCAATTTTACCGACCAAACAAATATTTTTCTATGTTTCATAACATATTTTATTACCCCTCACTTCTCTCCTCCTCCATTCCCCCTTTGCTATCAAAACAAATAAAAATGTATTTTTTGGAGTGGTCATGCCAATTTCTCATAGATTTGTTGTACCTTTGCGCCAAAATATAAAACATTGATTATGGCAGAAATAAAAGAGAACAACAATGAGGTGAAGAAAAGTCTTAGCTTCGTTGAACAGTTTGTGGAAGAAGATCTCGCAGAAGGAAAGAACGGAGGAAGAATCCAGACACGATTCCCTCCGGAACCTAACGGATACCTTCACATTGGACACGCCAAAGCCATCTGCATGGATTTTGGAATCGCCGAACGCTACAACGGCATCTGCAACCTTCGCTTTGACGATACCAACCCATCAAAAGAGGACACCGAGTATGTTGACTCTATCCTGAACGACATCCAATGGCTTGGATTCAAATGGGGAAACGTTTATTATGCCAGTGACTACTTCCAGCAGCTGTGGGATTTTGCCATTTGGATGATTGAGAATGGCAAGGCGTATGTTGACGAGCAGACAAGTGAGCAGATTGCCGAGCAGAAAGGCTCCCCCACTCAACCCGGCGTAGCCTCTCCCTACCGTGACCGTCCTGTGGAAGAAAACCTTCGCTTATTCCGTCTGATGAACACACCTGAAGCTGTGGAAGGAAGTATGGTGCTCCGTGCCAAGCTTGACATGGCAAATCCGAACATGCACTTCCGGGATCCGATCATCTATCGTATTATCCACACCCCACATCACCGTACAGGAACCCAGTGGCATGCCTACCCCATGTATGACTTTGCACATGGACAGAGCGACTACTTCGAGGGTGTCACTCACTCTATCTGTACATTAGAGTTCGTACCTCACCGTCCACTCTATGATCATTTCATCGATGAATTGCAAGAGATGCAGCAGCAAAAAGAATACCGTCCGCGGCAGATCGAGTTCAATCGTCTGAACATGACCTACACGGTGATGTCAAAACGTAAACTCAAGGCTTTGGTTGACGAGCATCTTGTAGCTGGATGGGATGATCCCCGTATGCCTACTTTATGCGGTATGCGCCGCCGTGGCTACTCTCCGGAAAGCATCCGCAAGTTCATTGACAGCATCGGCTATACGAAGTTCGATGCCCTGAACGACGTAGCTCTGTTGGAAGCCGCCGTTCGTGACGACCTCAACGCCCGCAGTACTCGCGTATCTGCTGTACTGAACCCCGTCAAACTGGTCATCACCAACTACCCTGAGGACAAGACCGAGGAAATGACTGCTGTGAACAACCCCGAGAACGAAGCCGATGGCACACACTCCATCACCTTCAGCAGGAATCTATGGATCGAGCGAGATGACTTCATGGAGATTGCCGAGAAAAAATATATGCGTCTGGCTCCAGGTAAGGAAGTACGCTTGAAGAACGCCTACATCATCAAATGCGATGAGGAGCACCCCTGCGACAAAGATGCGGAAGGGAATGTCACCACCATCTATGCCACCTACGATCCCGAAACCCGTAGCGGCATGCCTGGTGCCAATCGTAAGATTAAAGGTAAAACTCTCCACTGGGTAAGTGCCGACCACTGTAAGAAGGCAGAGATAAGGATCTACGACCGACTGTTCAACGTGGAGAACCCCAGTGCCGACGAACGTGACTTCCGTGAACTGCTCAATCCCGGCTCTTTAAAGATTATCGATACCTGTTATGTGGAGGAATATGCTGCAGAGCGAAAAGCTGGAGAATATTTGCAGTTCCAGCGCATCGGTTACTTCATGGCTGATCCTGACAGCACATCCGACCATCTTGTTTTCAACAAAACAGTTGGTTTAAAAGACACCTGGGCAAAGATGAGCAAATGATTAACGAAGACTATTATTACACCAGAAAGTTCAAGGAGCTTCTCAAAAAGTATGAATCATGTAAGCACGAGCAAGAAAAGTGGGTCTTCAGTTCCGATGAATATATTAGTTTAGCGACCTACTTCTTTTCCTCTGAAAAGAACGAGAAGGCATTAACTGTATTAAACGAGGGCCTGGATCTATTTCCAGGCTCTGATGAGATGCTTGTCCTTAAAGCCCATGTGCTCCTCAGATTAAAAAAAGGCACAGAAGAAATTCGGGCAATGGTGGAGGAACACAAAATAGTGGATGATTTTCAATATTCCTATGTATCCTCCTTCCTCATGATTGCCGAAAAACGATATGAAGAAGCCAGCAACACTTTTAAGCAGGTGTATCATGAGATGATCGTGCATCAAGAAGACAGAGATGCTCAAGTAATTCGCATCGCTTCGTTTTTCCACGATGTCGGTCAAGACGAATATGCCCGCTACTGGTTGGAAAAGGTGGAGAACTGTGACGATGAAAACTATCTCGATCTCCATGGGGAGATTATTCTCAGAGAAGGTAAATACAAAGAGGCAGAGAAGGTCTATAAGAAACTGATCGACAAAAATCCCCATGTGGCCAGATATTGGAGAGGACTGGCTCACTGTCAGTATGGGAACGGGAATTTCAGTGAAGCATCAACCAATTGCGACTTCGCACTCGCCATTGATCCGGAAGACGATATCGCTCTGTTCCTCAAAGGAAATATCATGTCTATGATGTATAACTTTCCGGAGGCCCTAAAATTCTTTAAGCGATATAGCGAACGGCATCCCGAGGATGGAGGCAGCCTATACTACCAAGGAGAATGTCTGCTGAGGATGGAAAAGAAGAATGAGGCTTTGGAAGCCCTCCTTGAGTCTTCGCGCCTACTTGAGAAGTACCCTGAATACCAGGCGGCTTTTCCTATCAGTTCTGTTTACTGTGACATAGCCTTTCTTTTGGAAGATCGGGGGCAACACGAGGAGGCTTTGTCATACGTTGAAAAATGTGATAATAGGATAAATATAAAGGAGATGATGCGTAACCAGCCGTACATGAAGGAATCATCGGCTATAGCGCAGAGGATAAAGAATAATATAATCGATAATCAATGAACTGGATAACATCATTATTAGGCAATTTGAACTACGGAACGGTATTCTTTTTGATGATGCTGGAAAGCACCGTTATCCCCGTACCCTCCGAACTGGTTGTCAGTCCGGCTGCCTACCATGCCGCTGGAGGCAACCTGAACGTGTGGTTAGTGATTCTTTTCGCCACCTTGGGAGCAGACCTTGGTGCCACCATTAACTATGTCGTGGCCTACTTTGTGGGACGACCTGTCATTTACAAATTCGCCAATAGCAAATTAGGCAAGTTATGTCTGCTCAATCAGCAGAAGGTGGAACGCAGCGAGAAGTATTTCTACGATCACGGAAAGGTGGCCACTATCACCGGACGACTGATACCCGGTATCCGTCACCTGATCTCTCTGCCTGCTGGTCTGGCCAAGATGCCTTACCACACATTCCTGCTTTACACAACCATCGGTGCCGGCGTATGGAACATTATCCTCGCAGCCATGGGCTGGTATCTCCACTCTATCGTGCCCGAGAGTGAACTGAACGACAAGATTATGGAATATGGCGACTATATCAAATGGGCCATTATCGGTTTGGTTGGTATCGGCATCGTATTTCTCATTGTAAGGGACTATCTGAAGAAAAGAAACTCCTAATCTCTCGTCATTCTCATTTTAGTAACTTAGCGACAAATATTAAAATAAAGGTAAAAACAAATGATAACACTGACAAATATCGCCATTCAATTTGGCAAACGTGTGTTGTATAAAGATGTGAACATTAAGTTCACCAATGGTAACATCTACGGTGTGATTGGTGCTAACGGGGCGGGGAAATCAACGCTGCTGAAAGCCATTAGCGGTGAATTGGAGCCCAACAAAGGAACGGTGGAGCTGGGAGCTGGAGAACGCCTCTCGGTACTCGACCAAGACCACTTCAAGTTCGATGCCTTCTCCGTCATGGACACCGTCCTGATGGGTCACCAGCCTCTATGGCAGAATATGAAGGAGCGCGAGGCTCTCTATGCCAAGGAAGAGATGAGCGAAGAAGATGGAAACCGTGCCGCTGACCTGGAACTGAAGTTCGCTGAAATGAACGGATGGGAGGCGGAAAGCGAGGCTGCCCAATTGCTGCAAAACCTCGGTGTGAGAGAGGAACAGCATGATAAGATGATGGCAGAGCTGTCGAACAACGAGAAGGTGCGTGTGATGCTGGCCAAGGCGCTCTTCGGTCATCCAGACAATCTCTTACTCGATGAGCCCACCAACGACCTTGACCTGGATACCGTACAGTGGTTGGAGGAGTATCTGAGCGGACTGGAGCAATGTGTACTTGTCGTATCCCACGACCGTCACTTCCTCGATGCCGTTTCCACCCAGACAGTGGATATCGACTTCGGAAAGGTGTCAGTATTCTCAGGAAACTATTCGTTCTGGTATGAAAGTTCCCAATTGGCACTCCGTCAGGCCCAGAACCAGCGTCTGAAGGCTGAAGAGAAGCGTAAGCAGTTAGAGGAGTTTATCCGTCGTTTCTCTGCGAATGTGGCAAAATCCAAGCAGACGACCTCTCGCAAGAAGATGCTGGAGAAGCTGAACGTAGAGGAGATCCGTCCATCGAGCCGTAAATACCCAGGCATCATCTTCCAGATGGAGCG
>DETG01000077.1:6078-6210 GCA_002361535.1 Prevotella sp. UBA3294
TCTTCCAGATGGAGCGCGAGCCAGGTAACCAGATTTTGGAGGTGGAAGGACTGAAAGCCGTGGATACCGACGGTACGGTGCTCTTTGACAACGTGTCTTTCAATATAGAGAAAGGACAGAAGACCGTCTTCC
>DETG01000049.1:0-9726 GCA_002361535.1 Prevotella sp. UBA3294
TTCTTTGCGCCAAAGAAAAGAGTGACAGAGAAGTTTTCTTTGCACCAAAGAAAAGAATGAATAAAGAACTTTTCTTTATGCCAAAGAAAAGAATGAAGAATATTTCTTTGCACCAAAGAAAAGAAGAACAATATTACATAAAACACTATAGCCCTGCACTGTTATTTGGTCATGTCAGGGGAATTCAGTATCTTTGCACCCATATGGAACAAAAGAGAATATTAGTCGTTGACGACGAGCAGGACCTGTGCGACATTCTGCTTTTCAACCTCCAGGCAAAAGGGTATCTTGCAGAAGCAGCCCACTCAGCGGAAGAGGTACTGAAAAGAATTGAAGAATTGAAAAGCGGAAACATCGAAGGACGAGAATTGGCAGAACCTCCATCTTTCCATTCTCCCGTCTTCCAATATTATCATCTCATGCTGCTCGACGTGATGATGCCGGGCATGTCGGGCTTCGAACTGGCCAAGCGCTTGAAAGAGGATGAGCAGACACGGCATATCCCCATCATCTTCCTGACGGCCAAGGACACAGAGGACGATACCCTGAAAGGATTTGCGCTCGGGGCTGACGACTACGTGACGAAGCCCTTCTCGGTCAGAGAGGTGATGGCAAGGGTGAAAGCTGTGCTGGGAAGAGGGAAGACCAGTCCTGACCCTTCACAACAGGAGGACGACCTTCGGTTCGAGGGACTTGTCGTCAATACCGCTCATAAGACTGTCACCCTTGACGGTGAGTCCATCGCCCTCACCCGCACGGAATATGAACTGCTGATCTTATTGCTGAGACATCGCGGACAGGTGTTCAGCCGACAACAGTTGCTCGACAGGGTGTGGCCTCAGGATGTTATCGTCACTGAGCGAACGGTGGATGTGAACGTGGCCCGACTGCGCAAGAAGCTGAACCGCTACGCCCCCTGTCTGGTATCTCGCAAAGGCTTTGGATACTGCTTTGATAGGGAAAGATGAAAAGGGAATAGTGAATAAGGGAAAGTGAAAAGGGATTAATTTGCTACCGCGTATGATGAAAAGACTTTCCGAAGGACGAAAGATGTGGCTAAGCGTTATGGTCATTTTCTTAGCGTATGCCACTATTTTTATCCTCTTTGAGGACTACGACCGAAAATTTATCGTACCGTTCGATGAGGTCAGCGACTGGCACCTGCTGCTCTTCTCATTGGTGGTGATGGCAGGCCTTGGCTTCCTGCTGTTCCACTATGCCAAGCGGATGGACGAGCGGATCAGTCGTGAACAGGCAGAGAAGGAGAATCGCCTGCGACGTGAACTGACCCAGAATATTGCCCACGAACTGAAGACGCCCGTTACCAGCATCCTCGGTTATACAGACACGATCCTCGAAAGTCCCGGCATGCCGGAAGAGGTGAAGAACCAGTTCATCATCCGCACCAATGCCCAGGCCTACCGTCTGACAACCTTGCTTCAGGACATCTCAACCCTCAACCGCATGGACTATGCCAAAGACATGATCACGACAGAGCGCGTCAATGTCTCCGTCCTTTTTGCCGACATCGCACAAGAGACGGCCTTTACCATGCAGAACCGACAGATGACGCTTCATAACTTTTTGCCGCAAGACATCATCATCCATGGCAATTACTCACTCCTTTACAGCATTTTCCGCAACTTGATCGACAATGCCATCAACTATGCAGGACAGGGAACAACCGTTGAAGTGTCTGCAGAACAGCAAGCCGACAGCTGGCACTTCATTTTCAAAGATAATGGAACAGGTATTCCTGCCGAACACCTGCCACGTATCTTTGAACGTTTCTATCGGATAGACAAAGGCCGCAGCCGTGAAATGGGCGGAACAGGCCTCGGACTGTCGATCGTCAAGAATGCCGTGATGCTCCACGGCGGTACCATCACAGTAAGCACACCGCCATCAGGAGGACTGACTTTTCTGTTCTCTATCAAAAAGGGATGAAATGGTGTTCTCCCGATTCCACCCCATAGAAATCTGTGAGATTCATCAAGATATTTGACAAACGTTTGCGCAAAGAAACTCTTAAATAATCTTAAATTCGGATTATGTGCGCCCACACAACCCAATTAAGAAAAATTATGTAAGAAAATCTTTTGGATATTAAAAAAAAGTGGGCTACCTTTGCATCGTTATCCTGAAAACAATCTTTTTACCTTAAAAACTAATACCTATTGAGATATGAAGTGATCAGCTGTGAAGCTTGTCACTTTTTTTTTGTCTTTTTTGAACATGTCATGAAAGGCTACAGGATTTCCCTTGCTATCCATGCACAGGCCTCTGCGTCGGCAAGAGCATGGTGATGGTTCTCGAGATGATATCCGCAGAGTTCTGAAATGGTGTGCAGCTGATGGTTCGGTGCAAAAGGGAAAGCCTTGCGGGAAGCGATACAAGTACAGTAGAACGGATAATCGGGGTAGTCCATCTGATAGCAACGGAACACCGCCTTCAGGCACGACTCATCGAAAGCCTTGTTATGAGCCACCAGCGGCAGTCCTTCGATGAGCGGCTCGATCTGTTTCCATACAACGGGAAACACAGGTGCCTCTTCTGTGTCCTGTCTGGTCAGACCGTGCACCCGGGTGTTCCAATAATAATAGTAGTTGGGCTCAGGGTGGATCAACGAATAGAAGGAATCCACCAACTCCCCTCCCCTCACGACAACCACACCCACCGAACACACACTTGTGCGCTCGTTATTGGCCGTCTCGAAATCTATTGCCGCAAAGTCTCTCATCTTTTCAGTCTCCGATAAAAGGCAGCTAAGGACACACGGGGCACGCCCAATGCCACCAGCAAGTCGAGATCCTCACGCGCCTCAGTGATCCTTCCGAGTGTGAGACGCAAATCGGCTCTTGCCAGCAGGTAGTCGGTATTCCCTGGTTCGATCTCCAATGCTTGGGAATAGTCGTATTCCGCCAGCGAATACAGTTCCCGTTCTTTCTCCATACCAGCCCGTGCCGCATAGGCGATGGCACTGTCGGGGTGTTGCTGCACAAGGACATTGATCTGGTCCATTGCCTCCTGATAACGCTTGTCTTTCTGGTTGAGGAGGGCCAATCCCAAACGTGCTTCGAAGTTCGACGGTGCCTGTGTGAGCACTGTCTCATAGTCATACCGGGCAAAGTGATAGCGGTAGAGTTTTTCGTTGGCGTATGCTCTGTAATAATGTGCCGTAAGGTTTTTCGGTTCCAGTCTGATCACCACATCGTATTCATCTTTGGCATATTCCCATTGTTCCAGTTGCATGTTCAGTGCAGCCTTCTGCAGTCGCAGTTCTATGGAATCGGGATGATACTCCACCTGCTCCGCAACCTTCTTCAGACTGTCACGGAGCAGGCGGTTCTCTTGAGCCTGTAATGAGAATGTCACCAGCAGACTCCACAAAATAATAAGGGTATGTTTCATCGCCGCAAAAGTACGAAAACTTCGTCAACGATGCAACAAGTATTTGTTTTTTTCACAAATATTACTTTTGATTGATATAGTTGACGATCCACTCGCCCACTTCCTTTGTGCCGTACTTCTCTCCCCCATCCACTTGGATCTCGGGTGTCCGCACATGGGAATCCAAGCTGGCATTGACAGCCTCACGCACCAAGTTTCCTTCGTCGTTCAGGCCAAAGTGCTCCAAAAGCATCGCTGCCGAGAGGATCTGTGCCAGTGGGTTCGCGAGGTTCTGTCCTGCTGCTTGCGGCCAGGAGCCATGAACGGGTTCGAAGAGCGGTGTGTGTTCACCTAAAGATGACGACGGCTGCAGTCCCATACTTCCGGTGATACAGCTGGTCTCGTCGGTCAGGATATCACCGAAGGTATTCTCCGTCACGATCACATCGAAGAAACGCGGTTCGGTGAGTACGCGCATCGACGCATTGTCGATGAACATATAATCGGTGGTGACATCAGGGTACTGCCCTTCCATTTCCTTGGCGATCTGCCGCCATAGACGTGATGATGCCAGTACATTTGCCTTGTCCACCACGGTAAGATGTTTCTTCCGCTTCCGGGCCGTCTCGAAGCCTACCTTCAGGATCCGCTCTATTTCCGGACGAGTATAGATATCTGTATCATAGGCCTTGTCATTGTCCTGATACTTCTCCCCGAAGTACATACCCCCCGTGAGCTCACGGATCACCACGAAGTCGGCTCCTTTCAACAGCTCGTCCTTCAGCGGACTCTTGTGAAGCAGGCAGTCGAAGGTGGCGACGGGGCGAACGTTCGCGAACAGTCCCAGTTTCTTGCGCATGGCCAGCAAGCCCGTCTCGGGTCTGACCTTTGCCGTGGGATCATTGTCGAAGCGCAGGTCGCCCACCGCTGCGAAAAGCACGGCATCCGCCCTCATACATGTCTGGAATGTCTCTTCTGGGAAGGGATCGCCCACCGCATCGATGGCATGAGCCCCGCAGATTGCCTCTTCATAGAGGAACTCGTGGTTGAATTTTCTGGCAATCGCGTCCATGACCGCCACACCCTGTTTCATGATTTCCGGTCCGATACCATCACCGGGCAGTACTGCTATTTTCAGTTTCATACTATTGGATATTTGATTGATTAGTTTGTTCTGACTCAAAGATATTCAGCATTTTAAATGTTGCCTTAATGGCAGCCTCCGTCTGGTCGGCATCCAGTCCACGCGTTCGGATCAGTTTCCCGCCATTGTTCCAGGTGATGACAGTCTGTACAAGGGCATCTGTCCGTCCTCCAGGTGGGATGGTCACTGCATAATTGGCCAGGATCGGGAATGTACGGTTCAGGTATTTCTTATAGATATACCGCAAGGATTTGACGAAGGCATCATACTGACCGTCGCCCGTGGCTGATGCCTCGTATTGTTTACCGTTGATCTCCACCTTGATGTTCGCCCCCGGCTTCAGACCGTAAGCGGTGGATACCACATAGCTCACCAGTTTCACCTTGTCTTCAGGCGCATCATGTTTCAGCACATCCGACACGATATAGGGCAGGTCTTCCTGTGTCACCAGTTCCTTTTTGTCACCCAACTCGGTGATTCGCCGTGTCACCTTCTTAGTCTGCTCTGGAGTCAGTTCAAGTCCTAACTCCTCCAGATTCTTGGCGATGTTGGCTCTTCCGCTGTTCTTTCCCAGGGCATACTCCCGTTTCCGTCCGAAGCGTTCCGGTTTCAGAGGGTTGTAATAGAGTTCGCCCTTGTTGTCACCATCGGCATGCACACCGGCCACCTGCGTGAACACATTCTCACCGATGACCGGCTGGTTGGGTGCGATGGCGATGCCACTGTAGCCTTCCACCAGTCGGCTGATGTCATTCAAACGGTCCTCCCGGATATGGGTCTTGGCATGGAACTGATCTTTCAAGATCACCTGCACACTCGACAACGGGGCATTTCCGCATCGTTCACCCAACCCGTTCACCGTGACATGGAGCCCTTTGCATCCACTCAGCACGGCCGCCAAAGAGTTACTCACTGCCAGGTCGTAATCGTTATGAGCGTGGAAGTCGAAATGGGTGTTCGGATAACGTTTCTGCATCTTCCGCATATACTCGATCACCTGTAAGGGATTCAGGATGCCTAAAGTGTCTGGCAACATAAAGCGCTGGATGCCAAAAGATTCACCATTCACCGTGATGGGTTTGGAGAGGGCATCCATCATCTGATACACATATTCGGGAGAATCGTTCATGCCGTTACTCCAATCCTCTAAGTAGAGGTTGACACGGATTCCTTTCTGTGCCGCATACTCCAATTCGTGGCGGATATCAGCGATATGCTCCTCAGGTGTTTTGTGCAGTTGCTGCTCACAATGTCGCAAGGATCCTTTGGCCAGCAGGTTGATGACCACACATCCCGTATCGGCGATCCAGTCGATGGAAGCCCCGCCATCCACAAAGCCCAGCACCTCCACACGACTGAGTATATCCATCTGTCGTGCATAGCGACAGATCATCTTCACCGCATCCTTCTCACCCTCGCTGACCTTGGCGGATGCCACTTCGATACGATCGACGTTGATATCCTTCAGCAGCATACGGGCAATCATCAGTTTCTCATGGGGCAGGAAGCTCACGCCGGAGGTCTGCTCACCATCACGCAGCGTACAGTCCATGATCTCCACGAAGGGCTGTATGCGGTTATACGAGTTGATTTTCTCGCTGGTTCCCATTTCTATTGGTTATTATCCTCCCAACGCTCGATCTTATCCTTGTTCTGGATCAGGTAATCGATGTCGTCAAGACCATTCATCAGACAATGTTTCTTGTATCCGTTGATCTCGAAATGCTCCTGCCGTCCAGTGGTTTTGTTCGTGACTGTCTGCTGAGGCAGATCGACTTCAACGAGAGTCTTCGGGTCTGCCTTGATCGTTTGGAACAGTTCCTGCAGGAAAGCCTCGCTCACCACCACAGGCAGCACAAAGTTATTCAGTTCGTTGTTCTTGTGGATATCTGCGAAGAAGCTGCTGATCACCACTCGGAAGCCATACCCAGCGATGGCCCATGCGGCATGTTCCCGTGACGATCCACAGCCGAAGTTCTTTCCTGCCACTAAGATACATCCTGCATAGGTAGGATCGTTCAACACGAAATCGGCAACAGGGCGGTTTTCCTTATCGTAGCGCCAGTCGCGGAAGAGATTATCACCAAATCCCTCTTTGTCGGTAGCTTTCAGAAAGCGTGCCGGGATAATCTGATCGGTATCTACATTCTCCAACGGCAGGGGTACACACGTACTTGTTATGATATTGAATTTCTGTTTCATTGTTCTTTGGATTATAAAACATACTCCTCCGATCAGAGAAACTCTCTCGGATCGGTGATCTTTCCCGTAATGGCGGCTGCTGCAGCCGTCAGCGGTGAAGCGAGGATCGTGCGGGCACCCGGTCCCTGTCGCCCCTCGAAATTGCGGTTACTGGTAGAAACACTATACTTTCCGGCAGGAATCTTGTCATCATTCATCGCCAAGCAGGCAGAACATCCCGGCTGACGGATGGCAAAACCGGCATCCATCAGCACCCGGTCCAGTCCTTCTTCACGGATCTGACGGTCAACGGCCCACGAGCCCGGTACGAGCCATGCCGTCACGCCCTGAGCTTTCTGTCTCCCTTTCACCACTGAGGCAAAGGCACGGAAGTCTTCTATTCTGCCATTGGTACAGGCTCCGAGGAAGACATAATCGATCGGTTTCCCCATCAGTGTCTCACCTGCACGGAATCCCATGTAGTCTAATGATTTCCGGAAGCTGGCCTTCCCAGCCTCATCGATTGTTTCGATGGCAGGGATCGTCTCACGGATGCCTATGCCCATACCGGGATTCGTTCCATAAGTGATCCTTGGCTCGATGTCTTCAGCCTGGAATACCAGTTCTTTGTCAAAGATGGCATCCTCACCGCTCCTAAGTGTTTTCCAATAGGCCACAGCCTTCTCCCAGGCCTCCCCTTTCGGGGCATATTCCTTTCCTTTCAGATAAGCGAAAGTGGTCTCATCGGGAGCCACAAAGCCTCCCCGCGCTCCCATCTCGATAGAGAGGTTACAAAGGGTGAGGCGTCCTTCCATCGATAGTCCGCGCACCACGTCGCCGGCATATTCCACGAAGTAGCCTGTGGCTCCGCTCGTGGAGAGTTGTGCCATCAGATAGAGGGCAACGTCTTTGGCTGTCACGCCCTTCCCCAGCTTACCGTTGATACTGATACGCATCGACTTTGGTTTCTGCTGGAGGATGCACTGTGAAGCCAGCACCATCTCCACCTCAGAGGTTCCGATACCGAAAGCCACGGCTCCCATGGCACCATGCGTACTGGTATGGGAGTCACCGCAAACGATGGTCATCCCCGGCAGCGACAGTCCTTTCTCTGGTCCCACCACATGGATAATACCATTGTTCTTGTCCATCATCCCATAGTGGGTGAGACCGAACTCAGCAGCATTCTTACTCAGGGTATCCACCTGTTTTTTAGACACGGGGTCCTCAATGGGCTTGTCTTGGTCGTGTGTCGGCGTGTTGTGATCAGGCATACAGAATATCTGTTTCGGACGGAAACATTCCAGTCCACGAGCCCTCAGACCGTCGAATGCCTGCGGACTGGTTACCTCATGGCAGTACAGGCGGTCGATATACAGTTGTGTGGGACCATCCTCTACGATTTGCACCACGTGCTTGTCCCAGATTTTATCAAATAATGTGTTCATTAGCTGTGTTATATATCTGTTAATGATAACGAGACAACAGGACGATTATTACATCCTCAGCCTGTCATTTTTCTTAGTTACGGAACTTGTTGATACAGTCGATATAGGCTTCCACCGAAGCAGTGACGATATCAGTATTCGCGCCGAAGCCGTAGTACATGCCACCATCGTATTCCACCTGCATGTGAACCTTACCCATATCATCGGAGCCCTTCGAGATAGCCTGGATCGTGAACTCCTTCAGGGTCATCTGCTTCTGTATAATCTTCTTCAGTGCCTTGATGGCAGCATCCACAGGACCATTACCCGTAGCAGCGGCCTCAAACTTCTGACCACTGATGTCAAGTCCGATGCTGGCCACACTGCGTACGCCCATACCAGTAGTCACCTGGAGGAAGTCAAGGCGTACGGCCCTATTCTCCGACTGATCGGCACCTGCCAGTGTCAGGATATCCTCGTCGTTCACCTCCTTCTTCCTGTCAGCCAAAGCCAGGAACTTCTGATACAGTTTGTCGAGTTTCTTCTCGTCATCGATCTTCACGCCCAGTACCTCCAAGCGATATTTCAAGGCTGCACGACCACTGCGGGCAGTGAGCACGATGGAGTTGTCGTCGAGCCCCACATCCTTCGGATTGATGATCTCGTAAGTCTGCGCATTCTTCAGCACACCATCCTGATGGATCCCACTGGAATGGGCAAAGGCGTTCCGCCCCACGATGGCCTTGTTGGGTTGTACGGGCATATTCATCAAGCCGGAGACCATCCGTGAGGTGGGATAGATCTTGGTGGTGTTGATGTTCGTATCGATATTCAGATGCTTATGACATTTCAGGATCATCGCAATCTCTTCTAATGAGGTGTTTCCCGCACGCTCACCGATACCGTTGATGGTCACCTCCACCTGACGTGCTCCATTCATCACGCCACTGAAGGTGTTGGCGGTAGCCATACCCAAATCGTTATGACAATGGGTAGAGATCACTGCTTTCTCGATGCCATCGACATGCTCCATCAAATACTTGATCTTCTCACCATACTCTGATGGCAGACAGTAGCCCGTCGTATCGGGAATATTCACCACAGTGGCACCCGCCTTGATCACGGCCTCGATGACCCGTGCCAGATACTCGTTATCTGTGCGTCCCGCATCCTCTGCATAAAACTCTACATCTTCCACGTACTTCTTGGCATACTTCACGGCAGCCACCGCACGCTCGATGATCTCCTCACGGTTGGAGTTGAACTTGTAACGGATATGCGAGTCGCTTGTACCTATTCCTGTATGGATACGCTTGTGCTTGGCATACTGTAGACTCTCTGCGGCAACATCGATGTCTTTCTGCACCGCACGGGTCAGCGCGCAAATGGTGGGCCATGTCACTGCCTTTGAGATCTCGATCACCGAGTTGAAATCACCCGGGCTTGATATGGGGAAGCCGGCCTCGATCACATCTACGCCCAACTGCTCCAGCTGTTTTGCTACCTGAATTTTCTCCACTGTGTTCAGCTGACATCCAGGAACCTGTTCGCCATCTCTCAGTGTCGTGTCGAAAATAAACAATC
>DETG01000049.1:9762-9925 GCA_002361535.1 Prevotella sp. UBA3294
CGAAAATAAACAATCTGTCACTCATTTTTTTACTCTTTTATATTTGTTATATTGTGATCAAATAAAAAAACCTTTCGCACTGCGGAAGTGGAAAGGTTTCTATATCAAAAACTCAGCATAAGTTATATGCACACCCTCTCACTTCCGCCTGCTCCCTGCAGTC
>DETG01000075.1 GCA_002361535.1 Prevotella sp. UBA3294
ATCGTGGTGAACTTCGCCAATGGTGACATGGTGGGACATACGGGTGTATATAACGCCATCGCCAAGGCCGTATGGGCCGTTGACCACTGTGTACAAGAGGTGATCGAGGCTGCCAAGGCAAACGACTACGAGGCTATCATCATTGCCGACCACGGTAATGCCGATAATGCCATCAACCCCGATGGTTCTCCCAATACCGCCCACTCACTGAATCCCGTACCGTTCATCTACGTGACGAACAACAACTCGGCCACGGTGAAGGACGGACGCTTAGCTGATGTGGCTCCCTCCATCCTGCATATCATGGGATTGGAGCAGCCTGCCGATATGACGGGTGAGTGCCTGATCAGCGATTAGTTATTGAAAACACCAAGGTTTGAATGAGGGTGTGTCAAAATGAAGTGAACCCCAGAAGTCTTTTGTCTAACTTCTGGGGTTCACTTCAGTATTCTCTTTAGGCTGTATCAAAACGGCATTCTCAAAATCGTACCTATCGCCTGTGCCCACATCCATACCGTCATCGTCACTGCTACAGCCTGCCAATCCTATGACAGCCATTGTCAACAAGATGGTTAATATCCGAGTTTTTTTCTTCATATTTTATACTTCTTTACATCGTTTATTGTATAAACGGAATCATCAAAAAAAATGCACGAGGAGATTCAATATTAGATTTTATTAACACAGACAAGAGGATAAGATTCTTCTGACAACAAGACATCCTGCCATAAAAAGGATCGCGATCCTTTGGAAATGTCAGAGAATAATCGTATCTTTGCCCTCGAAAGAGTATGTCTTTACATACCCAGCAGACAAGAATCATCAAAAACAACCGATATGTACGACAAGGAACACGGGCTATATATCGCCCATTGCTCGGAAGGAGCACTGACAATCAATGGGAAGATGGCGAACCGCCACGGACTGATCGCGGGAGCCACAGGTACAGGTAAGACCGTCACCCTGCAGGTGATGGCCGAATCGTTTTGCCAAGCAGGTGTACCCTGTTTCATGGCCGACATGAAAGGCGACCTCTCCGGTATCTCCCAAGTGGGCAAGATGAGTGGCTTCATTGAGAAACGGTTACCGGAGTTTGGCATAGAGAACCCCGAGTTCCAGAGTTGTCCCGTACGGCTCTTCGATGTCTATGGCGAACAAGGACATCCCATGCGTGCCACCGTCTCACAGATGGGACCGCAACTACTGTCACGATTGTTGCAGCTGAACGAGACCCAAGACGGAGTGTTGAACATTGTATTCCGCATTGCTGATGAGCGCGGACTGATGATCCTTGATCTGAAAGACCTTCGTTCGATGCTCGACTTCGTCTCGAAGAATGCCAAGGACTATACCACAAAATACGGTAATATCTCCGCTGCTTCAGTAGGTGCCATTCAGCGCGCCCTGCTGCAGTTGGAAGCACAGGGAGCTGATAAGTTTTTCGGTGAGCCGTCGTTCGATATCTATGACCTAATGCAGACTGAAGGTGGCAAGGGTGTGATGAACGTGCTGGCTGCCGATAAGCTGATGATGCAGCCGAAACTGTATTCCACCTTCCTGCTGTGGTTGCTTAGCGAACTCTACTCCACCCTGCCGGAAGTAGGCGACCTGCCCCTCCCGAAACTGGTGTTCTTCTTCGATGAGGCTCACATGTTGTTCGAAGGGACATCGAAGGCATTGCTCGACAAGATCGAGCAGGTGATCCGTCTGATTCGTTCGAAAGGTGTGGGAATCTACTTCATCACACAGAGTCCCACGGATATCCCAGAGAACATCCTCGGACAGTTAGGAAACCGTGTACAGCATGCCCTGCGTGCCTATACGCCGAAAGACCAGAAAGCCGTGAAGACCGCAGCCGACACTTTCCGTGCCAACCCCTCGTTTAAGACCGATGAGGCCATCATGAACTTAGAGACGGGTGAAGCCTTAGTAAGCTTCCTTGATGAGAAGGGTGCACCTGCCATGGTGGAACGCGCCAAGATTCTCTTCCCTTTGTCGCAGATCGGTGCCATCACCGACGGACAGCGTCTTGACCTGATCAAGCAGAGCAGGATCTATGGTAAATACGACACCCCCATCGACCGGGAGAGTGCTTACGAAATCTTGATGAAAGAGGCTGAGCAACAGGCGGCCATTACCGCACAGGAAGAAGAGGAGAAGGCTGCAGAGAAAGAAGAAGAGAAAGAGGCTAAAGGCAAGAAGAAAGCCGGAATGATGAGTAAAGTGTGGAAAGCGGTGATGACTGCCGTCACCTCCACCTTAGCCACCATCCTCGGTACCTATGTAAGTAATAAGGTGTCGGGAAAGACCTCCAAGAGTAAGACCTCTGCCAAGGAGAAGGTGGTGAAGAATGCTACATCTGCTGCCACCCGCACCATCACCAAGGAGCTGACCCGCGACATCTTAGGGAACCTGATGAAGTAAGATACCATGGACGTACAGATAGAAGCCTCGTGGAAAGCTCACCTTCGCGAAGAGTTTGAGAAGCCATACTTCACCCTGCTGACAGATGCCGTGCGTCAGGAATACCGTCAGGGCACCTGCTATCCTCCAGGCTCCCTCATTTTCAATGCCTTCAACCTGTGTCCTTTCGATCAGGTGAAGGTAGTGATTATCGGACAAGATCCCTACCATGAGCCAGGACAGGCCCACGGACTGAGTTTCTCTGTGCAGGACGGTGTGTTGTTCCCGCCGTCTCTGCAGAATATCTTCAAGGAGATCCAAGACGATCTCGGTACGCCAATACCCGTAAGTGGTAACTTGACACGCTGGGCCAGACAGGGAGTGCTGCTCCTCAACGCCACCCTCACGGTGAGGGCACATCAGGCAAACAGTCATGCCCGTTTAGGATGGCAGACCTTCACCGATGCGGCCATCAAAGCCCTGGCCGCACAACGCAGCCATCTTGTGTATATGCTCTGGGGCGGTTACGCCCGTGGCAAGGCATATATGATCAACAAAGAAGAGAATCTCGTTTTGGAATCCGTCCATCCTTCTCCCTTGAGTGCCAACCGGGGTGGATGGTTCGGCAATCATCATTTCTCTCAGTGTAACGCATATCTCGAACAAAACGGCGTTGAACCGATACAATGGTAGAGAAAGTTAAAAGGCATTTGGCTATGGGAGTTGCCTCATTCGTCTAATTCGTCTAATTCGTAGAGTAAAAGTATCAAGTGAACAAAATTCCACCAATCATACAAGTCGGTGACGTTTTGTTGTCGAGTGACATCATTACCGAGTATTTCTGCTGTGACCTGAGCGAATGTAAAGGTGCCTGTTGTGTAGAAGGAGATGCTGGTGCTCCTGTCACAATCGACGAAGTGATGGAGATAGAGAATGTCTTGGATACAGCGTGGCATCATCTGTCAGCCTCAGCACAGGCTGTGATCGATCGGCAAGGAGTTGCCTACACGGATGAGGAAGGTGACTTGGTGACGAGTATCGTGAACGGGAAAGACTGTGTGTTCACCTGCTATGGCGATATCTCCATAGACGGAAAGGTCATCCACAACTGCTGTCTCTGTGCTCTCGAACGAGCTCACCGCAGCGGTCTCTCTCATTTCGTCAAGCCCATCAGTTGCGCATTATATCCTATCCGTGTGAAGCAATTCAGCAACGGAACGGTAGGACTGAATTACAACCGCTGGACGATCTGTCAGAGTGCACGAAGGAAAGGGGAAGAACTGCAGATCCCCGTTTATCGTTTCTTGGAAAGGCCATTGATTCAACGTTTCGGGAAGGAGTGGTATGAGGAGCTCTGCGAGTTAGCATCCCAGCTCTCCTCTTCCTCATCGCAATAGTCTCTCCTCTCACCCCATACATTGTCAATTCTTCAACCCTTCCATTCTTTCATGATTCAATTTTTCCTATAGTCGGAAGGGCTCATCCCTACATGTTCTTTGAAAAATTTTCCAAGGAAGCTCTGGTTAGGGAAATTCAATGTCTGAGCAATCTCCTTGATGCTCATCGTACTGTTCTTCAGGAGCACCCTTACTTCAAGGGTCACATAATTATCAATCCACTCGTTGGGTGTGCGTCTGCTCACCTGTTTCACCGTTTCAGATAAGTATTTCGGTGTAATACAGAGTTGTTCGGCATACCATCCCACCCGACGCTCAACACGGAAATTCCGTTCCACCAACTGGATGAAAGAGGTGAAAATCGCCTCTGCACGCGTTTGACGCTTATCGTTATTCGTCTGTAAACGGTAGATGGCATTACTCAGGTCGTAGATCATAGTCATCATGATCGAGCGCACCACATCAGTACGGAAATGGTGCCCGACATCATCCACCTTCTGTTTGATGGCCATGAAATACATCTTGATGGTTTCCACCTCCTCGTTGTTAAGACTGAAGACAGGATGTGTACGAGAGAAGAGGAACAGGGAAGACAGTTCGTGCACCCCTTTGATAATCTCACTGAAGAAATCTGCAGAGATCAGAATACCGATGCCACTGAAGTCAGGACTGAGCATATAGTTGTCAATGATCTGCCCTTCACTGATCAGGATCGCATCGTTCGCCCGCACATTGTGATCCTCAGTATCCACAGAATACTGCGCCTTCCCATGCAGGCACAGTCCCAAGACAATACATTTTGCCCTGCGGGGTTCTTCAGGCAATGGCAGGTTAGCAAACTCGTCAATGAGGAGAATTCTGTCCTCGATGTAACTGCCGTGATACACCTTCCTGGCTCCGGCAATGGAGAGTTCAATCATTCTGATACGTTCCATGAGCGGATGGTCTTAGATTTTCCTTGTTTGATCTTTAACGTATGGGTTATCCCATGACAAGAGAGCGTAATGGGAATATTCCCACCGGATCGGTTGAACACAGTCACTTCCACCATCTTTCCATCACGCCACCTCATCGATATTTCGTAGCCTCCCCGGGCACAAAGTCCTGAAACTCGTCCTGATGACCATGCCCTGGGCAGAGCGGGCAGCAACTCGATAGAGCACTGTTTAGACAACGCATCGTACCGGCTCTGCAGCAGCATCTCACAGACACCCGCGGTACCACCGAAGTTCCCATCGATCTGGAAAGGCGGATGAGCATCAAAGAGGTTGGGATAGGTACCGCCCCCATGATGATAGTCGGGCGAACGGTCACCTTCTGGTGCCACCGCCCTGAGCAGACGGCGATAGACCTGATAGGCTTTCTCCCCATCGTGTAGCCGTGCCCACAAGTTGATGCGCCATCCCGTGCTCCATCCTGTCGTCTCGTCACCTTTCTGGATAAGCGTCTGGCGGGCAGCCTCCTGCAGTTCAGGTTGTGTCAGGTGACATCCCGGGTACAGTCCTATCAGGTGACTCTGGTGGCGATGGTGTGGATCTCTGTCATTCCAGTCGTAGTACCATTCGTTTAAGTCTCCCTGCCGACCGATGGTATAAGGATGGAGACGTTCTACAGTATTTTTGTATGCAGGAATCGCAGTGCCGCACACCGAACTGGCGGCATGGCAGTTCAGCAGTAGTTCTCGGATGATGGCCAGATCGGCAGTGCCGCCATAACAGGTCACACCATGATATCCCCTGTCGTTGACGTATTCATTCTCTGGAGAGGTGCTGGGTGCCGTGATCAGCTCACCCTTTTTCTTGGGATTCTCTATGAGCCAGTCGGTGCAGAACGCAGCAGCCCCTGTCATCAACGGCGCAGCCACCTCTTCAAGGTATTTCTTATCCTGCGTGAACAGGAATCTCTCCCACAACGTGTTCACCAGCCATGCGCCTCCCATGTTCCAGTTGGCCCACATCGGACTCTCATTCTTCTCACCCACTGGATTCGTCATAGCCCAGATATCCGAGTTATGACTGCTGCACCAGCCACGGTCAATCCCGTAGTAATTCTTCGCCGTATATCGTCCGTTCTCCGAGAGTGCCTTGATGAAATCATCCAACGGCACAGCCATCTCAGCGAGATTGGCCGTGAAGGCGGGCCAGTAGTTCTCCTCTAAGTTGATGTTCACGGTGTAGTTGCCGCGCCACGGTGACCATTTATGCGGGGTCCACAGTCCCTGCAGGTTCGCAGGAACGCCCGGTGTGCGTGAGCAGCTGATGAGCAGATAACGCCCGTATTGGAAGTAGAGCGTCTCCAAGTAAGTACTCTGATGGCCGTTGCTGTAGGCTTTGAGAAGTTCGTCAGTGGTCATGGCTTCCGACTCATAGTCGTCGGAAAGGCTGAAGGTGCGCCCCGCCACCGTCTGTTCCGTGCGTTCGCCTAATTCCAACTGCACCCTCGAATAGAACTGCCGGTAGTCGTTGATATGCCGCTCCCGCAATTGCGGCCACGTATAGTTCACTAAATGCCAGGCCATGTCTGCCGCATCGTTGATATAGTCGGCTCCCTCACTGACCGGATGTTTGTCGTAGCCGTTGAAGCTGGTGGCATTCACAAAATACAGAACAGCCTCATCCACTGCCCGCAGCTGTAAGGTACTGTCGGATACCGTCACGCTGCCCCCCTTGTTCACGACACGCAGGATGGAGCAGAAATGGATGCTGTTCTTCTCGTCACCAATGGCATGTCCCAGCATGGTCAGCTGGTTCTGACTGGCCTTGACATGATGAGGCACCTGCGAGGTGAGTCTGAGGTTGACATTGATTGCCTTTCCTTGATTGGCAGAGAGTCGCACAGCAATCATCTTGTCGGGATTCGATGCCAGATATTCGCGCTGATAGCGCACGCCGTCACGCATGTAGATCATCTGTGCCACAGCACTGTCGAGACTCAGTGTACGATAGTAGCCTTCGATGGCCCCTTTGTTGCAGTCATCGATATACAGCATGCCCAACGGCTGGTAGAACTGTGAGTTATGTCCCTGTACATAGTGTTGCAACGAATCTGCCAAGGCATAGTCCTCCTCGAACAATGCCTGTCTGATCTTAGGGATCCATTGGGAAGCCCCCGCATCCTCGTTACGGTCAACGGGCTGTCCTGTCCACAAGGTGATATCGTTCAGATACAAAGAGTCCGTATTCGCCCCACCATAGAGCAGAGCGCCTATCTTTCCGTTCCCGATGGGCAACGACTCCTCAAAGTAACGTGCCGGCCGGTCATATTGCAGCACCATGGGCTGCTGAGCAATGGCAGCCAGTGACATCACCAGGAGTACCAGTTCTGAGAATAAGCATTTCATCACTATCCACTATATTTTTCTTGCAAATATAGTGTTTTTTTGTGATATGACAAACCTTTCATCCCATAAAATGCGCATTAATGACCTACCATGCTGATCCATACGTCATGACCAAGGGTATTAAAGAACAGGAGAATGAGCAGTGCCAGCACCACCTCCACAACATGTCTGTTCCAGTAAACCACAGCCGTCAGCGAGGCCGCTATCATGGCCAGTACCGCCGGGAACATCGGAAGGAAGTTTCTCCATACGACAAAGACGAAGACAAGCGACACCACGAGCAGGACAACCATCATATCCATGATGACCATGATTCCCTCCGACACCGATGGCTTCAGCCACTGTAAGACAAACCAGGTAAACACTGCGAAGCAGAGGGTTGCCATCCAACCGGTAAGAACCAAGGAGAGGCTGGTCGTCCAGCAGGTCAAGAGATAGAGAAGGGCGGTAGCGATAGCCACCATCAAATACTTACTTGTTTTTATTACTGTCCGCTAAACCAT
>DETG01000070.1:0-3618 GCA_002361535.1 Prevotella sp. UBA3294
TGGTTTAGCGGACAGTAATAAAAAAGATTCGGAATGAAGAAAGTGCCAGTCATCCATAGGCTATGAGATGGCGGCCCAGTTGATATTCGTCTTGCGCAATTCGGCAAGACGGCTCCACAGCATTTGATATTCGTTTTTCTGGCACAGCGGATCATCCTCGATGATACGCTGCGCCTCGTCACGGGCGAGCTGCACGATCTGTCCATCGCGGGCAATATCGGCAATCTTCAGGTCGAATGCCATACCGCTCTGCTGTGTCCCCTCCAAGTCACCAGGTCCGCGCAGCTTCAAGTCAGCCTCCGCTATCTGGAAGCCATCGTTAGTGTCGCACATGATATCGATACGCATGGCAGTCTCCTTACTTAGCTTGTGATTCGTCACCAGGATACAATACGACTGGTCGGCCCCTCGCCCTACCCTTCCGCGCAGTTGGTGCAGCTGGGAGAGGCCGAAGCGCTGGGCATCTAAGATCACCATGACCGAGGCGTTGGGCACATTGACCCCCACCTCAATAACGGTCGTAGCCACCAGGATCTGCGTCTCACCCCTCACAAAGCGTTGCATCTCCTCCTCTTTGTCTGCCGGTTTCATCTGTCCGTGCACCTTACTCAGTCTAAACTCCGGGAACACCTGCCGCAGAGCTTCGAAGCCCTCCTCCAGATTCTTCAGGTCTATGCGCTCACTCTCTTTAATGAGCGGGAAAACGATATATACCTGTCGTCCTTGTAGGATCTGCTGTCGGATGCCCTGATACAGACTCGTCATCTGGTTGTCGTATTTGTGTACTGTCACTACGGGTTTCCTTCCCGGGGGCAGTTCATCGATCACGCTCACATCAAGATCGCCGTAGATCGTCATCGCCAGCGTACGAGGAATGGGAGTGGCAGTCATCACCAGCACATGCGGCGGGTTCTGACTTTTGCTCCACAGCTTTGCCCGTTGCGCCACACCGAAACGGTGCTGCTCATCCACCACTACGAATCCTAAACGAAGGAACTGCACTGTTTCTTCGATCACAGCATGGGTGCCCACGAGGATCTGCACACTACCATCAGCGATGCCCTGCAGCACCTCCCGCCGTTTCTTCCCTTTCACGATACCTGTAAGAAGCTCCACCCGCACAGGCATGTCGCCTAAGAACTCACGGATGGTGGCAAGGTGCTGCTCGGCAAGGATTTCCGTAGGAGCCATGATACACGCCTGGAAACGGTTGTCGAGGGCGATAAGCATCGACATCAGGGCCACCAGGGTCTTGCCCGATCCTACATCTCCCTGCAACAGTCGGTTCATCTGCCGTCCACTGCCCATATCGGCACGGATCTCCCGGATCACCCGTTTCTGAGCTCCTGTCAGGGGGAAAGGCAGATGATGTTGGTAGAACTCATTGAATATCTCTCCCACATGCCGGAACTCATACCCTCTGAATTTCCTGCGGTGATCACTGGCATAGCGCACGATGTTCAGCTGCACGTAGAACAGCTCTTCGAACTTCAGTCGTACCCGTGCATGACTCATTTCATCGGCAGTCTTGGGGTAGTGGATATGTCGGAAAGCCGTGTCTCGGGATACCAGGCGCAGTCGGTTCACGATAAAGGGGGGCAATGTATCGGGCAAAGGCTCCGTGAGACGTTCCAGCATGCTCTTGGTGATCTTCTCCACAGTACGTGAGGTGATACCCGCCTTCTTCATCCGATCGGTGGTCATGTAATAGGGTTGCATTCCCATCTCCGACAGTTGGATATCAGCGGCTTTCTCCATCTCTGGATGAGCAAACTGGTAACGGCCATTATAAATGGTGGGCTTGCCGAAGACGACATACTCAGTGTTCACCCTGTAGTTCTTGGTGATCTGCTGGGCATGCATGAACCACACCAAGTCAACGATTCCTGTACCATCGGTCATGTGGGCCACCACCCTTTTCTTCCGCGGTCCCATGTCAAACTCCTCAAAGCTGAGGATGTTCCCTTTGACCTGCACGAAGGGCATCTCTCCCGACAGTTCGCTCACCTTGTATATCTTACTCCTATCCACATATTTATACGGGTAGTACTCCAGCAGATCGCCAACGGTAGTGATACCCAGTTCCTTACTGAGTATCTCCTTCCGTTTGGGTCCCACGCCCGGGATGTATTGGATATCTTGATGGAGAATGTCGTACATCGTTTAAGATAAAAGATGAAAGATGAGAGATGAGAGATGAGAGATGAAAAATGAGGAGAAGCCTATGGAAGTGTGCTGAGGATCGCCTCGGCCACAATCAGATCAAAAGGAGTGGTAATCTTGATATTCTCACGGTTACCGTTCACCAGGGTGATGGGATGTCCTAAGCTCTCCACCACCGATGCATCATCGGTGAAACCGTCGTTATACTCCTGAGCATAGGCTCTTTTATGAAGTTGGATGTCGAAGGCCTGTGGTGTCTGCACCAAACGGTAATGATCGCGGGGTACAGTATGGGAATGCTCTGATTCCAGTTTTCTGACAGTCTCCACGATAGGAATCACGGGGATGGCTGCACCTGTCTGTCGTGCAGCTTCATAGCAGTCGTGTATCACTTCCACCGCAGGGAAGGGGCGCACGCCGTCGTGCACCGCCACCACCCCTTGTTCTTCATCGGGAATAAGCTGGAGTCCGCTCTTGATGGAGTGGAAACGTGTAACCCCGCCATCCGCCACGGCATAGTCATCCTCGAACTGATACTTCTCGCACAGCTGTTTCCAATAGTCCTGCTGTGCCTTAGGCAGTACGAGGATGATACGCAGGGAGGCATCATACTCATGGAACCGACGTATCGTGCGCATCAGCACAGGCATGCCTCCGATAGGCAGGAATTGCTTCGGAATATCCGTTCCCATGCGCAATCCCTTACCTCCAGCTAAAATAATCGCAAAGTCCATAGCACTGTCCTTACATCATCCTTGCCTCCATCAGATGCAGGTAGCGCATGCCCTCTGCCACTTCGGCGGCCTTCTCCTCACTGACTAAAAGTGCCAGCAGCGAATAGGCATAGGGCAGAGCAGCTGCCGGTCCTTCACCTGTGATGATATTCCCGTCGATGGTCCATAGGTCGGCGGTATAAGTAGCACCGTCTAAGGTCTGCTCGAAGCCGGGATAGCAGGTGGCACGCTTGCCTTTCAGAATGCCTAAGCCGCCCAGCACCAAGGGAGCAGCACAGATAGCAGCCACCATCTTTCCCGCCTCAGCCTGCGCCACCAATGCTTTCTTCAGTCCTTCGTGGGCATTCAGGTTGGTTGCTCCGGGCATACCGCCGGGGAGCATCAGCAGATCGGCATCAGAAAGATCCGCCTCGTCAAATGTCAAGTCGGTCACCATCTGTACGCCGTGTGCCGATGTCACGATATTACTGTCTGTGATGCTCACGGTTTGAATGTCAACGCCACCACGTCGCAACACATCTACGGGTATCAGTGCCTCGATATCCTCGAAGCCGTTTGCCATGAATTGATATACTTTTGCCATAATAACGAGTATTGATGATGTTGCAAAGTTACGAAAAAAGGCTGACATGCGGAAGCGATTTTGGAAGATTAACGCAATTCAGCCTGAAATAAAGGCAAGACGGGGAAAAATGAGGAAGTTCAGTTTTAGGCTGAAAGC
>DETG01000070.1:3638-5408 GCA_002361535.1 Prevotella sp. UBA3294
AAGTAGTTAGGTTTCTTATCCGTAATCCGCGAGACTGTCTTGGGAGTCTGACTACAAATACATGGTGGTTAGTGGTTGTCAGCATCGTCCTTTTCTTCCTTATCTTCTTCTTGACAGTCCAAATCTACGACCAGTCAAAGGAGATTGACCGCCTTGAATTAAGCGACTGGAAGTACCGTGCCTTACGTGCTACCTTGCCAGCTACCAACGCAAATGTTATATGGTTGGAACGTAACGTATGGACTGGCAACGAGGACAGCATCCACCAGTGCCAGCAGTTCGTCATTAACTATGAGGATTCCATTCGTCGCCGCCACCAAATGGAAGTAGCAGCACAACAGCGGGAGCAGGAAGGCCAACGGCTGATGCGTGAGTCTGACAGCATCAAGAAACAGTTAAGAAAGTAAGGAATCTATCTATCTTCCAATTTCTGCAAGACCCTGCAGATAATTGGAAGATAGACTTTGTTATGAGGCTGGTGGTTTCGCGTGAAAATTGGAAATAATTGATATTCAGTACGTTTTGCCTTGGTGTGGATTCGCGTGAAAATAAGGCTCACCCATAATAGGGAATATAAGATGAATATCTTTTAGACTCTGTTTCAGGGTCTTTCATCTTTATTAGGCCACTTTCAAGAGTATCTGCAAGGATACGTGAAGCCATCACCGTCTGGTTCTTGTTTAAGTTGAAACGCTCACGTACAGTCTGATTGTTTATGGCCTGACCGTCTTCATACAACAGACACGTATACTGATAGCAAACAGCGATACGTTCTTCTCTGGTCATCTCACTTACCTTCTTTTTGGGGAATAGCGTTATTCGTGTGAAGTCGTCACCACTTTGTGCCTTGTATGCTGGTAGTTTCATCCTACTGATGGCATCCGTTGCCCGGTCTATCCCACTGCCTCGTCTTTCACACATATCCATCAGGAGCATCATCTGTGCCATAGACTCGTTGCGGGAGTGAGGCGGTAGGTCTATCAGACGATTCACATCATTCAGCGAGGATCCTGGATTCGTAAAAGTTAGTCTGTTTGTAAAGATCTCTATCGTCAGAGGCATTCCCTTGACTGCTGTATCTTGATGAACCATCATGTTGGCCGTAAGTTCTCTTATAGCCACAATGGGATATGAGGGAATCGCCTCGCGCCGTATCTCAATGCTCTCAGTGCTTGTGTTCTTGCTGATGAAATCCACCAAGTCCTTAAACCCTATAGCGTAGCCTGTCTGGCATATATACTCTAATGACAAGATACGATTGTTTGTGCCTTGATACCGTCTTACTATTATTTCTTTTCCCTTGAGGGTTGGGAAGTCCTTTATCTGTTTAGCAAAGAGAATCGCGCCAAGATTCAGAATATCATACAGGTCATCCCTTTCAGTTATCACCCCATACTCTTCCATCAGTTTCATCTTTTGATGCTTATCTGAAGGAATCGTTTTGCCCAGTAGTTCAAACATCTTCTGACAATCCAGCAGATTCTCTATCTCTTCCATGTTTACGCCACTTTTCGCCACTCTGTCCTCGAATGAAAGTCCGTGAGATTGGGCTATTAATTCATGCACCTGTTCTTTCGACATCTTGACAGTATGCCCTGCCGAACGGATATACGCTTCGTAGATGTCCTTTCCGCGAAGATAGATAGGTTTGTTTGTCTGTTCTGGAATGCGTATGAATAGCAGAACATGTCCTTGATAGTCAACAACAGTATGTTCCAACTGGACTGACCATGCCAGATTATTCTTGGCAATATTACCCAGTTTGTTAGT
>DETG01000132.1:0-845 GCA_002361535.1 Prevotella sp. UBA3294
CACTGACTATTTTTCCTAAAGCACTGACTATTTCGCAAAAGTCAGTGCCTTTTGACTTATCCTGATTTCACTAGACACTTTTTCTCTTCATTAGCTGAAACAGTAGACAGTTGTTTTGGAGTCGTACTGAATCAATAGACATGGGGCGAAAAGCTGTGCTGCTTTTGTTGACACTCCAGTCATGCTGGACACGCAGAGCCCGGGCTGTCTGTTCGGCTCGGCAAAGATACGACATTATTTTCATTCCCTGTCTGCTTTTTAGGATAAATTCTGTTTTTCCACATCCTTTTCTGCTCTCCCTGCTCCAGATGCGCTGCTGTCGGCGTTTTGTATCCGATGCTCATGTGCAGCCGTCGGTCGTTGTAGAAGTGGATGTAGCGTTCTATCACCCTGCCGGCATGCTCAAAGGAGTTGAAGCACTTCTGCCGGTAGACGCATTCCACCTTTATTTTCCCGTTGACGCTCTCGGCGATGGCATTGTCGGTGGGACAGTAGTCCTCGCACATGGAGATGGTGATTCCATACGCCTTGAGCATGGCTACGTAGGCATCGCAGCAGTACTGCACGCCACGGTCGGAGTGATGGACGAGTCCCTTGAGGACTTCGCTGCCAGACATGGCTACGGCCTGATTGACGGCCATCCTCAGTGCCTCCATGGAGATGGCTGCCTTGAGTGTCCTGGCCAGAGCCCAGCCGACAATCTTGTGCGAGTAGGTGTCGGTGATCAGGTGCAGGTAGCACACGTCGCCGCCTGCCAGGGCGATGTAGGTGATGTCGGCAGCCCAAAGCTGGTTGGCTGCGGTCGGGACAAAGCCCCTTGTCAGGTTCTTGTACTTGTGGTAGCG
>DETG01000132.1:887-1144 GCA_002361535.1 Prevotella sp. UBA3294
TAGCGGTGGTTGGAGTTCGTCGTGTGGCGGGGCTTCGGCTTGGGAAGCATCAGCCCCTTGCGGCGCATCAGCACAAAGAAGCGGTCACGCCCAGGCACGAAGTCGCGCCCGAACATCGCTATGAGCATCAGCCACAGCTTGTAGCCGCCGATGCCGGGATCCTCCGAGCGGATTTCCCTGACTGCATCTATGACCTTACGCTCATGAGCCACCTCCCTCTCAATGTCAGCCTTCGACTGGTAGAAGGCCTGACGGCA
>DETG01000132.1:1201-14183 GCA_002361535.1 Prevotella sp. UBA3294
GCCTTCGACTGGTAGAAGGCCTGACGGCAATGGCCAAATAGCCGGACGACGAGGGCGACCTTCAGGCCGCGCCCGCCGACCAGTCCCGTTGCTACTTGGCCCCAGATTTTTTTCGGATTGGAATGTCGAAATACTCCTCGGCCTTGTCTATCATCATGTCACGCGCAAGAGTCTCCAGACGGGAGAACTCCAACGCCTTCTCAAGTTCACGATTGCGCTTCCTTAACGCCGCAATCTCCTGCTTGTAGTCTTCCTTGCTGCGGTTTGCCATATCCGTCACTTCTGGTTCTGCTGGCAAAGGTACTGATTTCTTTTCACATTCGTACTTCTTCAGCCAAGAATATAGCAAGGCATGATAAATGCCATGACGATTGCAAAAACTGCGCTTGCTCATTCCTGACTCATGATACAGACGAAGATAGTTTAAACGATCCTCTTCGCTGTACTTCGTTGGACTTTTTCTCATAATAATACACATTTAATTGTTACTAAATGTGTCTACCTATATCAGTATAAGTCAACGTAGAGTCTAAGTAACGTTTACGTAGAGTCTGATTCGATCCGTTCCAGCCTCTCCTTACTCTCTTTCCGCCGTCTGTTACGACTCGTTCCGCCGTCTGTTTACTCTTATAGGTGACGGCGGAACGAGTGTTAACGCCGAATGGAACGGGTGTAAACGCCGATGGGAACGACCCGTAGATGACATCCCTTCGAAAAACCGAGGTTTTCGCTTTGGGGGAATTCTTTGGATCGCCTTCGGCGAGAAATCGAACAAAATCTAAACAAAATCAAACAAAATGTACCCATAATAGAATAAATCAATGCCACAGAAATATTTAGGATTTTGCACAGTTTATTTGTAAGATTTTGGATAGATTTTGTAGGATTTCTGCCCGTAAGGGCACCCCCAAGAAGAAAACATAGTCTATATTCTGTACCTTTGAATTGTTTGATTTTGTTTAGATTTTGTTCGATTTCTGCCCGTAAGGGCATCCCCCACGAAGAAAATATAGTCTTTTTGACCCAAAAGTACTATGTTTTTGCCCCAAAAACACTATGTTTTTGGGTGCTAAAGACTATATTTTTGTGAGTTAAAATGTTGGATTTTACTAATACGCTCATTATCAACGCTTTACCAAACCTCTCCAGATTTGCGTTTTTACGACCGAGAGGGCGGTTGGTTCTCAAAACGCGATTCTCGCACGTTAAACGAAGTTAATTCGTCAAGATAGTTCAAAAATTTAACAATTAACAAATGAGAATGTTCGCTTGCGGCGTGCTTAGAAAGCAATTATTATACTCACACAGAGTCATCAGAGCCAGCAGAGAAGCCACATGTGACTTTATCGTTCCTTGCGCTCACTCCGTTGACTCTACTGACTCTGTGTGAGTTTATTAAAAAGGGGTGTACCTCGCGGTGCACCCCTTCCTCACATAATTAACTCAAGTTTTGTAATATAATAGTGTTTTCGGCTTATTCATCCCACAAGGAGAAGAAATCGCCGTCATCCCACAAGTCCCAAGTATTCTCCTTTGATCCTGTGTGACTTGGACCTGTTGTACCGCCTCCTCCAATGGGGCCATCCTCTTCATTTTCTCCCCCTTCTGTACCAAGATCCCAACCATCGGTTGACTTAGCACAGAAATAACTCTCGAAGAGCAAGGAAGATGTCTCTACTTCTGGCTTGATATAGATTCTTTTCATAACTCATAACCATTTAACGAACAACATACTTTCTACCATTCACCACATAAATGCCCTTGGGGAGACCATTAATACCGTCTGTGGAATCAGCCACCACCTGTCCGCTCAAATTCATCACCTTACCCTCGAACACAGTAGCACTATCCTTCGTAGTTGATGGTTTAGTGATTGCAGTAGCTATACCCAGTTGCTCCTCATTGATCTCAAACAGATCGTCCTCAGTTTCGATATAGTACACCATCTTGGCATTAGAGGCATGGTTGTCCTTGTCACACAGCACTACAGATGTGTAGGGAGACCAAGATACTGCACCATCAGTCATGGTCTTATAGAAACTGGCTTCCCAACCATCACCACCAGGCCACCAATAGTATGTGAACTTTGGCAGTTTCTCATCTTTAAAGTAACTTCCCTTGAAGGTATAGGTGACACCACCTTCTGTAATGTCCGTCTGCTGAGCGGTAAGAGCAGTTCTTAATCCGCCGATAACAGTCTGTTCATCCGTTGTCAGCTCTGCTGCATTCTTTTCCACAATGGCTTTGGTAAAGTTATTAGCAAACTGGACACCTACAATTGTATTGGTTATTGTCCCTGTTCCACTCTCCGCATTGTGGAATCCCGGATGGATCATATAAGCCCTATGAGCCACCGTTTCAGTAACAGGTCGTTTGAACTTCAGGGTTATCAGTTTCTTATTACCCTTTTCCTGTATATCCACACCACTGAACTCACACACTTCAACAGTAGCACCAAAAGCGGTCTCTAATTGTATCTTAGACATAGGGAATGGGAAACACATTGAATACCATTTATCGTCAACCATTCTATTATCAGGCCATATCTTTTCTGTCTTCACCTTTCCTGCTAACATAAACTGTTGCCATCCGGCATAATCACTGGATAAAACTCTCCAAGGTTCATTCGTAAAAAAAGGGCCCTCTTTTTTTAGATACACATTTCCATCTTCTGCTTTAACAAACCATTCTGATGAAAACACATAATCCATATACAATTCCCCAGTAGAAGTATGGAATTCTTCAAAAAAAGGATCTCCAGTATAGGGTTCAGGACACCCTTCCTCAAACCATTTTACTCCCCAAGGTATAATGCGATTCAATGCATCCTCGTAAATATCTTCGTTTACATGCAAAATAGCGGGATGATGCTGGGAGTCACCGTCATCACCCTCCCAATCCAGACGATCTATAGTACCGTCATTATTATCTTTAAAAACAAACTTGTTAATATCAAAACCGTTAAAAGCTCCAGACTCACATCTTGTATTTCCTAACACATAAACATCGGTTAAGTTGTGACAACCATTGAAAGCTCCTTGAACTTGATTCTCTCCTGTAGCAGACCCTTTTATCAGTTCTACTCCCTCAGGAATAACAATTTCCTTAAGAGAATTGCAGTTCTCAAAAGCCGCACCTAAAATATTCTTTAAGGAATACGGTAAACGGATAGCCTCGATATCAGTGTTCATGAATGCCTGTTCACCTATTGTCTCTAAGCCCTCTGGCAGAACGACTTCTTTTAATGAGGTGCAGCCAAAGAATGCGCTTTTGCTAATTTCCTTAATACCATAATGCATATCAACTTCTGTAAGACTTGTACATCCACCAAAAGTCTGGTTCTCGATTTTTGTTATACCAGTTCCAATTGTAACTTTTTGAAGATTTGTCAAGCCTCTAAAAACCTGCCTACCCAAAACCACATTATCGGTATCGAGATCTGGGATTATTATCTCTTCAAGCAGAAAAGACGCTCCATCATTAGAATCTCCATAAAGACCTTCTGGAATAACTGTTATAGATTTAGGGAAAGTAATTTTCTTAACCTGTTTCCATGTTGGGAAAAAAAGAAGTTCACTACCGTCCTCCTCATCACCGACATAATTCATCTCGGATGCATCAAGCTCTGTGAAATTATTCCAAAATCCGGTACTCTCATTCACAAATAGAGTCGTCAAATCTAAGTCGGAAAAGTCACCGATTAACTTAAGCTTTTTGCATTCATCTTGTCCCAAACCGATCAGTCCATCATCGTCTTTATAAGATGCATACAGATTAAATAAAGCATCTGGCTCTGTCACCTCAATATATTGAGTTCCATTACCATCATCATAAATGCGCAAGCCTTCAATTGGATCATTACCTGTATCACCAGGCCAAACAACGGCGTTGGCCCCTATTGTGGTCAATGCGCAAAAAAACACTAAAAGAAAATACTTTTTCATTGTCACTTAAATTAATTATGTTAATAATATTATGAATAACTCCCTATATCTTGCCGCTAATGGGGTTGTTTAGTCCAATATGCGACTCGTTATGCTGTATTGATCAGGGAAGATGCTACTTATTTTCAGTTGTTGGCGCACACAGTTTCCACTGATCGATTCTGGTTTCATTAAAAAGGCGCCGCTGTCTCGCGACTGAGCGCCGTAAACCAAATTGCAGGTGCTTATGATCTCTCGCAGACGAAACACCTCAAATTAACATAAAACATAACAATAAACTCTCAAAAGAGAGCTATTAATTAACTCGGTGCAAAGATACAAACTTTTGCAAAAAAAAAAACGATTTAACTATTTTCGACTATAATAGTGCCAATAATTAACTTTTATAAACACTTAAGGGGATAAAAACAGTCTTTTATGGAAATATGCAGGTATAAAAAACAGGGTGGCACCGAAGTACCACCCTGTCTTGTTGTTATAGATTCTCGATTGTGAATAGTTGATATAAGTTATTTATCTTTTTATTTTCATTTATCTTCTTCCGCCGCCGAAGCCGCCACCAAAGCCGCCTCCACGACCACCGCCGAAGCCACCACCGCCACGGCCACCGCGACCACCGCCGCCAGGCATGCCCATACCCGGGCCACCGAAGCCGCCCATACCGCGCATCATCTGTCGGTTCTGGCGTCCACCGAAGGCATTGATACGGTAGATCACATGGAGCATGGCATAGCTGTTGATGCTGTTATACTCCGTATCGCTGCGCTGCATGGCAGTGATAGAGCGAGAATATGTACTCATCTCGTGCAGGATATCATAGAACTGGAGTGACACGGTGAGTGCGTTTCCTTTCAGGAATCCCTGTGAGATCTGTGCATTCCAGACAAGTTCGTTGGTATTCATTGAACTATCATTGTATCCTCTGCGGCTCTGGTTATGCAAGTCGGTAGAGAGGCTGGTGCCCCAAGGTGCAAAGATGTTGATAGATCCACCGTATGAGAACTGCCAAGTATCGAGGTCACTCTGGCTCTGCAATTCGTTGCGGGCATGTGTATAGTTGACAGAGCCGTCGATGGCCAGTTCGAACCAATCCTTGCGGTAACTTCCCTGCAGGCGTTCCATCAACATGGTGTTACGAGTTGTATTCTTCACCGATGTTTTTTTCTGATTGTCGAACATGTAGCCCACATTATTGCTGTGGTTCATCATAGTGAAAGTATTCACGTTCCACACTCCGACGCTGTCGATAGACGTATTGAACATCAAGCCCATGCTGGCATTCCAGTTTCCGTTGATATTTTCAGGACGAGTTGTCTGTCCACCGGTTTTCGTGTCGTAAGTCACCATATTCGAGATAGAGTTTCGGGTATTGCTATAGTTACCAAACACCATGATGGATCGCATGTGGCTCTGCATGTAGGTGTTGTAGAACAACTGGAGACTATTGGTGAACGACGGTTTCAGTCCGGGGTTACCCTTAGTGATGTTCAACGGATTGCTGTCGTCGGTGATATCGAGCAGGTCGCTCATCTGCGGCTGCGAGGTAGATCCCCTATAGGTCAGCTGGAGCTGAGTCAGGTCGTTCGGGCGATAGCGGAAATCGATCGTCGGTGTTACGTTGAACACGTTGCGTGCTGTATCCGTATGAATGTTCTGATAGTCCTGAATGAACTTCGAGCGCTGCGGCTGGAGCATCACACCGGCATTCAGCTGATAGGTGTCGCGAATTCTACGGAACATCAGGTTGAACTCATGGATATAGTTCTTATACTCGGAGAAGCGGCTCAGTCCCAGATTGTAGTAGTCGTTGCTGAACGGGTCGGCCACATGTGAGAGGTAGTTGTTAAAGCCACCATAGACAGGGGCCATCGAACTGTTATAGAAGTTGGGCACCAAACTATAGTCGTAGGTGGAGCGGTCGCTCTTGTTGTAGCTATATCTATACTGATAGCTGAACTGCAGGTAGGTGCGGTCGGCAATGGGCTCACTATAAGTAAGCTGTCCCGAGTAGCTCCAGTTCTTTGTCGGAGTGAGGTTATAGCGGTTGGTATAGTAAGTAGAGTCGCCTGATGCAACCTTATACTGATGGAGGATCACCTCAGAGAGTGAGAGGTTCTTGCTTTCCTGATCACCATAGCTGGCGTTACCCACGAATGTGATATTTCGTCCGGTGTTGCTCAGACGACGGTTCACCTGCAACATCGCACTGGCAGACGTATTGTTGTTCGTACCTAAGGAGCTGCTTTCCTGATGGTTCACAATCAGGTTATCAGATGCCAGCTGTTCGATAGAAGCCTGTGAGAAAGGATCTGCCACATGGAGATAGGGATCCTGGTTGAACGTCAACGAACTGCCCTCACTGGTATTATCACTCTTTGAGATACGCAGGTTGGGGCGGAACATGATGTTCCACATCTCGTCGGGTTTCCACTCTAAGCGCATCTGGAAGTTATAGTTGTCGGAACGGTTATAGCTCTGACTGAGTCTGTTGGAGAACATGCTGGTACCAAAGCTCTCTGTGGTGCTCTTCGACCAGGTATCACCATCATTGTGATTCCAGCGCAGACTGGCATCCAGTTCCAACTTCTCATCGTTGGTGGCGAAGTTGTAGTTAAGACCGGCCATTTTGTTGGAGGTAAGACCGTTGCGGCCTCCCCATCGGCCACCGCCGCCACCACCGGGGAATCCCATGTTGTTGGTGTTGTTGGCGTTGAGCATACCAGTGAGTCGCATATTACTGTTCTGATATGAAGCCATCAGTCGTTCGGCATAGCGGCTCTTCGTTCCCACACCGAGGTCGGCATTGCCGAAGAATCCCTTGTTCATACCCGGTTTGATACCGAAGTCGAGCACGGTCTCTTCGTTACCATCCTGAATACCCGTCACACGTGCCATGTCGCTCTGCTGATCGTAGGCACGGATATTATTGATGATGGATGTAGGCAGGTTCTTCAGTGCCGTCTCGGTGTCACCCGTCATGAACTCCTTTCCGTCCACGAGGATCTTTCTCACCTGCTTACCGTTGATGGTGATCTTACCATCATCGTCAATCTGTGCTCCAGGGAGTTTCTTCACCAGTTCCTCCACCACACTACCCTCCGGTGTACGATAGGCAGCAGCATTATAAATAAAGGTGTCTTTCTTTACCGTCACCTTCGCAGCCTGTCCTGTCACCGTGGTACCTTTCAACATGATGGCATCAGCACCGAAGACGATCTGTCCTAAAGCCACATCTTTACCATCCTTCACAGTAACATCCTTTGTGAGCGGCTTATAGCCCACACTAGTCATTTTCACGATGTACTTGCCATCGGCAGGAGCTTCCAGGCTGAAATGACCTTCCTCGTCGGAGAGGGTTCCCACAACGAAGGTACTATCGGTCTTGAGCAACTGAACAGTCACTTGCATCACTCCCTCTTCTGTATCACGGTCGGTGATTTCGCCCGTTATCCTACTCTGGGCATTTGCGATTGCTGATATCGCCATCAGCAGCATGAGTAATAATGATTTTTTCATTTTCTTTGTGTGAATGTTTTGCTTGTTTTGACGAATCATCGAATCATTGGTTTAATCAGAAATACGGAAAAAAGCAAATAAATTTGTTTTTTTGCTTACTTTCCTTTAATTTTGCACCCGAAAACGTTGCATTTCTCTTTGGGTCAAAGAGGATCGGCGAGATATGACAAAAACGAATCTTTAATTACGTGAGTATGGAGCAGAGAGTGATATTTTCCAAGAATCTTCAGGAAGAGCTGGCCATGGCCATCGCAGAGTGTCATCACGACAAGATCTTTGTCTTGACCGATGAGACGACTGCCGTCTGTTGCTGGCCCGTTATCCAATCATACCTTTGTCTGAAGGGAGCGCAGGTAATCACCATTCCCGCCAGCGATACCCATAAAGACCTTGACAGTCTGGCGCAGGTATGGACAGCCTTGGGGAAGAACGGTGCCACCCGTCATTCCCTGCTTATCAACTTAGGAGGCGGGATGGTTACCGACTTAGGAGGCTTTGCGGCCTCTACCTTCAAGCGCGGCATTAATTTCATCAACATCCCCACCACACTGCTCGCCATGGTCGATGCCAGCGTGGGTGGTAAAACCGGCATCAACTTCAATGGGCTGAAAAATGAGATCGGGGTGTTCAACGAATCGAGATTCGTGATCCTCAACACCTGTTTCCTCCGAACACTCGATACAGAGAACCTGCTCTCAGGCTATGCCGAGATGCTCAAGCACAGTCTGATTGCCAACGAGAAGATGTGGGCAGGACATCTGAACTTCAGTTTGGAACAGGATGTAGAGAGTGAAGAGTTTGCTCTCCTACTCAGACAAAGTGTGGAATTGAAAGAACGCATCGTCACAGAAGATCCCAAAGAACAGGGCATCCGCAAGGCACTGAACGTAGGACATACCATCGGGCATGCTTTTGAATCATTCGCCATCCAGACTCATCGTCCCATCCTTCACGGCTATGCTGTGGCATACGGTATCATCTGCGAGCTGTATCTGTCGGTGGTGAAGACAGGATTCCCCACCGACAAGATGCGACAGACCGTTAGATTCATCCGTGAACACTATGGCTTTTTCCCTATTACATGTGATGACTATGACACATTGATTGAGTTGATGACGCACGATAAGAAGAATACATCGGGAATCATTAACTTCACGTTGTTGGGCGGCATCGGTGACATCCGTATCAACCAAAGTGCCTCAAAAGAAGAAATTAAGGAAGCACTTGACTTCTATCGCGAGTCATAGTGTAGCGATCAGCTTCTCTACCAAGCGCGGAAGAGCATAGTCGTCGAGGGATGCCTCGGCCACCCACTGATAACCTGATGGCAGGTGGGGTTGCTGCTCCGGTTCCCAAAGATAGAGGTCAGCAAGCAGGATACGATGGGTAAGCACATGTTTTACCTCCTTCTGAACCAAGTGGCAGTTGTCATCCGACAACAGACCAGGGTATTGTGCTGCCCATTCGGCAAACGACTCCTTTGACTGCTCCACCAGACAAGGTTCCCATAGTCCTTGCCAAATATCACCAGCCGTCCGACGATGAATGGCCGTCTGTCCCCTATACCTTATATATATATAGGTAAGCCGTCGTGTCTGGATTTTCATGGTACGATTCTTCACTGGCAACACACCCACCCTTCCAGAACGCAAAGCCTCACAGGTATCGGACAGCGGACAGAGAAGGCAGCGTGGTGACTGTGGTGTACACTGGATGGCACCGAAATCCATCATAGCCTGATTAAATGCCGAAGCTTGGTCGTTGGGAAGCAGTTCTTGGGCAAGAGCCGTGAACTCCTTTTTTCCCAAAGTGGTATTGATGGGAGTATCAATACCGAAATGACGGGCCAATACGCGATACACATTCCCATCCACCACAGCTGCAGGCAGGTTGAAAGCAATAGATCCAATGGCAGCCGCCGTATAGTCACCCACTCCCTTCAACGCCTTGATACCTTCCAGGGTATCAGGGAAATGTCCTGCTGCCACCACTTGTCTGGCTGCAGCATGTAGGTTACGTGCCCTGCTGTAGTATCCCAGTCCTTGCCACAACCGAAGCACCTCATCCTCGGTAGCCTCAGCCAATGCTTCCACTGTAGGGAACCGCTGCATGAACCGTTCCCAATAGTCCTGTCCTTGCTGAATGCGGGTCTGCTGTAATATCACCTCACTCAGCCAGATGGCATAGGGGTCGGTGGTCTGGCGCCAAGGCAAATCGCGCCGGTTCTCTTGGAACCAGCGCAATATAGCCGTAGTGAAGGGATGGTTACTCATCTCTCATCACTAAATAATACCCAGCTTACCCACGAAATACAACACGGTATATCCGATGAGCATGCTGATTATACCTACAATGATACCAATCTTCACCATGTCCTTCTGCTGAACCAGATTGGTAGAGAAAGCTAAGGCATTCGGAGGGGTACTGACTGGAAGAATCATCGCACTGGAAGCAGCTACAGCCACACCGATCAACACCGTTGGTGTACCACCAATGGAAGAGAGCTTGTCGCCCATAGCCGTACAAACCACAGCGAGTATAGGCATCAGCAAGGCTGCTGTGGCTGAGTTACTGATGAAATTAGACAGCAAATAACAGATCAGACCGGAGAGGACAAGGATCACAATGGGAGAAAAATCTCCGAAAGGAATACTCTCTACGGCATTCTCTGCCAATCCCGAGGCATTCAGACCATAACCCAGGGCAAAGCCACCGGCTACCATCCAAAGCACACTCCAGTTGATCTCTTCCAAGTCGTATTTCGTGATCACACCTGTCATGGCAAACACCACAAAGGGAATCAATGCCACGGTGTAACTGTTGATACCTGTCAACGTATCGGTGAGCCAGAGCAACACGGTAACACAGAAGGTAACAATGACAATCCAGGAGTTCCTGCCTTTCTTCATTCCTCCCTCAATCTCCAGTTCTACCGTTTTCTGTGTGAAAGGATAAAGTCGTTTCAGCAGAATCCAGCTGATGAATAACAGGACTGCCACCAAGGGCATCATGAAAAGCATCCACTGGCCGAAGCCCAGGTTCATGTTCATGCCTTCAGGATCATTCAGATATTTCAAGGCTATGGTGTTCGGAGGCGTACCGATAGGTGTTCCCATACCACCGAGGTTGGCAGCAACAGGTATCGACAAGGCCAAGGCTATACGGCCCTTCCCCTCGGGTGGCAGCTGTTTGAACACTGGAGCCAGGAAGGTAAGCATCATGGCAGCAGTGGCAGTGTTCGATACAAACATTGAAAACAATCCGGTAATCAGGATGAAACCCAGCAGAACATTGTCACTCTTCTTTCCAAAAGGTTTCAGCAACACCTTGGCCAACTGGGCATCTAAGCCTGTCTTACCTGCTGCAATGGCTAATACGAAACCACCGATAAACAACATGATCACTGGATCGGCAAAGCAGGCCATGATATTTTTATAAGGAAGCGGATCTCCCAAGTTATCACCTGTCATCATCATGTTGATGCCACTATTCGACGTAAAAAGCAACATCAAGACGATAATACCTACCGACGTTGCCCACGATGAAACCACCTCCAAAACCCACATGAGGGTGGCAAAAGCAAAAATAGCGATGATACGCTGTTGGATGACCGTAAGGTTCTGAATACCGAAAGCCTCAGATGGGGCATTCCACAGAAGAAGTGTTACGATGGCCACAAAGGCCGCCTTGAAAAACTTTTTGGTTACTGTGTCTGGATGATACTTGTGCGCATGGCGGGCCTGATGGTACGCCTCAACAAGATGAAATCCGTGAAAACTCTTAAACATGACTGTTAGATAAAATGGTTAATGTATGATTGATAATTGAAGAATCTGCCCATGATCATCAAAATCACGGGCAAAGGTACAAATTATCTCCGATAAACAAAAGCAAAAACAATCTTTTTACATCGCTTTCCCACGATGAAAAATCACAAATTCAATCTATGGCCAGCTTTTGCAAAGTCGGCTTTACAGAACAGAATGTTAACGTGCACGGTTCACCATTTGTTCTGCCTCTGACCGAGCAGGCTTCCCCGTCTCGGTCATTGGCAGACTTGGTACGGCCATCACCTGTCGTGGATGCCAATAGACAGGAAGAGAAGAGAAGCTACGAGAAACCTCGGTGGGAATAGAAGTTGATGGCGAATTCCCATCAAGGATGGTGATTCTGGCCACTGACGGATCCTCAATCAAGAGCACAACGATCTCTCCAAACTTCTCATCTTTCTTCTTGGTGATCATAAAAGGGATGGAGAGGACAGGTTTGAGTATCCGTTCCACTTCTTCTATCTGTATCTTGATACCACCAGAGCAGATTACATTGTCTTTCCTGCCTATGATTCGGAATTGCTGACGGCCGTCCTTTTCTTCCAACAAAGCAATGTCGTGTGTGACTAATGGCGCCTGACATACCTGTGGGGCATCGATCACCAGACATTGATCTGTGTCCAATGAAACATGCACGCCAGGGAAAGGAGTGTAATAATCACTGGCCTCCTCACCGCTCAGTCGTCTAAGGGCGATATGCGAGAGTGTTTCTGTCATGCCATAAGTGCTCCATACAGCATGAGGGAAGGTCTTCAGTTCCTCTGCCATTGTTTCATCAACTGCCCCACCTCCAATGATCAGATGCCGGATAGCTCCCAATCGTTCTCGTTCCACTGGCACACGCAAGGTGTTATATACCTGCATGGGAACCATCGCAGCGAAAGATATAGGAGAGGCAAGAGTGGAAAGGGGATGACCCGAAGGTGGCTGCACAATCAAATGTAAACCACGTTCGATAGCACGCACCACCATCATCTTTCCCGCGATATAGTCGAGCGACATGCAGAGCAAAGCGTTATCACCTTCTTTCAGTCCTAAGAAGTTACAGGTGATATGCGCCGAAGCTAACATACGTTTCTTCTCTACCCACAGCGGCTTGGGTGTTCCCGTGGATCCACTGGTATGTACCAACAAACGGTCGCTGCCGTCATACCACTCATCCAAGAAACGATTCATCGCCTTGCGGCACTGTCGGACTTCCGTAGAGGTACCTTGACAGACTATATCATACGCTGTCATCTTATTATCATTTGAGCAGGATATCATGAACTATAGGTATGAACACTCGCCCCCTGAGCTGAAGGTAAATAGTTGATGCCCCACCAACACATCTGCAAGAGGAGAAAAGAGATTAGGAGGATGTATAGCGAAAGTTTTACAGCTTGGGGACTGACCTTGCGTACATGTATATAAACAAGGTATGCAAACCATGTGACAGCTGCCCATGTCTCCTTGGGATCCCATGCCCAATAATGCCCCCATGCCTCCTTTGCCCACAAGGCACCGAAGAGCATGCCAAGGGTCATGAAACAGTAACCCACATCAACCAGGTTATCGGTGATGAGCATTTCTCCTTGCAGGTCATAGGAAGTTCCTCGGAAAGTGCCACTTCCCTTACTCCGCCACAACAGGTAAAGTGCCATCACTGTTGCTGCTCCGAAAAGAGCGTAGGCGAACATATAGACGATAACA
>DETG01000132.1:14279-20306 GCA_002361535.1 Prevotella sp. UBA3294
TGTGAATCTCGGGCTTGAACAGGTTCACGCAGATGAAGACGATAGCCAGTATCGTACTGAATGAGAGAATCCATTTGTATTTCCACCGGCTATAGACAATGATGCCAGCCGTGGGGAGGAAGAACGAATACCACAAACGGGTCTCGCCCATCGTACGCAACGGTGGACGTTCCAGACTGCCCCACATGAAGATGATAAAACTAAAGAACACGATGAGTCCCAACAGGGTGGCGGAAAAAGCCATTCGTCGCTTGTCTTTCCATGCCGACCATGCTCCTATGATCCACAGGAGGACAGCAGGGAGAGCGAAATATATAAAATGGTTCCAAGTCATGCTAACTAAGTGTTGAAGGTTGATACACGGGGGAGGGACGACTGTCTCCTGCCACTCTGGAAGAACATACACAAGGCACCGAGCATCATCATGAAGATACCCGTATAGACCACCGGAAGCCATGGGTCACGAACCAGTTCAAGCACGCTGATCTCACTCCACCGCCCCATTGTCGTGTCATAGTTCAACTGGTAGATCTTCCACCCATCCACAGAGAAGGGCTTATTCACCAGGATATCCGTCTTGATATTTTTCCCTGTCTTAGTAAGGATCTCCACACACGACACATAACGTTGTGGCTCACGGGGTAGCATGGCCACACTCTGCTGATCATCAATCTTCAGCATCTGCGCAGGGAACATGTAGTTTCCACATGTTACCCATCCACTTTTCTTTGTGTAGTGCCGCTTTGCCATCTTTCTTGGATGCCATTCCACCTCGATATTGACAGCACTGACGGCACCTGAAGCGTTCAAGACTTCATAGTAAGTACTGTCGGCTTGCATCGTAGGTGTGGCACAATCCAGGTTTTTCCGCAGCGTGACCTTCCAGTTACCCAGTTGTCCTGAGATGAATGTACTGTCGATGAGCAGGGTCTCAGCTTGATTACCACCTACTGGATTACCTGTGCTGTTGTCTATCAGAACGAGTTTCGGTGGATACTCATCAATACGGAAATCCTCTAATTGTATCGCCAACGGAAGCTCATGGATCTCTCCTTGGTCATCGATAGCACGCCACTCCGGACCATCACCGCTCACTGTCATCTTTAGTCGCTGCATATCAGCATTGCCCAACGTGGCTGCAACCATTGTCACGAAGAGTCCGAGGTGGTTCAGCAGAAAGGGGATGTCATGGTACCATCGGCGACTGTTATTCTGATCAGGAAACAAGCGTTTCAGAATAACCATTCCCAAGATAAAGGCTATCCACACATAGATGAGTATAAACGGCCAAAAGGAGAGCATCCGTGTGATACCAAGGAAATCTGCAGGAGGCTGCGTTCCAGCCACCTGACGGGTGAGCCCCATCACCGCAGTCAGTGCCACAGCATAGACGAGAGCCGGGATTGCCGACAGATACGTGCATAAGAACCGGAAGGCATACACCCTCTTGCGGCACACGAAAGCGATGCCGATAAGGAGCAGTAACACGACCAATACAACGAAATTGGCAGGGAACGAAAAAACGCTCCAGTCAACAGGTCCCACCGTGAACTGCAACGACAATCCAGTCACAATCAGTCCCGCTCCAATCAAAAAGCCTTCGGCCAGTCTCCAAGGTTTATTCCACATGCTGTCCTCGTCTTAGATACCAAACAACCGGGAGAATCCTGTCATCGTGAAGATCTTCAGTACCTCTCCCTGCACATTCTTGAGCTCCAGACGACCACCTTTGACCGCACTCTCCTTCTTGAGTTTCAAGAGACCACGGAGGGCCAAGCTACAGATATACTCCAAAGAGGTGAAGTCGAGGACGATGGACTTGTCAGCATTCTCTTCGAGAATCTTAATGTCGTCCAAGAATTGTGTGGCCACATTGGTGTCGAGCCAGCCAGACAAGGTTCCTACATAACTACCGTTTTGTTCTTTGATTTCGATATTCATCACTTTATGGTATTAATGGGGTTAATGGATAAAGGATATTCACAATAAGGATATTGGCCGCCAGGATGATGAGGTTCATCAACAGACCTATGCGCATGAAGTCGCTGAAGCGGTAACCGCCAGGACCATACACAAGCATGTGGGTGGGTGAGCCAATGGGCGTGGCAAAGCTACTGCTCACACTCACCATCAGCGCAATGAGGAAAGGATATGGCTCGTAGCCTAACTTCTCTGCCGCCTCGTACATGATGGGGAAGAACATGGCACCGGCAGCGGTATTGGAGATAAACTCCGTAATGAAGGTTCCCACGAAGCAGATAGCGGTCATGACCACAATGGGATTCGTACCGCAGACATCAAGGATACCGAAGGCCAGACGTTCTGCAATACCCGTCTTCTGTATGGCGATACCCAGCACCACACTTCCTGCAAAGACCATCAGGATCTCCCAGTTGATGGCTTTCATTGCCTGATCGACATTGCAGCAGCGGAACAGCAACATGGCCATGGCAGCGAGGAAGGCACACTGCAGCAAGGGGATCACGTTCAAGGCCGACAGTACCACCATGGCTATCATGATCGTAGTGGAGATCAGTGTCTTCTTTCCAATGTTCGGCACCTGTTCGGAGTCGAAGAACTGTAACTGCGAGGACAGGCGTTCTGTGTGGATATTCACTCGTGGGGGACATTCGAAGAGTAAGGTGTCTCCAGCCTGGAGCACCACTTTCCGCGGTGACTCGTTGATGCGCTTACCACGACGGGCCACAGCCACAAGGATCATGTTGTTGTCTTTTTCGAAGGCGCTGTCACCGATGGCGGTATTAATCAGGCTGCTGCCGAAAGTGACGTATGCCGTGCGTAGCTGACGGTTCTTATCCATCTCGTCCATGGTGAAAACATGGTGGTCGGCATTCACAAAACCATGACTCTTCTTCAAGTCAAGAATCTCATCTATTTGTCCAGCAAAGACCAAACGGTCACCGCCCATGATCAGCTCATCGGCAGTAACAGGGGAGATCACCTCATCATAATGGATAAGCTCTATCAGCGTACCCCCCGGGAACCGATTCAGTCCCGCCTCCTCAATAGTCTGTGCAACATAAGGGTTGTCGGTAGGTACTAACAGTTCCACGGTATAGTCGGATGTTGACTCAAAAGCCGACTCGGGGGCTTTCCTGTCAGGCAGCAGACGTCGCAGGGCAATGATAGAAAGTATTCCTACAAAAAGACAGAACAGTCCAGGTAACGTGGTGGTGAGCACATTCATTGCCACACCTGTCTTCTCTGCATAGAGTCCGGAGATGATCAGGTTCGGCGGTGTACCAATCAACGTACAAACGCCACCCATTCCTGAAGCATAGCTCAAAGGTATCAGCAATTTGGAAGGCGATATATTCAGTTTCTTCGACCACATCTTGACGATGCCCACGAAAAGAGCCACGACAGTGGTGTTACTGAGAAACGAGCTCAGGGCGGCTACAGGAAGCATCAGGCGCACCACAGCCTTTGAATAGCTTTTCGGCTGACCCAACAGTTTCTTGACGATCCATTGTAGCACACCTGTATGTGTAAGTCCTGCCACCACGACAAAGAGAACGCCAATGATGACCACTGAGGTGCTGCTGAATCCAGAGAATGCCTCCTTGGCATCAAGGACACCTGTGACGAACAGAATGGAAATGGCACCGAGGAACACCAAATCAGCCCGAATCTTCGTGAACAACAAAACGGTAAACATCGATAGTACCGTGATGATGGTTATCCACGCATATAGGTTAAAACCCAAGAAAACGATCGATTCCATAAGCTTTTTTTTATTGATGATGAATATGTTTTGTTAGTGTCACTATATTGTATCCGTCTGCTGTTCGCTGGTATGAGAAATCATCCATGATGGACCTGATCAGGAAGATTCCCAAACCGCCAATAGGACGGTTTTCCAGTTCTGAACGAGTGTCTGCCTCACCATGAGCCGTAGGGTCGAAAGGAATACCGCTGTCTTTTATCACAAGGCGCAACAAGTCGTCGTTCATCTCTGCAGTGATATCGATATGACCGCGGCTGCCTTTATGATAAGCATAGTTGATGACGTTTGCCACCCATTCCTCAAGAGCGAGGTTCAATGATTTTCCCAACTCATCATCAATACCGTATTCACGACATACAGAGAAGAAGAAACTCTTCACCCGACTGATTTCTGTCATCTCGTTCTTCAACAGGATATGATTAGGCATTGAGTAAGGATGATGCTGACTGCCGTCTATGCCATGTCGCAAGAAGAGGAGCGTGATGTCATCACATTGTTCTGTGCCGTCACCAAAGATAGCCACATGATGGTTCAGGTATTCCACCATCTCCTGAGCACTGGCATTCCGGTTGATTTCCAGATCATATAGCATACGATCCTCACCAAACAGGCGTCGGTTACCATTCCTGGCCACATACACCGCCTCAGTCAAGCCATCAGTATAGAGCAACAGGGATGACCCCAAAGGAAAATCAATCTGCTGGTCCTCGTAATGGTATCGGTCTTCTATACCTACTGGCAGGTTTACCTCCACATCCAACAAGCGACAGTCGCCATTGGCTGTCAGTAACACGGGGGCATTATGCGCTGCATTACAGTAATTCAAGTGATGGGTCTTCATGTCAAGGACACCCACGAAAAGTGTCACGAAGACGAAGGAATCATTGGTAGAGGCAATGGCATGGTTCATCTCACGGACGATGTTCGCCGCACTCTGATAGTTACCAGCGAGGTTGCGGAATAGGGTTCGTGTGACAGCCATATAGAGGGATGCAGGAACACCTTTACCTGCCACATCACCAATGATGAAAGAAAGCTGATCGCCTTCGATGATGAAATCATACAGGTCACCTCCCACTTCCTTGGCGGGAATCATAGAGGCAAACAAGTCAAGGTCTTGCCGATGGGGGAAAGTGGTGGGAATCATTCCCATCTGAATGTCATGGGCAATCACAAGTTCACTCAACAGTCGTTCCTTACTGGCTGTAGTAACCTGCAGGTCTTTAATATACTGTTTCAGTGAGGTCTGCATGTAATCGAAAGAGTCTCTCAGCTGGCGCAGCTCGTCTTCAGAATGGATCTCCGGCAAAGGGGTGTCCATGTTACCGTCGGCAATACTTCTGGCTGATTCTGCAAACAGGTGAAGCGGAGCCACCATGCGGTAGATGGCAAAAGCACAGAAAAGGAACAGCACGAGCAATCCCCCGAAAAAGGCGATACTGCCATAGAGCAGGAAGGGTTTGTAGATAGAGAGGATATCTACACGGGAGCAGACTACCGCCACATACAACCTACAGTCTTGTACAGGCTCATGGATAAGGAGAGAAAGGTTACTGCCTTCAAAGACCTCCTCCATGCCCGGTGCCTTACCGAGTACTGCTGTGATGATTTCCTTCTTACGGGCAGAGGGAAGGCCGAGGATGGTGTCATTACTGGTGTAGAGTAGTTCTCCAGCATCGTTGACCATCAGCATGAAAGAATTTTTATAAGGCTGCACAGTCTGGAGAATACGGATAAAACCATCAGTGGTCATGGTATCGCGTTGCATCTGTGCCTCAGCGTTTGATAAACGCATCCGCATGACTGCATCATGAAGCTGAGCCTTGGCCATTGAGGCCGTCTGCTCCTTCACCTGTTCCTGCTGGAAGTAGAAAAAGGCAAGGATTGCGACCAAGAAGACTCCCGCCGCAATCAATAGAATTGCAAGACTGAGTCTGGCCGCAAACGACTTGTACAAAGCCAGTTCGTACTTATATTCAAAGTTCGGTGCTTCTATCATAGTCATACAATGACAGAAAGAGCCGCCTCTACTGGCGGCTGTTTCTGTTTGATCAGACCGAATTAGATCTCAATCAACTTTCCTTTTGCCTTAGCATCTTCGATCCACTTCGGGACCACTGTTTTAAGGAACTTCTGTTTCTTTTCATTCAGTTTTGGCATGTCAAGACCTATGGCCACTTGGGCCTTGGCCTTTGTGGAGTAGTCGGGCACGGGGATATCACCGAGATGCCCATGCTTAGCCGCTACCTTAGCAATGAGCAAACGGGCCTGCTGGGCAT
>DETG01000132.1:20376-32735 GCA_002361535.1 Prevotella sp. UBA3294
GCATAGTCCCACCGCCACTGACTCTTCCGGAGAAGATTCTGAATCGGCTTCAACTCTGCCTCTGTAGCACCTTTCTCAATGATGAACTTCGTCTCAAAATGGGCACGGGCTAACTCTTGTTCCGCACGGTCACGCACCTCATTACATTTAGCTTGACGCTCATAGACATTCTGACGGAGCACCTCGGCATCCTGACGATGACAGGTCTGACAGGTACGATCAATATAAGCCAACGGTGACATGATATGATGATCGGTGAACTTCACACCGCCCTCACTCTTGTATGGCATGTGACAGTCAGCACACGACACGCCGCGCTGTCCATGGATTCCTTGCAGGGCCATCTCATACCCTGGATGCTGGGCCTTCAGGATCGGAGTCTTTGACAACGGATGGATATAATCGTAAAATCCGATACTGTCGTAATACTCCTCCGCGGCCTCGCAGGTCATACCTTTGTCCTGTGGGAACATCAGATAGTTGGCCTTACCTGGGTTCTTAGGATCATCTGGTTTGATAAAATAGTATTCCGTATGGCACTGGGCACAAACCAATGAGCGCATCTCCTGATGGGAGGCTTTGCGCACATCCTTTCCTGCTCGCTGCCAAGCCTCATAGAGGGCAGGACGGGCAGGACGTAAATCCATCGTACGCGCATCGTGGCAATCGGAACACCCCACGGTGTTCATCATCTCACCACCCAGCTCGCTCCATTTAGCTGCATAGTAGTTTCCTGGATCGAACACTGACTTCGAATTACTCAGTTCACGCATCATCCGTGGCACATCAGGACCCTTACAAGTCCAACAGGTAGCGGGCTGCATGTCTCCATCTCCATCAATTCCCGGATTTCCTGTACGTAGAATTTTACGCAAGTCGTCAAGACAATGCTTATGTCCTCGCGGAGTGTTGTAATGCCGGGAGAAGGCATAGCCTGCCCAAAGGACGACCATCTCTGGACGCTGTTCCAGCACATCCACCTCCTGAGAGCTGTTGTACTTAGAGACGAAAGAGGTATCCTCGGTCATCGCCCATGTCTCATACTCGCGGGGATAATCAGCCTTGAACTTCTCGTTCTGAGCAATGATCGAGTCGGTAAACTCAGTACGTTTGTTATTGAACACGCTGGCTACCTCCGCTCTCCGTTCCATCAGGGATGACACGAGGAGCCCTAACAAGAAGACGATGACCATCGCTCCTCCAAAGAAGAGCCATCCTTGCCATTTCTTTAATTGCTTTGCCATATCTACTAATTATTAATTGTTCGTAATGATTAAAAAACTTAGTCCTGCCAGTCTGACAAACAAAACGAGTCACACTGTTTTTATTCCAATAGTGACTGCAGCCACTCGGGTACCGGACTGGGTGGCAATGGGGTCACCCCATGGGCATCGGGTGTGCTGCTTAAAGAGTTCATTCCACCATGAGGGACATTACGGTGACAGTCCCAACAGGCCTTTCCTTCTCCTTTCTTCGCCATCATGTAATCGATGCGTCCCGTCTTGACAAACTCCTGGTTGAGCTGTGTATGACAGCGGATGCAATTGTTCATGATCACCTCTGCCGACATATCCTCAGCCATGATGGCCTGACGCTCACTATGTGTCACGAAATAAGCCACGTGTTTCATGCCATCCATCGCCTTGAAACCATATTTGGCCACCAAGCTGGAATGGGGCACATGACAATCGTTACAGGTGGCATCACGACCATGGGAGGAATGCGACCATGTAGCATAATAGGGAGTCATAATATGACAGTTCACGCAGGCCGAAGGATCATCTGCAATATAGGTATGAGCACGCAAGAGATAGACGAAGAGTCCACCCAGACCTACTATCACGCCAGCTATCGTCAACAAAAACACTTTTTGGCCATAGCTTAGTGATTTGTTTACTGTCTTCAGTCTTTCCTTTATCATAGGTTATTACTTTCTGCTGCAAAGATAAGCATTAAAAAGCAACATCATGTAAAGATTCTGGAAATAAATAAGAACAGCAAAACAGTCTTAACAACCGTTAACAAAACAATCGTTTTATCCTCTTTTCAGTGGACATATAACACGCACATCGATACCAGATATGCCGAAAGCAGAGATTAGCGTATCCTCATTAATAAGGATGCCAGTTTTTCGATTTGGTAAAAAAATTCACAAACACAACATTCTTCATTCACCGACATACCACAACTGATCGCCACGGATTTCCAGAGGCATATCAATATTATCGGTAAAAAGCTGACCGGTTCCCAGTCCTTGCGGCATCGTCATACCCGGGCCATACACATGGGCAGTCAGATGTGCGATGGCATTCAAGCCGATATTACTCTCCAAGGCACTGGTGATCCAAAAACCGATTCTTCGCTCTTGAGCCATGGAGACCCATTCTCTTGTGCCGGTCATTCCTCCGTGGAGTGAAGGTTTAATAATAATGTACGCAGGAGAGATCGTATCAAGCAATGCCGCTTTCTTGACAGGATCGTTCACCCCTATCAGCTCCTCATCGAGAGCTATAGGCAAGGGTGACTCCTGGCACAACCGCGCCATCTCACTCCATTGACCTTGGCGGATAGGTTGTTCTATAGAATGGATATCGTATCGGGCAAGACATTCCAACTTCTCCAGTGCCTCCGCTGGGTGAAAAGCGCCATTGGCATCTACCCGCAATTCTATCTGCTCCCGACTGAAATGCCGGCGGATATAACTGATCAGATCCACCTCACGGTCAAAGTCGATAGCACCAATCTTCAGTTTGACACAGCGGAAGCCGGCCTTGAGTTTCTCCTCTATCCGAGAAAGCATCTCTTCGTAGGTACCCATCCATACCAGTCCGTTGATGGGAATTCCTTCCTCACTGCAGCCAAAGGGGGTATCAAAGAGACGAGGCCCCTGCTGAAGATTGAGCAGAGCCGTCTCCATACCAAAAAGCATGGAGGGATAGTCACGCATGGCATCGAAGAAAGCAGAAACGGCAGCATCACCCTTTTGAAGGGCAGCGGCAAATTCCTCGCTTTTCCCTTTTAGTTCTTCACTATAGTTGGGGATGTCATCACAGCTCAGTTTCGGCAATGGCGCACATTCCCCCACGCCGACCTTCCACTGATTCGTCACAGGATCGTGCATGGCGATACGGATAAGCCAGATATGCCGTTCGGTATAAACACCCCGTGAAGTTCCTGCCGGCTGTTTGAAATGAAGTGTCCGTTCCTCTATATCTATCTTCATCATGCGTTCTGTCATCACATTCCGTTAACCTTATGGTAGAATCGGGAACTGGTCGAAGTCAGGCTTCCGCTTCTCCAAAAACGCTCTTCCGCCTTCCTGCGCTTCATCGAGATAATAGTACAACATCGTGGCATCACCTGCCAGCTCCTGGATACCCGCCTGTCCATCCAGTTCTGCATTGAGGCCGGCCTTGATCATTCGCAGGGCGAGAGGTGAGCGTTGCATGATGATCTCCGCCCATTCCACACACGTATCCTCCAACGATGCCAGCGGCACCACCTTATTCACCATCCCCATCGCTTCCGCCTCTTGGGCAGTATATTGCTGACAGAGGAACCAGATCTCACGTGCTTTCTTCTGTCCTACCATCCGTGCCAGATAGCTGCTACCGAAGCCAGCATCGAACGAACCCACCTTCGGTCCTGTCTGTCCAAAGACGGCATTCTCGGAAGCGATCGTCAGATCGCAGACTACATGGAGCACATGTCCACCACCGATGGCATAACCGTTCACCATAGCTATCACTGGTTTCGGCAGGCGGCGTATCTGCATCTGTACATCGAGCACACTCAGGCGGGGCACCCCTTGCTCATCCACATAACCTCCTCGACCTTTCACATGCATGTCACCTCCACTGCAGAACGCGTGTTTCACATCTTCCACACGCTTTCCTTCAGGGACTTCCGACATCGCTCCAGTAAGGAGGACGACACGGATGTCTTGCATCTCACGGCATAAGGCAAAGGCCTGACTCAATTCCAGGGTTGTCCGTGGTGTGAACGCATTACGATAGCGCGGACGGTTTATCGTGATCTTTGCAATATGATGATACTCTTCGAAGAGGATCTCTTCAAACTTCTTTATCTCTTTCCATTGTCTGTTTGCCATACGCTGTTCTTTACTTATATAATAATATGCAATTCACAGCAGCAGACCTCGTGTCTCACGTTGCTACCATCATCGTCACGTGAGACACGAGCCTCCTGCTTGGAACTGCAAAGGTACGAATAAGTGTGGACAAAAACAAATAATATGTATTAATATTCCAGGATCAGATACTGGAAGGGGTTGAGGGTCACTGATTCCCCGAGTTTCATCTTCTGGTCGGTGATCTCATCCTCCGTCTCACGTCCCACCCAGTCTTGGGGAGTCTGCACCGTCTTACTCTCATTACGTACATTGACAAGAACGAGGAAACGGTCATCCCCGTCGGCTTTCTCAAACACCAGCACATCAGCATCGGGATAGGTCGTCAGAGAACCCTTGCGCAAAGCTGGTTCTTCGTTGTAGAGTTCGATCAGTTCCTTGTACTCCTTGTAGATCTCAGGCTTTGCGGTCCAGTCAACAGGAACATACTTGAAGAAATTGATCGGTTCAGGATACCCTACCTCCTGAGAGCCATAGATGAGTGCTCCTCCGTGGGGGAAGATACTGGCTACGTAGGCAGCCATGGCACCCCTGTCGTTGGTGAACTGCACACAAGGCTCCGTTTCGGTGGCATGGTCGTGGTTGGTGGTGAAGCGTAACTTCACCTTCCCGGCGGGCAGACTGTCATACTCTGCCTTATCGGCAGCAATCAGATCGGAGGCGGGAGCACCGTTGAACACCTTCACGAGCTCGTCCTTATAGTCCCATCCATAGTTCATGTCAAAACCACCTACTGTAAAGTTATCCAACCGTTTGCCTTCTGCGAGCATCACGATCTTACGGTTTCCCGCAGCAGCACGCAACTGGTCAATGGCATCTTTCCAGAAATCAGCGGGGACGCCATCTGCCACATCACAGCGGAAGCCATCGATTCCCACCTCGGTAATCCAGAATTTCATCGCATCGATCATCGCCGCACGCATCTCCTTGTTATCATAGTTGAGGTCTGCCACATCAAGCCAATCCCAAGGACGTGGGTGGATGATGGTATCGGTTTTCTCATCGTGTGTGTACCAGTCAGGATGATCCTTTACCCAAGGATGATCCCATGCGGTGTGGTTAGCCACCCAATCGAGAATGATACCCATGCCATGCTCATGGCACACCTGCGTGAGGTGCTTGAAATCATCGATGGTACCAAACTCTGGGGCGATGGCTTTGTAGTCACGGATGCAATACGGAGAGTTCTTCCCTTTCTCGATACCGATAGGATAGATGGGCATCACCCACATCACGTTCACGCCCAACTCGCGGATAGAGTCGATACGTGCCGCCACAGCATTCAGGGAATTCTGCGGGGCAAACACTCGTGGGTTCACCTGATACATGGCGATGTCGGCTACTGCAGGCATTTCAAATGCCACATTTTTGGTCTCTGGAGTTGGCTTGCAGGCAACGATGGCTGCCATGACGCAAATAAAAAGAAGTATTTTCTTCATGTTAGGTTATGTAATAAGATTCTGCGTGCAAAAGTAAACAAAAAGGCAGTTGATTGTATTCCAACGAGTTAAAATCCTTGCCGTGTGTTTGTGCAAACGATTGAACGGCACCGTAAACACCATAGTTACTCATTAATACCACATAGTTAGTCAGCCAAAACATAATTGTTTTGACGCATATTACACAAAAAGAAAGACTTTTCTTGTTCGAATCAGGAGAAATTTGTATCTTTGCAAAGACAACAAGTTGGATAGGCCAACATCAGAATCAACCATTATTCATGGAAACCTAAAAGAAGACTGCAGCCTATGCTACAAATCCGCTGTAAAAACAACAACACGACCAAGAGTTTCCCAGAGGGAGCCTCCTTATTAGATGTTTATCAGGCCTTTGCTGATGAAATCAAACTGCCCTACCCCGTAGTATGCGCCAAAGTAAACAACACCTCCCAGGGTCTGAAGTTCCGACTATTCCAGAACCGTGACGTGGAGTTCTTAGATGCTCGTGAAGGATCGGGCCACCGTGCATACGTGCGTTCCCTCTGTTTCGTCCTGTACAAGGCCACCAGTGATCTGTTCCCAGGAAGTAAGCTGTTCATCGAGCACCCTTTGTCACGCGGTTACTACTGTAACTTCAAGAAACAGGAAGCCAGGGGGAAGAAGCCCAACGAGAAGACCGCCCTCACCGATGGCGATGTGACTGCCATCCGTCATCGAATGCAGGAGATCATCGGTCTTGACATGCCGTTCCGCCGCAATGAGGCTACCATCGAGGAGGCCGTGCGTATCTTCTCCGATCGTGGCTTTTCAGATAAGGTGAAACTGTTGGAGACCAGTGGACAGATCTACTGCGACTACTACACCCTGGGCGACACCGTGGATTACTATTACGGTCCGTTGGTTCCGTCAGCCGGTTATCTGCAAGTGTGGGAACTGGAGCGATACAACGAAGGGCTCCTCCTGCGTGTTCCCGATCAAGACAACCCGCTACAGTTAGCACAGAAAGTGGATATGCCTCGCACGTTCGAGGTGTTTGCCGAGAAGGTGCGCTGGGATATCATTATGCGTCTTTCAAATGCCGGTGATGTGAACAAGGCCATCCTCAACGGTCATGCCTCGGAACTGATTCAGGTGAGCGAAGCCTTGCAAGAGAAGAAGATTGTTCAGATTGCCGAAGAGATCAACCGACGGTTCCATGCAGAGAAAGATCCCATCCGTATCGTTCTCATCACCGGACCGTCCAGCTCTGGTAAGAGCACCCTCTGCAAACGACTCTCCATCCAGCTGTTAGCCTGCGGACTGCGCCCCCTGTCTTTCTCCACCGACGATTATTTTGTGAACCGCGTGGATACGCCCAAGCTTCCAAACGGACAGTACGACTTCGATAACATCGAGACGGTTGACTATCATCTGTTAGAGGATCATCTCAGCCGACTGATGAAAGGCGAACGTGTGGAGATCCCGGAGTACAACTTCGTCACCGGTAAAAGGGAGTATAACGGGAAGAGACTGAAACTGTCGAACGACAGTGTATTGATCATCGAAGGCATCCACGCCTTGAACCCGCTGCTCACGGAGCAAATCCCCGACACAGCGAAATTCAAGGTCTATGTCTCTGCCCTCACCAGCATCTCGTTAGATGATCATAACTGGATACCTACGCGTGACAATCGCTTACTGCGACGCATCATCCGCGACTACAACAAGGGAGCCTTCACAGCCCGTGAAACCATCAGTCAGTGGAAAAGCGTGTGCGAGGCGGAGGAGCAGTGGATCTTCCCCTTCCAGGAGACTGCCGACGTGATGTTCAACTCAGCACTGAACATCGAGTTCGCCGTGCTGCGCACCCATGCCGAACTCATCCTTTCCACCGTTCCCAAGAACTGTGCCGAATATGCTGAAGCCCATCGGCTGCTGAAGTTCATCCATTACTTCATTCCCGTGAGCGACAAGGAGATACCGCCTACCAGCATTATGCGTGAGTTCGTGGGAGGGTCGAGCTTCAAATATTAAAGTTCGCGTGAGCGTTCGGGCATCCTGCGATCACCTCGGCCATACCATTTAACTGAAGGCACTCTTCGCGGGAAATCGTTCGATGCTCCATGTGGTATTCCCACGGACTGATCTGTAACAAACGACCTTCGGTGCAGGCATTGAAAGCCTCGCCCGAAGGCTTATACCCTTCCCTACTCCTGCTCATAGTATTCCTTCAGCACACGACTGTCCTCATCCACATCCGTGAGCACCTCCAGCAACAGGGGATGGTCACTGTCTGAATACAACAGCCATTCAATGCCTTGCTGCAAACCATCCACGTCGATAGCTTTCCTGTAACCTATGCCGTTCTGTCTGCATATACCTTCAGCAGAGGTGTGATGACTGGCAGCCACCAGCGAATCGCGGGCATCGCTCCGTTCCAGTCCTTGCAGCATGTTGAAGATGCCGCCCCGGCCATTGTTCAGCAACAGGACGCGGAAGTTACCCCTCAGGTTCTGGTTCCATAAAGCATTCTGATCATAGAAGAAACTCAGGTCGCCAATCACACAGATGGTGATGGGGGCTGTCTCTTCTGTGATCGAATAACCTGCCGCCACAGAGAGGGAGCCTTCGATGCCATTCACCCCACGGTTGCACCATACACGGTGATGGGCATAGATATTGGCAAGACGAATGGCCGAGGAGTTGGCATAATGGACCTGATAGGTCATGGGGTTCATCCTTTGCAGTTCCCGCTCAAGACATCTCACCGCCAGCATCTGTGAGTAGGCAGGGACATAGTTTTCTGCATGAGAAGCGGCTTTCTGCAGCAGACTGTCCCATCGTGACACATAGTCGGTTGTATCTTCCAAGGGCACATCCTTCTCTAAAATCTCATCGAGGAAGGAGCCTCTCCGGCAGCAATCATCCAGTTTCCCGAGTAACTCGTATGGCTCCGCTTCCACCAGATAATCGAGGTGCATGAAGGTATCCACCAGATCGCCATCAGAGGAGACACGGATGAAGGTGGCATCGACAGCACGCCGTAAGAACTGCTTCAGTCGTTTGCTCACCAGCGTACCACCTATATAAATGACACTGTCGGGAAGGAGATCGGGATGATTGTCCCAGGTGTAGAGCACCTCATCGAAATGCACGGGCGACTGACTGCGGCAGAACAGCGATTCATGAAGTACCACGGCATGACGTTGAAGATACAGGTAATCAGAAGGTATGAACTCGTTGTTCATCTGTCCAAAGACAATCATCGGACGACGGGCACAGAGGAAACTGGGAAAGACCGTGTTGGTAAGCAGTTCCCTACTGTCACCGTGATAGAACTTCAGAATCCTACGCACTGGCGGCAGCGCACGCTCTGTAAACTCGAACAACGGTTCACTGATAGGCACATTGATATGTACCGGTCTGTCACAGACGAGCAGTGCCTCCTGGACGAGTCGCTGACAGTACCACCGTTCTTCATCATTGTGCGGTTCAGGCAACGTGACAGCTTTCCTCACGAAGCGTCCCAAAGCATCCTCCTGAGGTAAGGTCTGCCCATCCAACTGATCGATCCACTGCCGGGGGCGGTCGGCAGAAATCACCACTAAGGGGTGATGCTGATAATAAGCCTCTGCCACGGCTGGAGCCAGGTTGAGCAGTGCCGTTCCCGAAGTGACACACACTGCCACCGGTTCACGTGTGGCCTGAGCCATCCCCAAGGCATAGAATCCCGCACTGCGCTCATCAGTGACAGGATAGCATTGGATTTCCGGACACTCGTTCAGGTTATGCACGATAGGGGCATTCCTGCTTCCCGGACAAACCACCACATGCCGCACGCCATGGGCCACCAACAGGGCAGTCAGTATATTGACATTCTCCTTATTACTATACACGATTAACTGTTATCTTTGAACTATGAACTATGAACTATGAACTATGAACTATGAACTATAAACTGAACAGCCTCTTCATCGTCTCCAGTTTCGCCTCCGTCTCTTCCCATTCCTGTTCCTCCACACTGTCCCGAAGCAGTCCGCCCCCGGCATAGAGCCTGTAGTGGTCTTCGAGAATCTGCATACAGCGCAGGGACACATAGAGATGGGTATCCTCGGTGGGGTTGAACGGTCCGGAGAACCCACTGTAGTATCGTCTCGGTTCAGATTCATTACGACAGATGAAGTCGAACGTCTGCCTCTTAGGCAATCCGCATACAGCCGGTGTGGGGTGCAGGGCACGGATCAGTTCCCCGATCTTGCTTGGGTCGTCCAGCACGAAGTTAAAGTCACTACGCAAATGTACTAAGTTTGCCGCCCTTGTGGTATAAGGACCTTCCTCTTCTATCTGATGGGAGAATTGCTCCAGGCACTCCATCAGATAGGTAGCCACATAGCGCTGTTCCTGGATGTTCTTCGTTGTCCAGGCGATGTCGGAAAGACTGGCCTTTCCCTTTGAAGGAGGAGTATCAAACGACAGGTCGTTCCCCTCCAGCTTCATCGTTCCTGCAAGCGCGATGGTGTGCCAGTCGTTACCGCCTCCCTCCAAAAGGGTCTCCGGTGTTGCCATCAGCCACATTCCGCTTTGCGGGGTATAGACCAGCGAGATAAACATCCGTGGATACAATTCGCACGCCCTCTCGAACAGCGTCAACGGCGACACCTTCTCCTTCCGCTCCTCATAGAAGCATCGCGACAACACGATCTTCCTGAACTCTCCATCGGCAAGATGGGAATGGAAGTTGGAGAAATCGATGTGGTAGCGGTCACGGGGAGACAGATGGGATGGATTCGTGGAAGGAGGAAGGGGAAAGGAGGAAAGGGGACAAGCCCCACACTCCCCACTCCACACTTCCTCGGGCTCTATCAGCAGGATGGGCTGTGAGGGAGAAACGGCGAAGGGAGCCACGACGAAACCGCTCTTTCCGTTCAGTTCCGTATAGGAGTTCAGCTGCAGGGGTTCCCCCTGGTGCTGGATCATCCATGTGCACACCTTCTGATAAGGAAGGCGATAGACAGCAAAACCCTTCATCTTTCTTTCTTCGGTGTGATAATATAGTTCGTGACATGCACGTTAGAGATCAGCTCGTTGGCAGAGTTCACGATCTTCACGTCCCATACGTGCAAGGCACGTCCCTTACTCACCAGCTTGGCATGAGCCGTCACGGTGTCACCTTCGGATACCGCCTTCACATGATCACCGCTCACACTGATTCCCACACAGATCTTCCCCGGACAAAGGGCCGTGCTTCCTACGCCCGCCACATTCTCGGCCAATGCCAATGAGGCACCGCCACTGAGGAAGCCGAAGGGCTGTCGGTTCCGGTGATCCACTTGCATCACCGCCATACACGTATCATCCTCGGGTGTGGAATAGAACTCCATGCCCAAGGCTGTTGACAGGTTGGGCTCTTTTTCTATAATCTTCTTGATTGCTTCAACGTCCATAACTTCTTTTTGAATGAATACGCAAAGGTACAAAAAATCTGATGAAGTGGGTACAAAGAAAGCATTTTTCTTTCTTCCTGCGTGATTTTTATCTAAATGCCACGAATGGAATCGCTCATCCGGGGCACCTCCTCAATTACCTTAAACGCACACATCCGTCAATTGTTAAAAAATTGAATAATATTGACGAATTAACTTCGTTTAACGCAAAATACGGGCACGGAGAGAAACAAGTGGCCTCTCGGTCGAAAACGAGCGATTCTGACGGGGTTTGGTAAGTGGTTGATAATGAACATATTAGTATAATCCGGCATTTTCGACTTGCCAAAACTATGTAATTAGAGTAAAAAAACATAGTATTTAGGGGTCAAAAACACCGTTTTTATGAAGCAAAAGAACTATAATTGGTTTCTTGGAGTGCCCTTACGGGCACCCTGCAAACTTTCAAAATAAAAATCATGGCTTTTCGAGGAAACGTCACCTAAGGGTTGTTCCGATCGGCGTTTTCACCCGTTCCGACGGCATCTACAAGTGGATGGTGACGGCGGAACGAAGTGTAGATGACGGCGGAACAGGTGTTAGAAACGTCTGGAACGACCCTAAACAGACCCTACGTAAACATTACTTAGACTCTACTTGGGTTCAAAACAGGCTTTACTTGCATCTCAATGAGACTTTAATTGCATCTAAATAAGACTCTATTTGGATCCAGAACAGCCTTTACTTGCACAAAAAGGCACTTTTAGACACTTCTGTACACCCCGAGTTTGTCCCGCCATTCAATTAGCATTCTTTCACAACCCTTAAATAATCACGAATTATCCTGACAATATTTTCACACAGAGTGAATGGAGTCAACGGAGATTTTCAAATCATGCAGAGCAAAATTACTGACCCCACCCCTCGCTACGCTCCACCCCTCCCCTACAATGGGAGGGGTAAGGGGTGGGGTCAGTAACTATTCAACCTCTCCGTTCTGCCGAATTTGTAATCCAGCGGCGTTAAGTTTAAGAATCTGTGATTCGCTACAAGGGAACTGGCGCAAGGACACCGATACAAGAGCACTGGCACAAAAGCACTGGCGTAAGCCGACAAAAAAACAAGCCGCCCCTTTGATGGGGCGAGCTTACCTTTGTTTATAGTTTATAGTTCATAGTTCATAATTCATAGTTACGCCAGTTCGGGATAAGAAAGTTACCTAAAAAGTTGGTAATCTGAGATATTTTTTGTACCTTTATATCTGAATTCCAATCACTTATAAAGTCAAACAAAAGAATATACTCATGATTACCGATGACAAAATTACAGAAATTTTCTGTGCTACGGATGAATTTAGTAAGAAATTTG
>DETG01000103.1:0-13317 GCA_002361535.1 Prevotella sp. UBA3294
CGCTCTTCCTGAAGCACTACGAAAGATGTTTCCATTTTCCCGGCGGTCATACACCCACGGCCGATGAAGTGCGCACCTGGTATGTGCCGTTGGCAGAGAAGATGTTGATGGAATTAAAATAACATTTAATATATTATTGTAAAAGAGAGCACTATCAGCAGGTGTTGAGCCGCTTCGTAGGTTCCACGGAGATATTTGTCAGCGGCGACACCCTCCAGTTGAAAGACTATGGTAAGACCGACTGGCCCTGGACGCTGTTTGACCCCGATAGCAAGAAGCTTAGACACGAGACCGTCTTCCCCCAGCACCAGAAGCAGGTGTTTGAAATGGGAGCCGCCTTGGTCAGAAAGGCAGGTAGCATTTGACTTCGTCGAATTCCTCCGTGCTCGGGAGAATAGATGCAAGCATCGCTCTCCTCTCGCTTGTTCGTCATTTAATGATAACGCAATATCATTAAACCGGTATTTGTATGAAAAAGGGATATATTATGCTTCCAACTGCTTTTCCTCTTCAAGCAGAAGAGCCGTGGAAGGTTGTGGAAAACTTATGTGAGATCATTTCTCGTCTCATCAAGACTCTTGATGATGAATATGTAATCAAGGATGGTGTGGCAATCCATCGGACTGCTGTCATTGGCACCTTGATGAGAAAACATGGGTTTTTCATGAGAAATGATTCATGGATATAGAAAATATAGAGTAATTAACACGAAAGACGATGATATTCAGAAACTTATAAAGAACGAAGTTATAAAAACCGACGACCGTGCGTTCTGACCTAAGTGGGTGGGAGGGTGGTGGAGGTGGAGTTTTTTTACAAAATCCCCGTGCGCGCGCGAGAGAAAAAAATACTTTTTTATAAAAGTTTCAAAAAATAGGCCACCACCACCACCCTCCCACCCAAAGGGGAGCCTACCCCAACCAAAAGGGGAGTCCACCCCAACCCAAAGGAGGAGCCCACCCCAACCCTCCCAAAGGGAGGGGGCGCCATGCGGAATGACTAAAGATAAAGGAGCCCACCCCAACCCTCCCAAAGGGAGGGGGCGCCATGCGGAATGACTAAAGATAAAGGAGCCCACCCTACCCTCCCAAAGGGAGAGAGCGCCATGCGGAATGACAAGAAATAGGGTGATCATTCATTTAATAGGGTGCACATTCATTTAATTTAGGATGCTAAAGATTACTGACCCCACCCCTACCCCTCCCCTACATGGGAGGGGAGCGCCATGCGGAATGACTAAGAATAAGGTGATCATTCATTGTATTAGAGTGATCATTCATTGTATTAGAGTGATCATTCATTGAATTAGGATGATGCCGCACGGCACTCCCCGCCCCTCAAGGGGAGGGGTAGGGGTGGGGTCTGTATCTCTTCTACTTAACTTCTTAACTTCAAAATTTCTAAACATCTTAACTTCCGAAACTTAAATTCTTTGTTTATATCAAGATAACCCTCATTCCCCCGTCACCTAACACTGGATGATGACGGGGGAACAAGATGTAAATGACGGGGGAACAAAATGAAAGTAACGGAGGAACGTGGTGTAAGTAACGGAGGAACGAGTCATAGGCGGTGTTTTTTCGGAGGCGCGGAGGTGCGGGGGCGCGAGACCACCCCCGTGCCACCGAAAAAAAGTAACAGACATTTTCTGAGAGAAAGCCTTGTAGTATCAGAAAAAAGTAGTAACTTTGTACTCACGGAAGTGACGAGTGGGTCGCTGACGGCAGGCAAACCTGCAGCGAAGAGTATGTATATCGAGAATCGTAAAAGGATCATCAACAACCAATAATCGTTACTACCAGTTTCCGTGCTCCGCCATAGTTACGGTATTCGCAAAAGTAGATGCCTTGCCACGTACCGAGGTTCAGACGACCGTCAGTGATAGGGATTGTCAGACTGACTCCGCTCAATGTTGATTTGGCATGAGCAGGCATGTCATCAGCACCTTCGAGTGTATGCTCATATTCCGGTCGATTTTCTGGCACGAGACGGTTGAAGATGGTTTCCATATCCACACGGACATCGGGATCAGCATTCTCGTTGATACTGAGTCCGCAACTGGTGTGCTTCGTGAAGATATTCACGATGCCCGTCTTCGGAAGATCCGGCAACTGGCTCAAAATCTCGCTCGTCACCAAATGGAAGCCTCTACGTTTGGGCTTCAAGGTAATCTCTTTTTGTAGTATCATCTATCCCTTTCGTCTTTTTATCCAGTTCTTCACTCGCTGGTAGCCCTCCACACCTAAGATGGTGAGTCCGCCATACTGACAAGTCTTGGCAAGACCGAAAAGCACCGTCCATAGTATTCCCTTAGCGGCAGCACTGATAGGCAACAGCATCTGGGCGAACGACAATATATAAAAAGGTATGCAGCACAAGAGTACGATGACCCCCGTGCGGAATGACAGTCCTTGCAGCCAATGCTTGATTTTGTGAAGTACCTTCAATTAACTATTACCTATTTGTTATTGATTTTGCAAAGATAACAAAAAATTCGGGAAGATGATAGCTAAAATAACAGATTAAGTTTTTTTATACCCATCGAAGTAAATAATTCACGAGAAAAAGAGTACCTTTGCATTAAATTATAGTATTATCAAACTATTAACACCATTCCGACAGTATGTATAGAAGAATTTGGACTTTCAGTATTTTAGCAGTTTGTTCATTGCAGTTGAACGCACAGTATCTTGACCACATCTACGATTACATTGAGAACACATCCGTTTATGAGGAGAACCAAGAAGAAGGTCATGCCTATTATCTGGCAGATCAGCATCAGTCACTCAACGGGAACTGGCGATTCTTCTTTGCCAATACCCCTGAGGAGATTCCGCATGACTTCTTCCAGCCTGGCTTCAAGGACGGGAAATGGAAAAGTATCCATGTTCCGAGCAACTGGGAGATGGAAGGCTTCGGTGATCCATTGTTCCGAAATGTAGCAGCACCTTTCAAGGCTGACCCACCACTTGTTCCCCGCGAGTATAATCCTACTGGAGCCTATCGCCGTACTTTCACCATTCCCTCCCAATGGAACGGACAACAGGTCTTCCTACGTATGGAAAAGACACAAAGTGCCTCGTTCGTATGGATCAACGGCAGACAAGTGGGTTACAACGAGGGTGGACAGGAGCCTGCAGAGTACGATGTAACACCCTACATCAAACCCGGGAAGAACCTACTGGCCGTGTGTGTGGTGAAATATTGCGACGGCTATTACCTTGAAGGACAAGATTACTGGCGGTTGGCGGGTATCTGTGATGATGTCACACTCTATGCCACACCCAAGACGCGTCTGTTCGACTGGTATGTCACGACCGACCTTGACGACCAATACAGAGATGCAACGCTGAAGGTGAACATCGACGTGAAGAAATATGAAGACAGCAGCGACACCTATGCCGTTCGTGCCACGTTGAGAGATTCCAAAGGGATCAAAGTAAGCGAGATGGTGACCGACAAATTTGTGATCAACAGCAAGGGGAAGAAGACTGTTGAACTCACCTCGCTGATTACCAATCCTGAGAAATGGACCTGCGAGACCCCTGTTCTCTACAACCTGACACTCGAACTACTGTCAGAGTCGGGAGATGTCATTCAACAGATCACGAGCAGGATGGGGTTCAAAGAGACAGAGATCCGTCACCAGACATTCTACCTCAACGGACAACCCATCAAGGTGAACGCCACCAACACACACATGCAGCATCCCCTTTTGGGTCATGCCATGAACGAAGAAACCATCCGCAAGGACATGGAGATCCTGAAGCAGCATAACTTCAATGCCGTCAGGACCTCCCACTACCCTCCAGTGAATAAATACCTCGAACTGGCCGACGAATATGGACTTTACATCATCGATGAGGCAGGCACAGAGGCCCATGCCACAGAATACATATCGAACGACAAGAAGTTCCTTCCCATGTATCTTGAACGAGTTCGTCAGATGGTGCTTCGCGACCGTAACCATCCATGTGTCCTTTTCTGGAGTGCAGGTAATGAAAGCGGTGAGGGACCCAATATCACCGAGGTGGTGAAGGAAGGAAAGAAATACGACCCAACCCGCTACTTCATGTACGGCGGGAATGCTTATGCCCATCCAGGTGAGGAGATTATCGGTCCTCGCTACCCTACTCCCTTTGAGTTGGAGATGAACACCGGAATGATTCCTGAGAGTGAAGATCCCCGTCCGTCGTTCATGGATGAATATCTCTCGGTGGCAGGAAATGCCGGTGGCGGTCTTGATGAATACTGGGAGGTGATACGGCGCCATCCCCGACTGATGGGTGGAGCCATCTGGGACTTCGTCAGCCCCGGACTCACCGATCATATCCGTCCGCTCACCGACAGTTCACCTTTTCATACTCCTGCACATCTGATGGGTCAGGCAAAAGTTGAGAAAGGGGTATTGTGTCTCAATGGCCACGATGAGTGGGTGGAAGTGTATCGCAGTAAGAATGTGGAACTTACGGGTGACGCTTTAACAATCAGTTTCGATGTGAAACCTGGGAAACTGAGCGGAATATATGAAGGAGCGCCCTACATCACAAAGGGAAACACACAGTTCGGTGTTGTGCAGAAAGGCAACGACAAGCTGCAGTTCTATCTGCATTCCGGTATCAAGCATGCCCTGAATGTCGATCTGCCTGCCAACTGGGTAGGCAACTGGCATCATGTCACAGCATCGTGGAACGGTAAGGAGATGAAACTGTTCATCGACGGTGAGCTGAAAGGCACCGAACCGACACTGCCGGCAAAGGAGCCCAATCGTTTCAGACGAGGGAACCAACCCACGGAACGGGGGATGCTGAGTAACTTCCCCTACCCGATCAATATCGGACGGTTTGCCGGAAACCATGCCCAAGATCCTCAGACGATCTACACCGCTGACGCGCAGATAGACAATGTTGCCATCTATAACAAATGTCTGAACGATGGTGAGGGAAGCGCAGAAGATGCTGTGCTCTATCTCACCTTCGACGGTAACGGTGATGAAGGCACCTTCTTCACGATTGGCGGAAATATGCGGACTTATGGCAGTATATGGCCCGATCGTACCGTGCAGCCTGAGATGAAGCAGATGAAATGGACCACCCAACCCATCAGCATCCGACTGCTCGATGCAGACACTGGTGAGGCCGAAGTGACAAACCGACTCTATTTCACCGATCTCTCTCAATATGCTTCCCACTGGAAATTGATGGCCGACGGGGATGTGTTGGAAGAAGGAGACATCCAGTTCTCTACCCTGCCGCAACAGAAACAAATCGTCAGGATTCCTTACCACAAACCTTCTCTCGTCGCAGGAAAAGAATACCGAGTCATGATCACTTCTGCCATCAAAAAAGATGAGATTTGGGCAAAGGCAGGACATGAAGTAGCTTGGGACCAGCTGGAGCTGACAGCATGGAACAGACCTGCCCCCCTCACGAAAGGGACATCGGAAAACTTAACCGCAGAAGAGAACGACAAGGAGATCAGGATCAGCGGAAAGGGGTTCTGCTACCGCATCAGCAAGGAAACCGGTAACCTCGAACAAATTGAGGTAGAAGGGAAGGCTGTGCTTAAAGAACCGGTGACATTCAACCTCTGGCGCGCTCCCCTTGCCAATGAGTTTGACTCCTGGGATGCTTTCCGCGTTGATGGAGGATATGCCGAAGGTTGGGGGAACATGGTATCCACCTTGTTCTATTCCAAGGGACTGAACCAGCTGCGCATACGTCCGACGGAGGTATTGTTGGACCGTCGTGAACATGAGACAACCGTTACCGTCCACCAACTCGTGCAGGCTGGTGCCTCTTCCTATGGTGCTCTCGATTTATATATACAAGGAATCCAGTTAGCGGGATTCACCCTCGACTACACCTACCATTTCTACGATGACGGAACAGTGACCATTCATAATCACCTCAGTCCGCAGGGCAAACTACCCGAACTTCTTCCACGTATCGGCTTTACCACTTCCGTTACAAACGATTTTGACCAGATCACTTGGTACGGCCGCGGACCCGAAGAGAACTATCCCGACCGAAAGACCGGCTATCCCATCGGTATTTGGAGCAAGACCGTTGCTGACATGTACGAGCCCTACCTCTTGCCACAAGATCATGGCTTACGTACCGACATACGATATGTACAACTTCAGAACCGGTCGGGCCAAGGCATCCAAGTCTCTATGAACGAGCATTTCAATTTCAATGCCTATCCGTTCACTACCGAGAATCTCACCAAGAGTCAGTTCACCTATCAGCTACAGCCACAGACAGACCGCTACACCCTCAACCTCGACTACAACACGACGGGCGTGGGATGCACCTGTGTCTATGTGCTCGATGAATACAGGGTGAAACCTGCTGCCTACGACCGGGAGATTACCATCAAACCGCTATTCGGAAAGGAGCTGAATACACGTTAAATAAACCAAAAGAATCGGTTATATTAAAATTTTTTCGTAATTTTGCAACCAAATAGGAATCATCATGAAGGCAAAGAAAATATTATTCATCAACCAAGAGATCACTCCCTATGTCCCCGAAAGTGAATTGTCACTGCTCGGTCGTAACCTGCCACAAGCCATCCAAGAGAAGGGCTATGAGATACGCACGTTCATGCCGAAATGGGGAAACATCAACGAGCGGAGGGGGCAGTTGCATGAGGTAATACGACTGTCGCGCATGATGCTGATTATTGATGAGACTGATCACCCATTGATTATTAAGGTGGCGTCTATCCCCCAGACACGCATACAGGTATATTTCATCGACAATGATGACTACTTCAGCAAGAGACAGATGGAGGCTGACGAGAACGGTGAGGAGTATCCGGATAACGGTGAGCGTGCCATCTTCTTCGCAAGGGGTGTGTTGGAAACGGTGAAAAAACTTCGCTGGGTGCCCGACATTATCCATTGTCAAGGATGGATGAGCGGTGTGATTCCCCTCTACATCAAGACAGCTTACCATGAGGAGCCGTCGTTTGCCAATACCAAGGTGATCACCTCTCTCTTCAGTAAAGAGCTGAAGAACGACTTAGGCGAGAATTTCAGGAACTGCATTGAATTCAAGGATGCCAAGAAATCCCTGCTTGAGAAATACAACGAGAAATTCGATTTCATTGAACTGGGCAAGCTTGCCATCGACTATTCCGACGGTGTGGTGGAAGCCGGCAGTGAGGTGAATCCCGAATTGCTCAACTATGCCATCGACAATGGAGTACCTGTGATGAGATATCCAGGCGAAGAAAATATCAGCGAGCCCTACGACCAGTTCTATGATGAGGTGTATGGCGACGGTGAGAAATGATTCAATTAATCGATTTTATTTTCAGATTCAATGAAAGCAAAACTTCTGGCAGGATTGTCACTGCTGATGATCTTAGTGACAGCCTGCGATGAAACGACGGACGGTCTTGGTTCGTCATTGACGGATAACACAGCCATTCTGCAAATTGCCACCGACTCTTTCAAGGTGTCGTCACGTTCTATCGTAGCTGACTCCGTTCTCTCCCGTAGTTCCACCGGTTATTTAGGCAGGATCAAAGACCCTGAGACGGGCACCTATATCACGGGGGACTTTATGGTACAGTTCACCACCCTCAATGAGAAAGTATTCCCTGGGAAAGACAGTATTGAGAGTAAGATCAACGGCGAGATCGTTGCCGACTCTTGTGTGATCAACCTTTTCTATTCCGACTTCTACGGAGATTCTCTTGCCACGATGAAGCTGTCTTTCCATGAGATGGCAAAGCCGATGGAGGAGAATGTGATGTATTATTCGAACTTCGACCCTGCGGCCAAAGGCTATCTGCGTGAGAATGGTATCAAGATCGACAAAGTTTATACCTTGGCTGATCAGAATACCAAAGACAGCATCCGCAAGACCACCGATAACCTGCCCAGCATCCGTATTGCCTTAAATGATCCTTATACCGACAAAGACGGAAATACCTATAATAACTATGGTACTTACGTCATGCGAAAGTATTATGAGGATCCCAATAACTTCAAGAATCCTTACCAGTTTGTACACAAGGTGTGCCCCGGCTTCTATCTCAAGGTAAAAGACGGTATCGGTTCGATGGCCTACGTGAGCATCAGTTGGATGAATATATATTATAAGGTAAAGAGCAATGACACCATCTACACGGGAAGAACCAGTTTCTCAGGAACAGAGGAAGTGCTCCAAACCACAAGGGTGACGAGCGACAAGCAATCACTGGCTAAGCTCGTGGCAGAGAACAACTGTACGTATGTGAAGAGTCCGGCAGGTATCTTCACCGAGCTGACCTTACCCGTTGACGAGATTGTGAACAACCACGACAACGATACGTTGAATACTGCGAAAATCGTGCTGACACGGATCCAGAACGAGCATCACACCCCCTATGACCTCAGTCTGCCCACCTACTTGCTGATGGTGCCCAAGGACAGTCTCTACTCGTTCTTCGAGCGGAACAGTCTGCCCAACGACATCACCTCGTATGTGAAAGAGAGAGATCATACCGTGATTAGTGTCAACAGCTACTATACTGGTTCCACCGCAACAAAAAAGACATACAGGGATTCCTATACCTTTGACAACATCTCCAACCTGATCCGTTCCATGGCCAATGCCAAGAAGAAAGGCGGCAGTGGATTCGCTGAAAGCCATCCAAACTGGAACAAAGTGGTATTGGTGCCCGTTAGTATCAGTACTTCGACGACATCCAACAACACCCAACGGATCAGCAGAGTGGTAAACGACATGTCCATTACCAGTCTGAAACTGGTGGGAGGCAGTGAGAATCCCAATGGCGACATCACCATCAGTGTGATCTACAGTAAATTCTCAAACCGGTAACATGGCTGATAATTTCCTGGAACGCCATCAAGAAGAATACGAGGCGAAGAAAGCCGCTTGGCTGCGGAAGAAGAGACATCTGCCGAAGGTAAGCAGAAAATTAGTAAGGCCCGATGATGAGGCCTTATGATCCTCAGCAACTATCCGATCACCTTATATCGGGCGAATTTCAACAGCAACTGTTTTGTTCCTGCATTGCTGAACTGGACAGTTGCTTTTGTATTCTCACCACTCCCTTCCACACGGATCACCGTTCCTACGCCAAAGCGCTCATGCTCGATGGTGTTTCCTTCCACGAGAAGGGCTTTGCTCCCCTGTGGTGCTGTTGATCCAGATGATTTGTTCACCACCTCGGAGACGCGGCGCAGGTTTCCACCTGCCGACGTGAAGCTACGCTTGAAACGCGGAGAGAAAGGATCCGACGGTTTCTCATCATGATGTCCAGCCATTCTGGGCATGGGATCGGCCTTGAACTGCGATGCCACAGGATTGGCATTCTGCCACCTGCGACCATCGTTATATCCCCCGAAACGACTCCTTGACGGAGAGTCGGAGAGTCCTCCGAAGAGATCTCCACCTTTCTCTTCCTCCACTTTCAGCAACTTCGGGTCGATATCTCGCAGGAACCTGCTGGGGGTGTCAAACTCCATCTTCCCATACCGCCAGCGGTTTTTCGCACAGGTGAGGATACAATGGCGCTCCGCCCTTGTGATGGCCACATACAGCAGTCGTCGTTCCTCTTCAAGTTCCCGCTTGGAATTGGTGCACATCGGACTGGGGAAGATATTCTCTTCCAGGCCCACCACAAACACCGTAGGGAACTCCAGTCCCTTGGCACTGTGCACTGTCATCAGGGTGACACGGTGCGCATCGTCCTCCCCTTCACTGTCGAGATCTGTCAGCAGCGATACCTCCTGTAGGAAATCCGTCAGCGACACCTCCTGTTCCCTACCCTCTTCCTTTCGTCCTTGTACAAAGTCCTGCATACCACTCAAGAACTCCTCCAGGTTCTCCTGACGAGAGACGGCCTCGGGTGTTGAGTCACTGTACAAGTCGGCAGAGATCCCACTGCCCTTGATAATCTCCGTTCCCAACTCATAAGCATCCATCTCCGCATGGTCGATGAAGCTGCTGATCAGTTCACGGAAATGCTGTAGCTTTGTCAGTGTTCCCTTATTCACATCAAGACCTGTATGCAAGGGATGACAGATCACGTTCCACAGACTCGTCTGATTACGCATGGCACAGGCAGAGATCTTATTCACTGTAGTATCTCCGATGCCCCTTGTGGGATAGTTGATGATTCGTTTCAGTGCCTCCTCATCATCGGGGTTTGCCACCACACGGAAGTAGGCGATGATATCCTTGATCTCCTTGCGCTGATAAAAGCTCAGTCCACCATAGATACGATAAGGGATATTCTCTTTCCTGAATGCCTCCTCAAAGCTACGGCTCTGGGAATTGGTACGGTAAAGGATGGCAAAGTCACTGTACTCACACTGCTCCGTCCTTTTGAGACGCTTGATATCATTACATACGATGATGGCCTCTTCCTTGTCGCTGTACGCGGGTTTGAACGTCAGTCGTTCCCCCTCGTCATTTTGGCTATACACATCTTTTGGAATCTGTCGTTCATTCTTCTTGATCAAGCTGTTCGCAGCCTGTACGATGCGCTGTGTACTACGGTAGTTCTGTTCCAGCTTGAACAGACGCGTGCCATCGTACATCTGCTGAAAATCGAGGATGTTGTCGATATTCGCTCCTCGGAAGCCATAGATACTCTGTGCATCATCACCCACCACACACACATGCTGATGCTCCTGTGTCAGCTGGAGAACGATGCGTTGCTGAACGGAGTTCGTATCCTGATACTCATCCACCAACACGAACTGGAACCGTTCGGCATACTGCCGTCTCACCTCTTCGTGGTCGCGGAAGAGAACGAACGTCAGCGTAAGCAGATCGTCAAAATCCATCGCATTGGCTTGTTTGCACCGAGCGGCATAGGCAGAGTAGATGGCACTGACAGCGGGCATCTTCGCATCACGGTCACGTTGCAGGGCATCACGGTCAATGGCATAGTCGTCGGCAAGGATCAGATGATTCTTCGCCATACTGATCCTGTTATGCACGGTGGCGGGCTTATAGACCTTATCATCGAGGTTCATCTCGCGGATGATACTCTTGATCAACGAACGACTGTCGGTCTCGTCGTAGATGGTGAAGTTACTGGTGTAGCCCAACTTCTCAGCCTCCCGTCGCAGTATCCTGGAAAAGATACTATGGAAGGTACCCATGTACAGATAGCGTGCCCTTTCCTCACCCACTAACTGTCCGATACGAGTCCTCATCTCTTTCGCAGCCTTGTTGGTGAAGGTCAGTGCCAGGATATTCCACGGTTTCATACCACGGTCCAGCAAGTATGCAATCTTATAAGTGAGCACACGTGTCTTCCCCGACCCTGCACCGGCAATCACCAGTGAGGGACCATCGATATATTCCACCGCTTTACGCTGACTCTCATTCAGGGCTTCTAACAACATATCACTTTAAACTATGAACTCTTAACTATGAACTATGAACTCTTAACTATGAACTATGAACTCCGATCTCCGATCTCCCCAACGCCTACTCCCTCCCTTTGGGAGGGTCGGGGTGGGCTCTCACTTCTTATAGATTCCTCCATCCACCGTACTTGGATCCACGTTCTGTCCTTCCTTCGGCAGGATGGGTATGAATTTCATCTGTTTCATAATGGCATACTTCCGTTTCACCGTATAATCCGACGGTGTTTTAGAAGAGAATTTCCGTGGATTGGGAAGAGTAGCCGCTATCAAGGCACAGTTGGCACGAGTAAGTTCCTTGGCAGAACAGCCGAAATGCTCTTGTGCCACCGCCTCCACGCCATAGATACCATCCCCCATCTCAATGGAGTTCAGATAAACCTCCATGATCCGCTGCTTACTCCACATCATCTCTATCAACATGGTGAAATAAGCCTCCAATCCTTTGCGCAGCCACGACCGTCCCGGCCACAGGAACACATTCTTGACCGTCTGCTGACTGATGGTGCTGGCACCCAATTTCTTTTTGCTGGTGACATTGCGCTTTGCAGCCTTCTCGATCGCCTTATAGTCGAAGCCATGATGTTTGAGGAACCGCTGGTCCTCACTCGCCATCACCGCCACGGGCATACTCACCGAGATCTTCTCAAGCGGCACCCAGTGATGTTTCAACTTCAAGTCCTTACCTTCCTGATGCTGTTCAGCTAAACGGATGAACATCAGCGGCGTATAGAACACCGGCACGAACCTGAACACTATAACAGAAAGAATGGTGGAGGCAAAGAAAGCCACCACCATCCATTTCACGAAATGCTTAAAGCCTCGGATGATCCTCATTACTGAAGTGTACCGTTGTTAGCAGCATCGATCATTGCCTGGCTCGGGAAGAGGTAAACCTCTACACGACGGTTCTGCTGACGACCGGCTGCTGTACTGTTGTCGGCAACGGGATCAGCCTCGCCAAGACCCTCAACGCTCTTGATCTGAGAGCTGCTCACACCCTGACCAGTGAGGTACTTCTGTACGCTCTGTGCACGCTGCAGAGACAGTGTCTCGTTCTTCTGTGCACTCTGGGCAGCAGTAGAGTTCTTCCAGCCCTGGTTGTCGGTGAAGCCCTTGATAGCCACATCAGCATCGTTGTTCTGCTTCAGTACGTTAGCAAACTCTGTCAGAGAGTTCTTGGCAGATGCCTGAAGAGTAGAACTGCTTGTCGGGAAGAGGATACCAGAGTCGAAAGTCACCTTCACAGCAACGGTCTGGCCGTTAGCATCGGTGATACCCTCCACCTGAGCGTTCTGCACGGCAGCGGCAGCAGCCTTTGCCTTATCCATCTTCTTTCCAATCAGCACACCGGCAGTAGCACCCACAGCTGTACCGATAGCGGCACCGATCGCTGTGCTCTTTGTGTTATGACCGATTACCTGGCCAAGAATTCCACCTAAGGCAGCACCACCGGCACCACCAAAAATACCACCTTTAGCAGTGTTGCTCATACCACAACCTGCTAACAACACCATGGAACAGAGTCCCAAAACGGATACTTTTAAATGCTTCATGTCTTTTAAAATTAATAATGTGTGTCAATAATTCTCTTCTTAAACGATGCAAAGATAATGCAAATTTCTGAATTAGCAAGCAAAATAAGTATAATTTAATCATTCATGGTAAGAAGAATTACACTCATTGTCGCTATTTAGCGATTTTTTTCGTATTTTTGCAGTCGATTTCAGAATCATGAAGGATAAGGATAAATTTAAGAAACATCAATATGGCAAAAGAACTGAAAGAATTAACAAAACGTGCCGACAACTACAGTCAGTGGTACAATGACCTGATTGTGAAGGCCGACCTCGCAGAGCAGTCGGCTGTGCGCGGTTGCATGGTGATCAAACCTTACGGCTATGCCATCTGGGAGA
>DETG01000103.1:13344-13486 GCA_002361535.1 Prevotella sp. UBA3294
GCCATCTGGGAGAAGATGCAGCATCAGCTTGACCAGATGTTCAAGGAAACGGGAGCGCAGAACGCCTATTTCCCCTTGCTCATCCCCAAGTCGTTCCTCTCTCGTGAAGCAGAGCATGTGGAAGGCTTTGCCAAGGAGTGCG
>DETG01000084.1 GCA_002361535.1 Prevotella sp. UBA3294
AAGGAGAACATCTTCAACGTGCTGAACGGATACATCGACTTTGAAGGTGCTACCGCTCTCGACCTCTTTGCCGGCACGGGAAGCATCACCCTCGAACTGCTGTCAAGGGGATGCGAAAGGGTGGTCAGCATAGAAATGGACAGAGACCATTATCGGTTTATCAAGGAGTGTATAAAAAGCCTCAACAGCCTCACCCCCAACCCCTCTCCAAAGGGAGAGGGGAGTGATTACTCTTCTTCATTGAATTCTCAATCGCAGGAACAATCTACTCCCCTCTCCCTTTGGAGAGGGGTTGGGGGTGAGGCTGTTCCCATCCGTGGCGACGTGTTCCGCTACCTGAAGTCATGTCACATGCTGTTCGACTTCATCTTTGCCGATCCTCCATACACACTGAAGGAGCTGCCGACCCTGCCAGATCTTATCTTTGGGAGAGCAAGGGAAGAAGAGAAAAAGGGAACAGAGGAAGAAGAAACGAAGGGAAAGATTCTCGCTCCTGATGGAGTCTTTGTACTGGAACATGGCAAGGACCACGACTTTTCACAGCATCCGCACTTCGTGGAACACCGTCACTACGGTAGTGTCAACTTCAGCATCTTCCGATAGAATGAAGAATCATTAAAAAAAGGTCGTTATTGAACGACCTTTTTGTTTCCCTTGATGACGATGCCCTTGTAGCCTTTGCCTACCCGCTGTCCTGAAAGGTTGTAAACCGGAGTGTCAGTTGCCTGTTCCTTATCTGCGGTCAGCTGGCGGATACCCGTAGAGATGGGGTTGTTGTAGAAACCTACGAACTTCGACTTATAGCTCTGCAAGGCACTCTTCAGTTCTGGGATAAGTTCGCAGTTGGAATCTTCCGTTGCATTGTCGAACGTCCACGCAAAGTCTCCCTTTTGGCAACGGCCTGCACCATATTGTCCCGTTACCGCAGCAGGAACATCCTCTGTAGCAAGTGGTGTGCATGCATAGAACTCACCGTCGGTCGTATCGAAGTTGCTATAAGATGTTTCTCCATGCAAAGTGGTAAAGCCTGCAGGAATCTTTTCTTCACGCGAAGAAACGACATAAGCATCAAAATCATTGGTATTACTACTACTCTGAGAAATAAACGAACCGGCACCTTCAACGTGGTTATTCCAGAATTTGCAAATACCACCATTCTCCTTAGACATGAATCCTTTCTTTTGCTTCTCGCCATTAATTCCGATTTCAATACCAATTCTATCAGTCCCTTGATAAGAAGAGATGACTGGATATAAGCAATTACGGAACCAGTTGTTTTCAGCAAACGAACTCGACCCACAAGCCATACCTATGCCATAGAGTCCATTACCATCATAGTAATTGTTATAGACATGGAATGCATGACCATGACGGCAACGCGGCAGACGCTGGTCGGCATGGTCGAACCAGTTGCCACAGTAGGTCAGGTTGTCGCCATAGAATGTGCCCTTATTATCACCCGCATCAATCAAACAACACTTTCCACAGTCGAAGAAGTGGTTGGCAGAAACCGTGCAATAGCGTGAGTCCTTAATATCGATAGCACCGTCGCCTTTTACTTTATCTCCACTACCTCCCTGTCCATAGAACAAATCCATGTTGTGAATCCAGATATTTGTGTTATAGCGCGATATTTCAATACCGTCGTCAAGACAGAGCAGGATACCAAGATTACGAACTTCAACACCAACAGCGTTACTGATCTGCATACCGAAATTATAAAGCGTAGCATCATTACCTACACCTTCTAACGTCAGCGGCATTTCAACACTTGAACCATCTTGCGCCTGAGATTTGATATGGAGTCCTTGACTGGATGCCATCTTGTCACAATCACCATTCTTGACGGTTCCCACAACACGGATGCAAAGTGGTTTTTTCATGCCCCCACCATCAATACACTTGCGGAATCCATCAATGACGTTGTTTAAACCCGTCCAAGTCACAGGTTCTCTACCCTCATAACGAGTCCATTGAACTGTGATGTCTTTGGCATTCTGAGCAGTTACATACAGAACAACAGCATCATCTTTCAGCGTACCATCGTTCTTATAAGCGCCTACGCCCTCTGTCCAGCCGCTGGTAGGACGGTTCATGTGGGCGAAGCCCTGACGGTTGTGGGCACGGACATCAAGGCTCTGCGTCGTTGACGCCTCATCGGTCATCTCCACGCCTTTAGAATTGACGGGGACTACCTTCAGCTGATACATGCCCGCCTTCAGCCCAAGTGCATCGGCACGTCCGTACGTTCCGTAGTTGCGCACCAGCTCGTTGTCGAGTCTTGTCCATGAATCCTGACCGGCAGGACTTACATATACGTTGTAAGCCTGTGCACCACTCATGTTGGTCCACTCCACCCACGCTGTCTCCAACCAGCCTTCTGCCGACTGGATGGTAACGGCAGCTGCCGACTGTAAGGTGGAAACAAACAGCAATAACGCTGTCATGATGAGGCTATTCCTCATAATCTTACCCTTCTGAAAACACATAATTCGTTATTTAATAGATTAGTATAAATAGTTACAGTTGCAAAGATAGCATTTTTTGTAAGCGCACACAAATAAAATGCCAACAATTTTTATAACAGAGGCGACAATAAGCGCACCAACGACTCCCACAACCTCTGCATGAACGGCCGTTTCTCCAGGTTCTGTTCGTCGTCCAGAAGCAGGCTCTGCGCCTCATCGTCCAGATAGACTTGCTTCACCCGTAGCGCCAATTCACGGTCGTAGATGAAGACATTTGCCTCGAAATTATTGTCGAACGAGCGGAAATCGACGTTCGTAGAACCCACCGATGCCAAGAAGTCGTCGCAGACCAGCAGCTTGGAGTGATTGAAACCGGGCTGGTAGAGATACACCTTCACGCCTGCCTCGACAATTTCGGTCACATAGGAGCGCGAAGCCCACTCCACCAGTTTCGCATCGATGTGCATGGGAATGAGCAACCTCACGTCCACACCTGCCAATGCTGCCGTGCGCATGGCAAAGAGTACGGGCTCGGTAGGCAGGAAATAAGGCGTTTCCAGATACACATAGCTGCGTGCCTCCAGCAAGATGCGCACATACCCCTGCTCTATCTCCGGCCAGGGACTGGTAGGACTGCTGGTCACGACCTGCATCAAGGCCTCACCCCCACCCCCTCTCCCCTTGGAGAGGGGAGTAGATAGATTCTCTTCCTGAGAAATCATTTGGGAAGTCTGACCACTCCCCTCTCCCCTTGGAGAGGGGTTGGGGGTGAGGCTGTTGTTAGGATAGTACTCCCTACCCGTTATCAGGGTGCGGTCGACAAAATACCAATCGACCAGAAAAGCCCGTTGGAGCCCTGCCACTACGCTGCCCGTAAGTTTCAGATGGGTGTCACGCCACTTGTTGTTCTTCTTTTTACGGATACGTGAAGCCCATCCCTTGACATATCGGTAGGCGATGTTCATACCCCCGATGAAGCCAACGGTACCATCAATGACGCATATCTTGCGGTGGTTGCGGTAGTTCACCTTGCTGGTGAAGGCTGGGAAATGTACAGGCATGAACGAATGTACCTCCACACCCTCCTCACGCAGGCGCTCAAAGAAGCGACCCTTCACCTTCCAACAGCCCACATCGTCATAGATGAGTCGTACCTCGACCCCCTCCCGTGCCTTGTCTATCAGCGCGTCTGCCACGAGATAGCCCAACGGGTCGTCCTCTATGATATAGGTGTTGAGGTGTATATGATGTCTGGCTTGCGCTATGGCTTGCAGCAAAGCTGGGAAGAACTCATAGCCGTCGGTATAGATTTCGGTTTGGTCGCTCTGAAACGGCAGGGCGAGATTCTGGTTCATGAACAACGTGATGAGTGAGAGGTATTGGTCGGGGATGGTCAGCTCACGCTGCTCGTTATACTCCAGCATCGAGCGCTTCGTCAACTGGTCGAGGCTCTGCTGGGAGATGATGCGCTCCTTGCGGGTGTTCTGTCCGAAGAAGAAATACAAGACGATGCCCAACACCGGCAGAAAGATGAGCACCATCATCCACGCCATCGTCTTAGCAGGCTGACGACGGTCGAGCAATACGGTAATCATTGACCCGATGACAATGATACCATAAAGCATTAATCCTATCCAGTAGATATAGTTCATACTTTTACACTATAATATCGTTCCCCAGCCGCTTGGCAAGCAGGTTGCGGATATCTTGCATGCGTTTGATCTCGCCCATGGTCTGCATCATCTGTTCCACGTTGTTGCTCATTGACGACAACTGCACCCGCAGTTCTTTCAGGTGTTGCTCCACCCAGTCCATACGGAAGTCAAGCACCATGTGCATGATGGTGTCGCGAAGGCCATTCTCCCGTTGCTTCACTTGCAGGCTTTTCGAGAGCTTGAAGTCTTCAACGCTCATCTTCACCGCCAGCGTACTGATGTCTAAGTCGGGATGCTGGGTGAAATACTCCTCTGCCTTGAACCCTTCGTCTCCGCTATGTGCCACTGCCTCGTCCAGAATACGCATGTAGAGCGGATTGGAGAACTGCAAGTTATCGAGTCCGAGGTCGTAGCTGATATACTGTGCCACGTTCAGGGTCACCTTCTCACCCGTCACCTCATCCTCCACATCCTGTAAGATGACCTCCTCGCCATGACGGATGACGGCCTGGATGAGAAGGGTTTCGATGGAAGAAGCCTCACCCCCGCCCCCTCTCCAAGGGGAGAGGGGAGTAGATACATTCTCTTCCTGAGAACTCTTTTGGGAAGACTGACCACTCCCCTCTCCCCTCGGAGAGGGGGCGGGGGTGAGGCTGTTAGGGCTGTTCAGGCTGTTATGTATCATCCTGTTCATTTGAGCAATAATCGTCTGCTCTGCCACCCCCGTGCGGTTGGCACACTCGCGCACGTAAGTGGCACGGAGAATCTGGTCTTTGATGACCGATATGCTCTGAACAATGGAGTTGACAGCCTCGCTGCGCTTGATGGGGTCGGTGACACCCCGCAACAACTGGTTAATCTTGAAGACGATGAAGTCGGTCTGGTGATCTTCAATATACTTTCGGAAATCTGTCGCCGTATGCTTCCGCGCAAAGGAGTCGGGGTCGTCACCATCAGGAAGGAGCAAGACCTTCACGTTCATCCCTTCGGAGAGCAGCATGTCCGTACCACGCATGGCAGCATGGATGCCCGCCTCATCGCCGTCGTAGAGCAATACGATATTCGAAGTAAACCGATGGAGCGTACGTATCTGATAGAAACTCAGCGCCGTTCCAGAGTTGGCAACAACGTTCTCGATGCCGCACTGGTGCATGGCAATCACATCAGTGTAGCCTTCTACCATATAGACACAATCCTCTTTGGCAATGGCTTTCTTCGCCTGGAAGATGCCGTAGAGTTCACGCTCCTTGTGATAGATATCGGAGTCGGGCGAGTTGACATACTTCTGCTGTACACCCTTGGTGCGTGCATCCAGCAGGCGTCCGCCAAATGCTGTCACCTTACCACTCACTCCTATCCACGGGAAGATGACACGTCCGGAGAAACGATCTAACAAGTCGCCGTTGTCACGTTCATAGCAAAGTCCTGTCTTCACCAAGAACTCCTTCTTGTAACCCGCCTTCAAAGCCGCTTTCGCAAAGGCATCGCGCTGACTCAGGCAGAATCCCAACTGGAACTTGCTGATGATGTCGTCACGGAAACCACGACTGCGGAAATACTGCATGCCTATGGCCAATCCGTCTACATCGTGATGAAGAATATGTTCAAATTGTTTCGCAGCCCATTCGTTGACCAGGAACATCGACTCGCGCTCACTCTCAGCCTGCCGTTCCTCATCAGTCAACTCGCGCTCACGTATCTCGATGTGGTACTTGTTTGCCAACCAGCGAAGAGCCTCCGGATAGGTCATCTGCTCGTGTTTCATCACAAAGTTCACGGCATTGCCAGCCTCTCCGCATGAGAAACACTTATAGACACCTTTCACCGGTGACACAGAAAACGACGGTGTCGTATCGTCATGAAACGGGCACAGTCCTTTATAGCTGGTGCCACGCTTCTTGAGTGCCACAAACTCTGACACCACATCCACGATGTCCACCGCGTTCATAATTCTGTCTATCGTCTGTCTGTCAATCATTTTTTATGCTGCTTAGGTTTACAGAAGCATTGTCTTTCATCGACTTTTACGTCTTATAGCGTACAAAGTTACGGATTTTTTCGTTTTCCACCTATAAAAAGATTGCACAAATTACGCGGTTTGTGCACAATATGGCTGATTTTGTGCATTTTATTTGTACGGCAAACAAAAAAGGACTACCTTTGCACGCTGAAATTGAGCACACCATATACGGTAGTTATCACGACTTTAGCCGCATATATAATAAGGTGTGATTGCAAGCATATCAGATAACCAATTAATAATTTATGGCTTTAAAAATTGTTGTACTTGCCAAGCAAGTACCCGACACAAGAAATGTGGGTAAGGATGCCATGACAGCCGAAGGTACTGTCAACCGCGCCGCCCTACCCGCTATCTTCAACCCAGAAGATTTGAACGCCTTGGAGCAAGCACTTCGTTTGAAAGAACAGAATCCAGGCTCAACAGTTGGAATCCTCACGATGGGTCCTCCACGTGCTGGGGAGATTATTCGTCAAGGACTGTATCGTGGTGCCGATACGGGGTGGTTGCTGCCT
>DETG01000067.1:0-11665 GCA_002361535.1 Prevotella sp. UBA3294
CCACAAACAGGCATTTGTCAATTTCGGGATTGTCCTTCAACAACGTTGCAGCCTTAAAAGATGTCAACGTCTTGCCACTACCCGTTGTATGCCAGATATAGCCGTTACCCCGATTTTCATTGATACAATTTATGATGGCCTTTACAGCATAAATCTGATAAGGACGCATCATCAATATCTTCTGTTCGCTGGCAACAAGTACCATGTAACGGCTAATCATCTCACCCAACTTACACTTCGCCAAGAAGACATCAGAGAAGTCGTCAAGGTTGGTTATCTTCTTGTTCTTCTCGTCTGCCCATTGATAGACAGGCAAATAGTTTTCGGCAGCATTGAAATTGAAATGAGTCCTGTTATTGTTGGCAAAATAGTAGGTATTCGTCCTGTTGCTGACAATGAACATCTGCATGAAGCAGAGCAACGAATTAGTATATCCGTTGCCAATATCATTCTTATAGTCAACAATCTGCTGCATGGCACGACGAGGGCTGACATCAAGTGTCTTTAGCTCTATTTGCACAAGTGGCAAGCCGTTAATCAGTAATATCACATCATAGCGATGCGAACTATAACGGGTGTTCATTCGCAACTGATTGACGACTTCGTAGTCATTCTTGCACCAATCCTTGATATTGACTAATGTATATTGAAGAGGTGTACCGTCTTCACGTATAAACGTATTAATTTCACGCAACCTCCTGGAAGAGATATAGACATCAGAATTAGTAAGTTCCTCCATCAATCGAGTAAACTCAGCATCTGTCAAATGCACTTTGTTCAATGTCTGAAATTTCTCTCTGAAATTACGCTCAAGGCTCTGCCTGTCGTGAATATCATCACGATAGACATATTTCAAATCTGTTGTTAGTTTCTTTATGAAACTATTCTCTATTTGGCTTTCTAACACGCTTCTATATTATAGAATTATGATTATTTTGCTGCAAATATACAAAAAAGAATTGGAACAGATGCCAAAAACAATCTTTTTCACCATTTATACAATCAAAAATCTTATGGAACGGACTTGTGATTATCTTTTAGAGACAAATTAGTGCAATACATTTAGTCGGCTTTACCTTCAAATACAAATAGTATCATACTTCAAATGCCCCCCGCGGAATAGTTTCTCAATGTAGTGTCCCCATCTAAGTCCTTTTTGTACAATCTACCAATGCCTTGATTATGTTGTTTGCAATAATAAAGATGCAGTCTGGACGAAGTAAATCGTTCGTCATCAGATAGGTATTATGCGACGACGTAAATACCTGACAATTAAGATTATACAACTGCTTGCATACCTCAAAGGCCAACTTAAAGTGATAGAACGCATCGAATTCGTCAATAAACACAGAAGATGCTACTGTCATCCTTTTAATCCATACATAAAGAAGCTTTAATGCTTGGGCTCCTGTAGATGCGATTGATTGGAAGGGAATTGTAATGCCCCTAATTTCACAGAACAAATTTTTGTCACCTTCTTTGGGGGGGAACAAAATTAAAACGCTGCTCACTTACCTTTGCCAAGAATTCAGAGAAATCATCAACATACTTATTTTTGAATGATAAAATCCTCTAAACTGAACGTGGCCGTTTCAAGACCAATAAACTCCCGACTATCCAGATTCTTAAACCATAACAAGGAGTTTACAAACAGAATCAGTCTGACGATGTCATGATCCTGAGAAAAGGGATAGGATGCAGTCAAAAAGTTAACAACGGAAACGCTATTCAAATTTTGCTTGAAATTTTCCTTTACGGTGGCATCAACCTTAAACTGCTCATCGTCAATCTCAAAAACACATTGATTTCTTCTGAATACTTATTTATGATTGACAGTTAAGGACTCTGCTACAAGCAAGCCTACAGAATTCTTTGAATACTGATAGTCTAAGATGTCATTATTATTAAACTCATAATTACTCGGATGGGCCAAATCCCATTCAATCCTTTCTGCAAAGCCTCGGAAGGTTTTTACGGAAAAATAACATTTGTCGACACTATACATCAATTATCGGCAGTTTGAATTCATAAAAACAGACCTCTCCGCACGTTGTGTTTCTGAAGTCCACGGTTCTCCTCTGTCAATGGTCAAATGCATAGAATACAAAACCCAGAAGGACGGTCGATAATTAATGAAGCAAAAGTACAAGGCATAATATAGAAGTTGATACTGTTTTGATACTTATTCTCATTAGTGGACATTAATGATTCAACAAAATGATCACTTTATTCTATTGCTGTCCGCTAAAACTCAAATGAGTAAGAATTCTTGTCCGCAATGCCGATAAACAGGCATTGCGGTTTTCTTTTTTTTAAATAAGGTTATAAGTCATTGGCCAGAAGTTTAAACCACTCCATCTGCTTGATATCATCGTTATACTGGTTGTAGTTGCCGGTGGACGGACTCTGCGGCACGAACATGGAAACACCGTGGAACTTCTCTTCCGTCATCTTGAAGTCGGTATAGAATTTATCCCACTTTTTGATGGTGTCCCACTTGTAGCCGATGCGCTTCATGACGACGGCTCTCGCGAGGGCCTCATTCCACATCTGGTAGTCAGCTGCCGAGGCATAGCGGCTCATGAAGTCGCCTGCATCGTAGTAGAAGTTGTGTACGTCAAGGTGTTCTGATCCATTGTCATCATAGCCGTAATGGATGATGCCGGTCATGTCGGCATAGCCGTCACCAAGGTCGGTCTTCACACTCTGCAGGGCCTGAGCAGTGGCCTGGGCCACATTGTCCATCTCGCTCATCTTCACTACCGACAACGGCAACTCGCCTTTGACGGAGGTGTGGTAACGTTCGATGATGGAGCTGTAAAACATCTCTTTCTCGAACATGGCAGGCAGAATAGTGTCATAGGGAGCACCTTGTCCAGGAATCTCAGCAGGTGAGCCAATCATGTAGTCAGTCACGTGGCGCAGTTCGTAGAGGTCCTCCAAACACATCATATGGCAGCAGTCGCACATGATGAACTTCATGTGAGGCATTTTCTGCAGGATGTTCTTCAGCGTTGGCACGTTGATCCATTTGCCAGAGTTACCGATACAATTGCCGTTGTCCAGTCCGTAGGCGCGTGTGGAGCTCACCTCCTGTCCCATCACCCAGCCGGTGCCGTGTCCCCAGAGCACCAGTCCGTAGTCGCGTGTGGCGGCATATTTGTCATAGGCATAGCGCATCACCTGCTCCATCACCTCTGGGTCGCAGGCACGTGCGTCGCTCTTCGAGATGCCCATGTCGGTTACGGAAACAGAGTCTGTCACCTCTCCCCTCCAGATGCGCGCCAGCCAGGGGGTCTCCGTACTGCTGTCATCCAGATAGCGGCATACGAACACCAGCATACAGTCTTTGTCGCTCAGTTTCTTTGAACCCTCCTTGATCTCTTTCAGGTCGGCCTTGAGGAAATCTACATGGTTTTCATTATTCGTCAGGTTGTTCCTACCTGCCATATAGACGAGAACAGTTCTCTCAGGCTGCACCTGCTGACGGGTGGCACACTTTTGGACCGACCAATTGTCTGTTGATGCTAAATCTTCGTCGCTTGAACAGGCGGTGAAACTAATTGTTACTGCTGCGGTAAGGATGTTCATGAACACCTGCTTTGCCAAATCTTTCATTGTCTTCATCTACTTTTCTTTTTTTATGAATGCAAAGTTAAGGCGAATCGCATCTCTACTCAACAAAACTACAGTTTTCCTCATCCATAGCCTGCATGGGGCTGGCACGACCAGAACAACAAGTATTACTGCGATGCTGTGTATCAGTACTTCAGCCAGCATGATGGCGGCATGACATAAAGGAATGAATGTAATAATTTCTTGGTTAAGTATGCAATAAAAGAGAACTCAAAAGAAAAATTGTTGTAATAATCATTTGAACATTCAACTATTTAGCGTATCTTTGCTGTGAATAATATACTCAATGATGATGGAAGAGCTAAAATATCATTACAAATACCCGCATCCGAGCGTCACAACGGATTGTGTGATATTTGGATATGATGGGACAAAACTTAATGTCCTATTGATAGAACGAGGTATCGATCCTTTCAAGGGATGTTGGGCATTCCCTGGTGGATTTCTGAATATGGATGAGACGGCTCTGCAGGGTGCTAAGCGCGAACTAAAAGAAGAAACCGGACTGGAGGATGCCTATATCCGTCAGTTCCATACATTCACGGCAGTTGATCGTGATCCACGCGAACGGGTGATCACAGTGGCCTATTATGCATTGGTGCGCATCAGTGAAGTCAAAGGCGGAGATGATGCAGCTAAGGCACAATGGTTTCCACTTGACCAGGTTCCATCATTGGCATTCGATCATGACAAAATATTGCGCCAGGCTCTGAGCGAACTCCGTAGGCAGATCCATTTTGAGCCTATCGGTTTTGAACTCTTGCCAGAGAAGTTCACCTTAACACAGCTGCAACACCTGTATGAAGTCATCCTTGGTGTGAAGTTCGATCGAGGGGAGTTCTGTAACAAGATGCTGAAACTTGGTATATTGACAGAGTCGGAAGAAAAACTTACACTTGGCAACAAGGATGTGGCCATCCTTTACCAGTTCAATCCGGAGAACTACAATGAAATGAAAGAAAAAGGCTTTAGGTTAGAGTTCTAACGAAGAACCTGTTGAGGAATGCAACTGCCATGCAATCATTAGGCCTCCCCAAAGCATATAGATAATATCTTTCGGGTAAGAAGATGATGTTGACACGAAGATGAAGGTGGAAAATGGAAAGGAATGGACATCAAAGAAGGCATGGACGGGCAAAAATGTGAGTGCCGACCATGCCTTGTCAGACTGAGGAATGTCACCGTTACAATGGTTACTGTCCTGCCGAGAGGTCAATATCCGTTGTGGCCCGTCCGCTTGCACTTAGGAACACGAACACCAGTTTCTCCTTGGGCAGATCCTTCAGGTTGAGTTCACAAGTCTTTGCACCTCCAAGTGCGTATGTCTTGACCGTCTGACCAGAGAAGCTGACAACATCCACTCTGTCAACAGGTTCAGAAGCCGAGACACTGAGCATTGTTCCTTTCCGTTGGGTTTCTATCTTCAGACTCGATGTGAAAGTCCCCGACTTGTCCAATCCGGCAGCAGCCAACTTTTCGCGACAAGTCTCTGCCAGTGCAGGATTTGTCGCCTCTAAATAGCGCAGGGCATAGTGACGCCCCAACATGCGATAGCCCTCGGAAGAGAAATGCAGGTTGTCATCGCTGGGCAGACAACCCTCTGATGATACGACATACGTGTCTGGATAGTGGTTCTGTATATCGTTGATGGTAGGATTGGCATGTCCGCAGATACCGCCATATTCGCCCCGCACGACCTCACCAACAAGCAAGGGAACAGCCGTTGAGTCGAACTTCAGCTCCTGCTGCAGGTCGCGGTATATCTTGCGCACTTCATTGCGCCACTTATCGTTATAGGCATCCGTCTCGCCTTGATGCAGAAGGATACCCTTGATGACACCATCCTTGGCGGCAATCTTCGCCATGGAGAGTAGCCGCTGGTATGGATCGCGTCCATACTGATTCAGGATGCCGTTCATCCAGTCGCGCTCTTCCTTGTCAATCAGCGCACCATTTTTGTCCTTGTCGAAGAATGTGATGGGACAGCCTTCTACGGCCACCGACACGATACCGATACGTACCCCGTCGGGTACGACATCGAGCAGCGTGCGTCCAAACCAGTCGGCAGGTCCCAGATGGGCATCGGCTCTACAGAGTGGTGGCACGGCCTTGCGCCAAGTTCCTAACTTACGGTCTGCGCCGTCGGTTGTGGCCATACTGAGGTAGCGGTCGCTCACGTTGAGGTCTTGCTGCTCGATAGGAGCCTGGCCTGCCATGTTCGACTGTCCGAAGCAGAGGAATATCCAGAAATTCTGATCCTGTGCCTGCATTTGTAATGTCCCCATAACTGTCAATAGAAGAATAATAACCTTTCTCATTGTCATATAGTTTTTAAAGTATCGGGAGAATGCGTTCCCACACAAGATTCAGCCGGGGCGGCAACGCCACATCTGATAGCCGTATCCCTGCATCCAGTCGCTGGTCTCTTTGGTCATACCTTTGCTCTCGGCCTCCTCTATACGAGTACCGGGATTGATGCTCTCCACCTGTTTCTTCGACATCTCTTCCACCCACTCGGCAGGGATCAGTTGTTTGCCGTTCCACTCGCCTTTCTGTAGCAGCAACTGTCCCATCTTCGCCAAGTCCTCGGTCTTCAGCCAGAGTCCCCAGCCACCACAGTTGATGCCCTGCGGACTCTCCTCCCATTTGGGCTTATCGATATGCAGAGGTTCAAAGAGGCGTGGGGTCAGATAGTCCACCACCTTCTCGCCCGTCACTTTCTGCACGATGGCAGAGAGCATGTAGGTGCCAAGGCTGTTATAGAGATAGAACGTGCCGGGCTCATGCACCACGGGGTGGGCCAGAAATGCCGTCACCCAATCCAGGTCTGCACCGCCAGAATTGCGGAAGGATGGCTCCACGTCATGTCCGCACGGCATACGAGAGCAGGTCGTCCAGGTGGTGGCGGTTGAAATTGCTAACGCCGATGGAGCGAACCTTGTCCCATCGTACATATTCTTCCATCACCTGCCAAGTCTGCTTTACACAGTCCTTCACCGGCCAATGGATCAGCAGCAGGTCGATATAGTCCATATTTAACTTTCTGAGGCTCTCATCAATAGAATCAGCTACAGTCTGGGGTCCCATCCGCATGATGTCGGTATGCACCTTCGTTGTCACGAAGATTTCATCTCGCGGCACACCGCTGTCAGCGATTCCTTGACCAACCTCCGTCTCGTTCTCATATCCCTGCGCCGTATCGATATGTCTGAAACCAGCTTCTAATGCCTGCCGGACGTTCTGACGTGCCGTCTCACCCCGTAGCGTCCATGTACCCACACCTATCTGGGGTATTTCCAATCCATTGTTCAGTTTTACATTCATAATCAATATTTATAATTGATACAAATGTACATATAATTAGGTGATAATTGTTATTTATGCTGTAAGATTTAAGTGTTTTTATTATTAGGGCTTGTGTTTGTGAACTTCATCAGATCAGAGAGACGGCCTTGAAATACACCATCGAGCCGTCAAGATGGAACTCTTCGATAGAGTAATGGTCTTCGAGTCTCCTTCGCAGTTGTTCGCTGGTTTCGAAAGGAGGTGTAAACCATCCTTTCCGTGATAAGACGGTATTCACCAGCCAGTCGGAAATACGTGACTCTCCTCTCACGTAATAGCAGGCGATGAACAGTCCGCCGGGTTTCAGTACACGGTGGACTTCCGAGTAGGCTCTCTCTTTGTCTGGGAAGACATGAAAGCCATTCATGCTCAGAACGACGTCGAACTGACGGTCACGGAAAGGCAACGCTCCGACATCGCCCTGCATGGTCTTAACATGATGAAGACCGCCCTCCTTGAATCGTCGTTCAGCCTGGTCGAGCATGTCCTGACTGTAATCGACACACACGATCCGTGCGTCTTTCATCCGGCCATATTTCTCGCAGGTGAAGATGCCTGTACCGACAGGCACATCGAGCAGATCACCCTTGAAGTCGTTAGGGATATTGTCAAGTATCCGGCGGGCAATCTCATTGTCGTCGCAGCCGCCCCAGAAGATGTTCATATAGAGCCGGCTCCACCACGTGTTGCGCGTGAGCACATCATCGTAGATGTTCCGGCTCTGTTTGTATGATTGTCTTATTTTGTCAGACATGATGATTCTCCAAATCTCTATTGTTTATTTCTCCTGACGAATCCGAATGAATGATAGGCAGGGCATATCCCAATGACTACCATCATGGATAGGACAAGATATTTATTTCTTTCCGTAAATGATTCCCACTCCTGTCAGCATACCCGGCACCTGCATCCACTTGGGGATGGGTATCTCACGACAAGAGTCGGCATAGTGTATCTCGGTTACGGCATCCTTTCGTAAGTGCTCCACAAGGGCTTGGAAGTCACCATAGACAGATTTCTGTCCGTACAGGTCTTGAAGGGCAAAGCTGCCACCTCTTTTCAATACACGCAATGTCTCCCGTAGCAGTTCCTCCTTGCTCCGTCCGTCGTTCACCTCGTGATAGACGAAGTTGCTCACCACGGCATCGAAACTTTCATCCTCGAAGTCCAAGTGGTTGGCATCGCCCTGGTAGAAAGTGCAGCGGTCGGCCACTTGCTCTGCCTCGGCATTACGTATGCACATACGCTGACTATAGTCCCACTTGATACCCCAGTAGTCGATGCCCGTGCAGTGCGACTGTGGAAAGTGTTTGGCACAACGGATGGTCAGTGCGCCTGCTCCACATCCCACATCAAGAAGTCGGCCACGACCATCCCAGGGCAGAGTTGAAAGCACGAACTCGTGAACCTTCCCCATCATTCCGCCTCCACAGAACGAGAAAGCATGATGGAAGGCGGTCATGTAACAAGAGAAGAACAGGGAAACGCAAAGGACAACAGCCAAGATCATGATAAACGACATAGGCCATGCATAAAAGACCGTAAGACCCAATAGAACGGCACTAACCAGTGTCATGAGGTAAAATAATACCAGCAGTTTCTTAGGAACCCAGTTCCCGTAATCGGGTGTCATATAATCTTTCATTTCAGTATTCCTTTAATGGTTGCATACGACGGTTTTTTCCTAAACACCTCCACATCGCTGAAGCCCGCCTGCTCCAGCATGTCTTTCAGCTGCTCGGGCGAATACACAGTCATGCCCTCTACGACACTCGGCCATGCGGAGTCACCTTCTATCACTTCGAGCATGACAGCAAACTGACCTCCTGGTTTCAATACACGTTTCACTTCCTGGAAGCACTTCGGTAGGTTTGGCCAGAAATAAACGGTCTCCACGGCTGTCACCACATCGAACGTCTGATTGTCCCATGGCAGACGGTCGGCAGATCCCTGTTCCACAAACACCCGGTTGCCTAACAGCTGCTTGTTCACGTTCCTTGCCTTGGCGACACTCTCCTCGGAGATGTCAATGCCATAGACCTTACTACCCTGACTTCGTTTAAGCAGACGTTTCAGTGTGGCACCGCCGCCACATCCGATGTCGGCCATCGTCATACAGTTGAGGAACGCAACATGATCAAGTCCCCAGTTGGTGAGCGGGGCATGGCCGAAATTCATGAACCGCAGCATCACACGCCCGAGGAATCCCTCAGGACGGGCACACTGACTGAAAAAATCCTTGAAAATATTCTTCATACCTTAACAATAATATAGTTGATAATCTTTCTCTTTTTCCGACGGCAAAGGTACTGCGTATTCAAGAAACTGGCAATACTTAGAAATCGGTATATTTAGGTCTTGCTACTCATCATATCTTATGATGTCTCTTCACCCATCTAACTGGGGAAGCATGATTCTGTTTTCTTTCCATTTTTCCATCGAAACAGACTGTTTAATTCTTGCGTTTTGTCAGTAAAATTCATAAAATTTTGTGTTTTCAAAAAGTCCTCTAAAAATTCGGAAAGATTTTTTTCGGGGTCTTTTCACCCTTTGATGGGCTGTTCTTTTGCAAGTAGAGTCAGTTAAGAGGTGTTCCAGACGTTCTTTACCATCATTCTGACGGCATCTACGACTCGTTCCAGCGTCACTTTACCCCCATAGATGACTTCGGAATGGGTCGTAGATGCCATCGGAAAGGATGAAAGCACCGTTCGGAACAACCGGCGTATGTTTTCCCTTCTCGCCAAAACGGTGTTTTCAACCCACAAAAATGATGTTTTCATCCTCTAAAAACGGCATTTTCACCTCCTAAAAACGGTGTTTTTGATGCCTGAAAACGATAATTTTGCCCTATAATTACCGTGTTTTTACCTGTCTGGAAATGTCTGTTTGTGCTAACTCTTTCATAATCAGCCATATAGTAAATTGCGTATTTTGTCGTTCAATCGACCAAAAGACAAGCTGGTGAGCAAAACAGACAATGTGCAGGTTAAGAAAAGTTAAATCAGTAAATATTCTTCATAATGGATACAGGGCTCTGCTTACTGTCAGTTTCTATGACATTCCGTGCTTATGGAAACCCCAGATTCATGTGGGATGTCTTCATCCTTGGCAACACATGCACCATTAATGAATTGAACCCAAGAAGTTGTACAAAAAACTTCTTGGGTTCAATTCAGTTACTTTTGAGACGACCTCTTTTCTTCAAGTGAAGAGGCTTTTGCTCTCTAAGAATTCATACTTCTTACCTCTTACTTCTAAACTCCCATGACGACTTCCACGGTGTGCTTGCCTTCAGTGGCAGGAATCACGTTGCCCTTGATGAGTTCTCCGTCGAAAGTGATGCTCTTGACACCCTTCTGCACGCCGTCGGGGTTCTTCACGTTGATGACGTATTCGGCTCCGCGGAACTTGCGTTTCACGGTGTATTCCTTAGCCGTCTGCGGCACGCAGGGGTCGATGAGCAGTCCGTTGTAGTCGGGTTTGATGCCGAGGATGAACTGCGTGATGGTGTACCAGTTCCAGGCGGCGGTACCCGTGAGCCACGAGTTCTTACCCTCACCGGGCTTGGCGGCATCCTTGCCGGCCACCATCTGTGAATAGACATACGGTTCCACCTTGTGCAATGTCTGGTCTTTGATGAAGGCCGGACAGATCTTGGCATAGTGTTCCCAGGCATCATCGCCGCGCCCGGCGACGGTCTCACCAATGATCACCCACGGGTTGTTATGACAGAAGATACCTGCGTTCTCCTTATAGCCAGCAGGGTAGGAGCTGATCTCGCCCATCTCCACATGGTAGGTGGTGAAGGCAGGATTGTTCAATACCATGCCATGCTCAGAGTCGAGATATTTCTTGCAGGAGTCGAGGGCCTTCTCCACCATACCGTCTTCCATGCCGATGCCTGCCATGGTGCACCAGCCCTGACTCTCGATGAAGATCTTTCCTTCCTCGTTCTCATGCGAACCGATCTTGTTACCGTAGAAATCGTAGGCACGCAGATACCACTCGCCGTCCCAGCCATGCTTCTTCACGGCATCGATCATCTCGTCGATGCAACGTTGGGCACGGGCAGCCTCTGCGTCTTTCTTTAGTTCCTTGCACAACTCCACATAGTCCTTGCCGCAAACCACGAACAAGCCGGCAATCATCAGCGATTCGGCCTTCGAGCCTTCGGTCTTGTTCTCGGTGGTCTGGAAACTCTCGTTGGGATCCCAAGAGAAACAGTTCAGGTTCAGACAGTCGTTCCAGTCGGCACGACCGATCAGCGGCAGCATGTGCGGACCGAGGTTCTCTATCACATGGTTGAACGAGATGCGCAGGTGTTCAAACAGCGACACCTCGGTACCCGGTTCGTTATCCCAGGGCACCAGTTCATCGAGGATGGAGAAGTCGCCTGTCTCCTTCAGATAGGCCACGGTGCCGAAGATGAGCCACATCGGGTCGTCATTGAATCCACCGCCGATATCGTTGTTACCCCGTTTGGTGAGTGGTTGGTACTGATGATAGCATCCGCCGTCGGGGAACTGTGTAGAGGCGATGTCTATGATGCGCTGACGTGCACGACTGGGGATCTGATGAACGAATCCCACGAGATCTTGGTTGCTGTCGCGGAATCCCATTCCTCGGCCTATACCACTCTCGAAGAAGCTTGCCGAGCGTGAGAAGTTGAACGTCACCATGC
>DETG01000067.1:11718-26185 GCA_002361535.1 Prevotella sp. UBA3294
GGTATTGGTTCCAGATGTTCACCATACGGTCGAGCTTCTCATTACCACTCTTCACGCTGTAGCGGTCGAGCAGGTCATCCCAATAGTTGCACAACTGCTTGAAGGCAGCATCCACCTTCTCTGCGGTATTGAACTCGCTGATCAGCTCCTGTGCCTTCACCTTATTAATGATGGTACGGTCGAGAGCACCCAAAGAGGTAATCGGTCTCCTTTCCTTTGGGAGGGATTGAGGGTAGGCTTCGTATTTCTCCTCCTGTGGCATCTCCACATAGCCTAATACGAAGATAAGATCCTTCGTCTCACCAGGGTGCAGCTCCACCTCTATATAATGCGAGGCGATGGGGCTCCATCCGTGGGCCACCGAGTTCTTCGGCTTACCTTCCACTACGACATCGGGATTGGCGAACTCGTTGTAGAGACCAATGAACGACTCGCGGTCTGTGTCGAAACCCTGGATGGGTGTATTCACATGATAGAATGCGAAGTGGTTGCGGCGCTCTTTGTATTCCGTCTTATGGTAGATGGTGGAGCCGTCGATCTCCACTTCACCCGTGGAGAAGTTGCGCTGGAAATTCTCCATGTCGGTGGCGGCGTTCCACAGGCACCACTCTGCGAATGAGAAGAGTTTCAGCTTCTTGATTTCAGATGAAGTGTTCTTGAGAGTGACTTTCTGCAACTCGCACCATTTCTTCAGGGGAACGAAGAAGAGGGCACTGGCTTCAATGCCGTTCTTGCTGCCTGTGATGCGTGTATAGCTCATGCCATGGCGACATTCATAACTGTCGAGCGGTGTCTTACAGGGCTTCCATCCCGGGTTCCAAATGGTGCCGTTGTCGTTGATGTAGAAATAGCGCCCGCCGTTATCCATCGGTACACCGTTATAACGATAACGTGTGATGCGGCGGAACTTGGCATCCTTGAAGAAGGAATAGCCACCGGCGGTGTTAGAGATCAGTGAGAAAAAGTCTTCGTTACCTAAATAGTTGATCCAAGGCCACGGTGTCTTTGGATCGGTGATGACGTACTCACGGGCGACATCATCAAAGTGTCCATAAATTTTGTCAGTCATATCCATCTGTGATTAAAAGATTTCCGTTTTGGTTGCAAAGATAATCATTTCATCCATATAAGGGTGGTATTATCTTAACTATTACCAATACTATCTCACTTTTTGAGAATCTGCTCGCCGTGGTTCTTGGTCTTGATCTCCTTCGGCAGGAAGATTTTCTCCACGAACCCTTCCTCATTGATGATAAAGGTGGTACGGAACGTCCCCATATATTTCCTTCCGTACATGCTCTTCTCGCCCCATACGCCGAACTGCTTCACTAACTGCATGTCGGTGTCGGCAATCAACGGGAAGGGGAGGTTGTTTTTCTGAATGAATTTCTGATGCGATGCCTCATCCTGAGTGCTCACACCGACAACGGCATAGCCTTGCTTGCGCAGTTCACCATAGTTGTCGCGCAGACTGCATGCCTCGGCGGTACAACCGCTGGTAGAGTCTTTGGGATAGAAATATAACACCAATTTCTTGCCTGCGAAGTCGCTAAGCTTGATCTCGCGGCCATTCTCGTCTTTTCCCAGAATCTCCGGGGCTTTGTCTCCAATGTTCATAATGCTATAGGTTCTTGGTTATTATCAGTTTGCAAAGATACGTAAAGTCGAGCGAAATGCAAAAGGAAAACTTGCTTTTCTTTTCATTTGATTTACCTCGCTCCGCGAACAGCGACCGTTGGCTCCGAGACCGAGTCGCTTCGACGTAGTAAAAGATACGGAAAAACGAAGAATCTTTTCTGTTCTCTTTGCTAAAGTTTCTTAGTATATACAAATAAATCGTTAAAGAGACTTTGTGTTGTGCAAGAAAAGACGTATCTTTGCATTCATCTTATGAACTAAGATATACAGTAATGAAAAAAAAATTAGGAATCTTATTAATAGCCATGGTGTTCATGCCGTTTAACCTTTTCGGACAGAGTTACGACAGCTTGTGGAAACAAGTGGAGTCGGCAGAGAAGGAGGATCTTCCCAAGACCCAGATGGAGGTTCTGGAGAAGATCGTTTCCAAGGCAGAGAAAGAGAAACAGTACGGACAGCTGATCAAGGCACAACTGAAGCATACGCAGGCTATGGCCTCGGTCTCTCCCGACTCGGTCAAGCCTTCCGTGGAACGTTTCAAACAGCAGACTCTTGCGGCGGAGAAAACAGATGCGGCATTGGCAGCGGTGCTGAACTGTATCTTGGGCAGTGTATATCGCTCTAATCCTTCTTTGGCCGATGATGCCAAAGAACTGAGTGAGCAGTATTATGCCAAGGCATTGAGTGATCCGAAGATGTTATCCGCACACCAGACAGGAGAGTATGACCCGTTGGTGGTGAAAGGCGCCGACAGTGAACTGTTTAATCATGACCTGCTGCAGTTCCTCGGCTTTGAGGCACAGAAGTATCAGTTGCTGCGCACCTATTATGGGAGTGTGGGGAATCGCCGTGCCGCCCTTTATTGTGCGTTGAGGGATGTGAAGCAACGTTATGAGGGTAGGGAAGGCAGCCGGTTCAAGACTTCTAAGTATGCTGCAGCCCTCGACTCCCTGATTCAGCAATATGGCGATCTCCCTGAGTGTGGGGAGGTGGCTATTGCCCGTTGTGAGTTCATGGACGATTGTGTAGATGTCTCTGTGGATGACCAGGTGGCTTATATCCATGAGGCTTCTGCCCGATGGAGCGGATGGAAACGTATCAATCTTTTACATCATAAGGAAGAACAGTTGTGCTGTCCCCGTTTCTCGTTGTCAGCGGGAAGTCTGGTGGCTTTGCCCGACCGGTCCATCAAAGTAGCAGTCTCGTCCATTTGCAACATCCCCCGATTGCAGGTCAAGGTGACTCGTCTGAACCATACGGGAGAGAGTAAGATCAGTGCCCGTGACAAGATAGAGAAACTGAAACCGATAAAGGGTTCGGAGAAGGTGTTCGTGAAGGATTTTACCTTTGAGAAAGAATACTATTCCCGTAAGGACTCGATGGAGATCGGACCGCTGTCCATCGGTGTTTACTTAGTGGAAGTGACAGCACCCCAAAACAAGATCGAGGCGCAACGGATGATTCTCTACGTGAGCAATCTGATGTATTTGCAGGAAACCCTGCCTGAGAATAAGATACGCTATGTGGCGGTGAATGCCACCACAGGACAGCCCGTGGCAGGTGCCAAACTGAAACTGTCGTTCTATCAGGGATACAAAAAGGATGACAAGGTGGTGACACTGACTTGCAACCAAAGGGGAGAGGCTGTCTATCAGATGGATAGGAACAGGGACTATCCCCATAAACTGTGTCTGACTGCCGGGAAGGATTGCTATCTGCCAGATAATCAGTCGAACAGCTATTTCTATTACTATCCGGATCATGAGATACGTAACATCTTCCATCTTTATACCGATCGTGAGATCTACCGGCCAGGACAAACTGTTCATGTGTCCTTCTTGGCACATGAGAAAAATGACTTGGAGACACATGCGCTGACAGACAAGGAATATACGCTGACTCTGCGTGACGCCAACTATAAAGTCGTGGAGGAACGGAAGGTGAGAACGGATGCCTTTGGTACGGCTTCGGCTGATTTCAGTCTGCCTGCCTCGGGGTTAACGGGTCGTTTCCGGATTGATGTGGGCACATCCACGAAGACTATCCGGGTGGAGGAATATAAACGTCCTACCTTCGAAGTGGAGTTCGATGAGGTGAAGGAAGCCTACAAGGACGGTGACGTGGTCACTGTGACAGGACGTGCCAAGACGTATGCTGGTGTGCCGGTGCAGGGCGCGAAGGTGAAATACCATGTGCGACGCACACAGGCCTGGTGGTGGCGCTGGAACTTTGACGATGAGGGTGATGAGGATCTGGATGAAGGAGAAATCGTCACTGACAACCAAGGTGAGTTCAAGGTTCAGGTGCCGATGGAACTGCCTGAATGGGTGGAGCCAGATGACCTGGATCATCATGGCTATTCCCGTTACCCGCGCTTCTACTCTTTCCAGGTGAATGCCGACGTGACCGATCAGGGTGGGGAGACCCATGCTGCCACAACGAGTCTGCCCTTGGGCAGTAAGCCTACGGCTTTTGCCTGTGAGATCCAGAAACGTAGCGAGAAAAAGAATCTGAAAGATTTCCGCTTCACCTTGCATAACGCATCAGGACAGGAAGTGGAAGGGAAGGTGAACTATACCATCGACGGGAAGAATCCTCGTATGGTGAAGGCGAACGAAAAGGTGGAGATCGATGCCACCGTGCTGGCATCAGGCAGACATGTCATCGAGGCTACCTGCGGAGAGGACACACTGAAAGAGGAATTCATCGTGTTCTCCATAGATGACAAGACACCTTGTGTAGAGACACACGACTGGTTCTATCAGACGGCAAAGGAGTTTCCCCGCGACGGGAAGGGAGTCACCGTGCAGGTTGGTGCCACTGACAAGGATACCCATGTGGTCTATTCGATTGTCTCGGGTAACCGACTCTTGGAAAGTGGTACGCTGAAAGTATCAAACAATATTGTCTCTCGTACCTTTATATATAAGGAGGAATACGGATCGGGACTGCTGCTTACGTATGCCTGGGTGAAGGAAGGACGAACCTATACTCATTCTACCACCATCAAACGACCTTTGCCAGTGAAAGACCTGAAGGTGAGCTGGGTGACTTTCCGCGACCAACTGACACCCGGACAACAGGAGGAGTGGACTCTCCATGTAGCTCATACCGACGGTACACCGGCACAGGCACAGCTGATGGCGACGATGTATGACAAGAGCTTAGACCAGTTAGCGCAGAACAACTGGTATTTCAGTACTGGTATCTCACAATCGCTGCCCCAAACGAATTGGACTTATCCGATGTTCGGCTCGCTCTATGCATCGGGCAGTCAGCGGTTAAAACCGGTCAACGTGCCTTCGCTCCGTTTCTCGAAGTTTACGAGTGATATCGCCACGTTCGCAGAAGGACTCAGCTATTATGGCATCCGCTATCGTACTCGTGTCGGTTCTGGAATGCTGTTAAGGGCAAAGGGGGATATGGCCATGCCGATGATGGAGAATGCTGCCGTAGCAACGGCGGATGCTCTCAATGCGGCAGACGAAAAAGCCATGGAAGAGGTTGTCGTAGTGGGATATGGCACCCAGAAGAAATCTCTTGTAACGGGAATGGTGGACAAAGGCAATGATGCTACTGAAGGACCTCAGATGGATGAAGGGCAGATCCGTGAGAATCTCAACGAGACAGCATTCTTCTATCCTGCCTTGGTTACTGATGAAAACGGTGATGTTGGCATTCGTTTCACTCTCCCGGAGAGTGTCACCACGTGGCGATTCCTCGGACTGGCACACGACACACAGATGAATTACGGTCTCATGGAGGGAATCACTGTAGCGAAGAAAGATGTGATGGTACAGCCCAACATGCCGCGCTTTATCCGTATGGGTGACAAAGCTACGATCACAACCAAGATCTTTAACACTGCCGAAAAGGATGTCTGTGGACAAGTGGCTATCCGCCTGATCGATCCCGAGACGGAGCAGACGGTGATGGAAACCGTACAGCCGTTCAGCGTGGCAAAGGGAGAGACGGGGAATGCGATGTTCGACTTCATGCCTACGGAACAAACTCCTAATATGCTGATCTGTAAGATCATTGCCTATGGCGAGGGCTTCAGTGATGGTGAACAGCACTATCTGCCCATCTTGCCTAACAGTGAGATGGTGACGAACACGTTGCCCTTTACCCAACATGAGGCCGGTATCAAAACAGTCGATCTGACAAAGATGATACCCGCAGATGCGAAGAACGCGACCATGACTGTGGAATATACCAACAACCCGGCTTGGCTGATGGTGCAGACCCTGCCTTTCATCGGGGATGTGAACGAACATAATGCAATCAGTCTGGCTGCAGCCTACTACTCCAATAAGATCGGTGCCCATCTCATCGGACAAGCCCCGGAAATCAAGAGCGTGTTCAAACAGTGGCAACAGGAGAAGGGAGAGGAAACATCGCTGATGAGTGCCTTGGAAAAGAACCAAAGCTTGAAGGCTCTGGTGCTGAACGAAACACCGTGGGTGATGGATGCCCGTGATGAGAGCAGACAGAAGAAGGCACTGGCGAACTTCTTCGATGAGAACACACTGAACTATCGGCTGACTACCGCGTTGGAGCAGTTGAAGAAGTTACAGTTGTCAGACGGCTCTTTCTCATGGTGGGAAGGTATGCACGGGTCACCGAGCATGACGGCAGAAGTGATGGAGTTCCTGACTCGTCTGAACCTTCTTGTAGGCACTGATAACGCTACGAAGCAAATCCTGACGAGAGCAAACAGTTACCTGAGCGATATCGTGATCAATGAGGTGGCAGAGATGAAAAAACGTGAGAAGAAAGGGGAGAAGATCTACATCTGGTACTCCCATGCCTTGCAATGGGTATATATCAATGCAATAGCCGACAGACAATTGAACGCTCAGGAACAGGATGCCGTGGATTACCTGCTTGGCAAATTAGAGAAGATGAACACCAAACAGTCGATGTATGCCAAGGCAAAGATGGCAGTAGTGCTTGCCAAGAACGGGAAAACCAAGACTGCCGAACTCTATATGAAGAGCCTGAAGGAATACATGGTTTATACGGAGGAGATGGGACGTTACTTCGATACGCCGCGGGCTGGTTATTCCTGGTGTGATTATCGCATCCCCACACAGACTGCGGTGATCGAGGCCTGGAAGCTGCTGCAGCCTGATGATCAGCAGACCATGATGGAACTGCAGCGATGGCTGCTGTTGCAGAAACGTACACAGAACTGGGATACGCCGATCAACTGCGTGAACGCTGTATATGCATTTCTTAACGGAAATACGGGGTTGTTGGCACAACAGGAGCCGACAGTGTTGAAGGTTGACGGACAGGTGCTCGACCTTCCGAAGGCAACGGCAGGTATGGGCTATGTGAAGACTACGATGCCGGTGGCAGCACCGAAGATCCTGACGGCAGAGAAAACCAGTACGGGTACTTCATGGGGTGCCGTCTATACTCAGTTCCTGCAGCCAACTGCTTCTGTGAAAGACCGCGCATCAGGATTGAAAGTCACTCGACAGCTGTTAACGTTGGAGAATAAACCTGTCGGTAACCTCACCGTTGGTGACCGGGTGAAGGTACGACTGACTGTTGAGGCAGACCGTGATTATGACTATGTACAGCTGATCGACAAACGGGCGGCTTGTATGGAACCTGTGAACCAGCTGAGCGGTTACCACTGGGGCTATTACTGTGCTCCCAAAGACTGTGCCACCCATTATTACTTCGATATCCTGTCTAAAGGTAAACATGTGATAGAGACAGAATACTTCATCGACCGTCAAGGCACTTACGAAACGGGCACTTGCGTTGTGCAATGTGCCTATAGTCCTGAATACATGGGGAGGACGAAGTCGCAGACTATAGTGATTCAATGAATATGAACAAGAAATTAATGATACTTGCAGCATGTGCTTGGACAATGACACATGTACAAGCACAGAAGATTACCGCACAAACCGAGGTGGTTGATTGCGGAAGTGTGGTGTATGAGCACCCCGTAACGGTGAAATTCGAGATGCAGAACAGTGGTTATAGTCCGTTGGTGATTAAGGACGTGAAGACCAGCTGTGGCTGTACCTCTGTGGAATTCCCAAGGACATCCATCCCTGCAGGAGACGGATTCTCCGTCTCTGCCACCTATGATGCGAGGCAACAGGGACATTTCCTGAAGGATGTGGCCATCTACAGCAACGCCTCCGATAAACCTTTCTACCTCACCATACGAGGTGTCGTTGTGGAGGAAGTCGTTGACTTTGCCGGTGAATACCACTACACCTTGGCTGATGTGATGGCTGATAAGCACGATCTGGAGTTCGATGATGTGAACAGGGGTGACATGCCGATGGAAAAGATTCATATCATGAACAAGGGTACTAAGGCTATTACTCCAACGGTGATGCACCTGCCCGAATATCTTAAAGCCATTGTCTCACCCACAATTATCGCACCTGGACGTCAAGGAACAGTGTCTGTCATATTGGACTCCAAGAAACTGCGTGACTATGGACTGACACAGACAAGTGTCTTCCTTGGAATGTTCCCAGGTGACAAGGTGAGTCCGGAGAAGGAGATATCTGTTTCTGCGGTCTTGCTCCCAGCCTTCACTGAACTGACGGAGAGTCAGCTGGTGAATGGCCCGAAGATTAAACTCTCTCGTGAGAACGTGGATATTAACTTCGGCAAGAGATCGAAGAAAACCGAGAGCATTACGATCGAGAATACGGGTCACATGATCTTGGACATCAGTTCATTGCAAATGTTCACCTCAGGACTGAAACTGAAACTGAATAAGACACGACTTCTCCCGGGCGAGTCGGCTGTGTTGAAGATCACTGCCGAGGCAAAGCAGTTACGTTCCGTTCGCACCCGTCCTCGTGTCCTGATGATCACCAATGATCCCACCAAACCGAAGGTGGTGATACATCTGAACGTGAAATAGTCGCTCACATCTCATCTTTAAATATCATATCATGGAACATCCAGAGAATAGTGAAGAATATAAAGGCTTGCAGGTTAATGCCGGCGTCAGTGGACAATCGATCGTGAATCCTTATCTGAAAAGAGGGCGGTTCCGCCGTCGGGAATTCAGTGTGAACGATATGGTGGATGGTATCCTCAAGGGGGATGTCACGATCTTGAGTCAGGCTGTCACGCTTGTGGAGAGTGTAAATCCCGATCACCAAAGCAAGGCTCAGGAGGTGATAGAAAAATGTCTGCCTTATAGTGGGAAAAGTATCCGTGTCGGTATCAGTGGCGTACCTGGTGCTGGAAAGAGTACATCGATTGATGCCTTCGGATGTCATGTGCTGGATGAGCATGGCGGAAAACTGGCAGTACTTGCTATTGATCCGAGTTCAGAACGTTCCAAGGGAAGTATCCTGGGTGACAAGACTCGTATGGAGAAACTGTCGGTCAGGCCAGAGGCTTTCATCCGTCCTTCACCCACAGCAGGATCGTTAGGAGGAGTAGCTCGTAAGACACGTGAGACCATCATTCTCTGTGAGGCTGCTGGATATGATAAGGTGTTTGTGGAGACGGTGGGCGTAGGTCAGAGTGAGACGGCCTGTCATTCGATGGTAGATTTCTTCCTGCTTATTCAACTGGCTGGAACGGGAGATGAACTGCAAGGTATAAAAAGAGGTATTATGGAGATCAGCGATGGCATTGTCATCAACAAGTGTGATGGAAACAATGTGGATAAGTGTCAGATGGCTGCCACGAATTTCCGCAACGCCCTCCATTTCTTCCCCATGCCCGACAGTGGCTGGCTACCGAAGGTCTTATGCTACAGTGGTTTCTATAATATCGGTGTGAAGGAGATATGGGATATGGTCTATCAGTACATCGACTTTGTCAAGGCCAACGGTTATTTTTATGTCCGCAGGAACGAGCAGAGTAAATACTGGATGTATGAGACCATCAACGAACAGCTTCGCAACTCATTCTACCATAATCAGATTATTGCGCAACAGCTACAGAAAACCGAGGAAACAGTGCTGCGAGGGGAGAAAACCTCTTTTATGGCAGCAGGAGAACTCTTGGAGAAGTACTTCAACGATATCAAAGGATTCAGAGTGAGAAAAGAAGGATGATGTCGGTAACAACCAATAATTGAAAAGCGGTAAAGGCACAGAATACAGGATATGTATCAAGTAGAGATAGAAACGGGATCGGGCTTCTGCTTTGGTGTGACAACGGCTATACGCAAGGCAGAGGAGGAATTGGCCAAGGGCACACGACTCTATTGCTTGGGTGACATTGTGCACAACGGAATGGAGTGTGAACGGCTTCGTCAAATGGGACTGCTGACCATCAACCATGAAGAGATGAAACTGTTACATGGGGTAACCATGCTGCTGCGAGCCCATGGGGAGCCGCCTGAGACTTACGAGCTGGCACGGAAGAACGAGATCGAGATCATCGATGCTACCTGTCCTGTGGTATTACAACTGCAGCGGCGCATCAAAAGGCAATATATCTATAATCAGGAGGAAGGGCAGCATCCTGCACCTCCACAGATTGCCATCTTTGGAAAACCCGGTCATGCCGAGGTGTTGGGATTGGTGGGGCAGACGGAGAATAATGCCATTGTGATTGCTCATTTCGAGGATGTGAAGAAGCTTGATTTTAGCCGTGATATCTACTTATACTCACAAACCACCAAGTCGTTGGAAGAGTTCCAGCGGATTATTGGCTATATCAAACAGCATATCTCACCCACGGCAAAGTTCCAGAGTTTCGACACCATTTGTCGTCAGGTAGCGAACCGTATGCCGAGTATTGCTGCTTTTGCCGCGCGTCACGACCTGATCCTTTTTGTGTGTGGGAGGAAAAGCAGTAATGGCAGGGTGCTCTATGATGAGTGCCGACGTGTGAACTCCAACAGTTACTTGATAGAGGGACCTGATGAGATTGACAAGCAATGGTTTGGTGAGAATGTGAAGACAATCGGCATCTGTGGAGCCACCAGTACACCGAAATGGCTCATGGAAGAGTGCAGGGATTATCTTCTATATAAAATGAAAGATGAAGGGTGATCACACTTCATCTTTTGTCTTTTCTGCAAAACGTTCCAGAAGCCACTCGTTCTGTTCTTCAATCGTCATGTGACTGTTGTCCAGCAGTAAGGCATCGTCAGCCTGTCGTAAGGGAGAGACCTCACGATGTGAGTCGATATAGTCGCGTTCTTGTACGTTCTTGAGTATTTCTTCATAATTGGCTTCCATCCCTTTTGCCTGCAATTCCTTGAAACGGCGTTCTGCACGAACCTCTGCCGATGCGGTGACGAACACCTTCAGTTCTGCATGAGGAAACACTACGGTGCCGATGTCACGGCCATCCATCACAATCCCTTTCTCCTCACCCATCTTCTGTTGCTGGGCTACTAAGGCTTCGCGAACGAAGGGTAGGGCAGCGATGGGCGAGACATGGTTCGACACCTCCATGGTGCGGATGTCCTGTTCCACGCATACATGATTTAAATAGGTGTCGGGACGTCCCGTCTCAGCATTAAGCTGGAACGAGATATTGATTTCCGGCATCTTTTCCTTCAATGATTTTTCGTCGATCTGATCGTTCTCATCGAATATACCGTGTTGCAGTGCATAGAGGGTAACGGCACGATACATCGCACCGGTATCTACATAGATGTATCCCACCTTTCGCGCCAGGTCTTTAGCCATCGTTGATTTCCCGCAAGAGGAATGACCGTCAATTGCAATTGTTATCTTTTTCATGTTTATTATTTTTTTCTCTACGAATTAGACGAATTAGACGAATTAGACGAATATTATTTCTCTACGAATTAGACGAATTATATTGGTGTACGAATGGATTGAATCGTTCATCTCATGCTACAAGGAGAAAGAGGCGTTGATCAGCAGAGAATGAGATGACACATGGTATTTACCGTAGGCAATGTTCAGCTTGAAACGTTCCAGTTGTAAGCCTGCGCCGAGTGACAATCCCGCACCATGACTACTTCCCCGTTCCTCATCGTTAGCTATGATCTCCATCTCGTTAGCCCGACGGAAATTGTAACCTAAGGCCACATAGATCTGTGGCGAGAGAATGAGATCGGCTCCTGCCACGATGTGGTTGATGAACTTGTAGTCCAGATGATTCAGGTCAACAAGAGTCGCAGAGATGCGCAAAGGCGATCCAATCAGTCGTTTCGTCACCCCCACCTGTACGTCAAGGGGTAGCTTTCCGTATTCCTCTTCATAAGCATCCAGTTCGCCGCCCAGGTTTTTCACCACTGCCGAGACCGACCATTCTTTCTCAGGATCGTAATAGTTGATTCCTAAGTCAACCCCCATGGCGAAAGCATTGAAGTTGCCGATATACGAACTGACGAACCGGGCAGTGATACCGCCCACGATGTTTGTGCCCAACTGATAGGAGAATGCCCCGGCAAGGGCAATGTCCTTTGCTGAGAACTCTCCTGTTTGGATATTGTTTTCATCGGTCTCCCGCATCTTGCCAAAGTCAAGGTATTGGGCCATTATACCGATGGTGGCCTTTTCTTTGATGATCTTATTGAAAGAGGCACTGGCCGTGTGGGTCCCTTCCATGTAGTTCATGTAGTTCAGGTTGATGCTTTTGTCACTCACAGAGGCGAGAAGGGCGGGATTGTGGAACATCAGGGACGGATCATCTTCGATCACGGAGATGTTGTCACCGCCCAATGCCGCTCCATGTGCACTCACTGGCAATCGAAGGAAATTGTATCCAGTCTGACTGTCCTGAGCCCGCAAGGTGCCCTTTAGCAGTATGAAGAGAAGACAAAAAATGACTTTTTTCATTAAATTCTTTTATTTTAGTGCAAAGATACACCTTTTTTACAAATATCTGTGTTAATTTTGCAAAGCATTCTGTATCATAACGGGAAAAAATGCATTTTAGTGTAACATGGAAGTCAAGAAATCATACAAAGCCGACTTAGAGCACAGAAGGAAAACGGGCTATATCCTCGGACTCATTCTGGTGCTGGCTCTCTTTGCCGTCGCCATGGAGTTCAACTTCAGCGATGGTGAGGTGATGTATGATGAGGAGATGCTGGATGACATCGTGCAGGACTTACAACTAAAGGCAGCCGTGGAACAGAAGGATATGGTGGCCGTTGTCGAGGAGCCGAAGGAAGAGAAACCTGCTCCCACCACACGTATCAATCCTGTGGATGAGCAGGTGATGAAAGAGATACCCGACCGTACGTTGGAAGCGCAGCAGCAACTTCTCGAAGGTGAGACGGAGGATGCCAAAGAGGAAGAGGTGCCGCCTATTCCTCCTGTGGCGATTGATGCTGATAACAACCCGTTGAGCTTCCGTGTGGTGGAGCGTTTGCCCGAGTTCCCTGGTGGTATGGTGGAGTTTATGAAATGGCTCACCAAGAACCTGCGATACCCGGAATCGGCACGCCAACAGAAGATGCAGGGCATGGTGGTGGTCTCGTTCATCGTGAATACAGACGGTACTACCTCCGAAGCACGCGTTGTCCGGCCCAAGCATCCCGATCTTGACCGTGAGGCGATGCGGGTGGTGCGTATGATGCCGAAGTGGAAACCAGGAGAAGATCACGGCAAGGTTTGCCGTACAATGATATCCATACCAATTGTTTTTAAATTATGAGAACTGCAAACGAAATTCTACAAGCCATTAACCAATATCTTGACACGATGCCATACGACCGGCAGCCGAAGAGTCTTTATGAGCCTATCCAGTATGTCCTCTCATTGGGTGGTAAGCGTATCCGTCCTACCTTGATGATGCTGGCCTATAATCTCTATCAGGAAGACCCAGAGAAGATCCTTCCGCAGGCTTGTGCCTTGGAGACCTATCATAACTTCACGTTGTTGCATGATGACCTGATGGATAAAGCCGATGTGCGCCGTGGTCATCCCACCGTTCATGTCAAGTGGGATGCCAACACAGCGATCCTTTCTGGTGACACGATGTTGCTCATGGCATTCCAACGTATGATGCAGTGCCCGGAGGATAAGCTGCAGGCGGTATTGGATGTGTTCACAGAGACCACCTTGGAGATAGATGAAGGACAGCAGTATGATATCTCTTTCGAGACGCGCAATGATGTGCGGGAAGAAGAGTATATCGAGATGATCCGTCTGAAAACGAGTGTGCTCTTAGCCTGTGCTCTGAAGATTGGTGCTATCCTTGGTGGAGCCTCGAAAGCAGATGCCGAGAATCTGTATAAGTTCGGTGAGCAGATCGGATTGGCGTTCCAGTTGCAAGACGATTTCCTTGATGTATATGGCGATCCCAAGGTGTTCGGCAAGGCCATCGGTGGTGATATCCTCTGTAACAAGAAAACGTTCATGCTGATCAACGCATTCAACAAAGCCGATGAATCTCAGCGAAAAGAACTTGAACAGTGGGTGAATGCCGTAAATCCTGATCCTCAAGAGAAGATTGCCGCTGTCACCACCTTATATAATAATATAGGTATAAACCGATTGGCAGAAGAACGCATCCGCTATTACTTCAATGAGAGTCGTAAGTATCTGGATGCAGTTCAGGTGCCAGAGGAGCGCAAGCAGGAACTGAGAGTCTATGCGGATAGAATGATGAAAAGAAACAAATGATCGATACACATGCCCATTTGGATGGGGAAGAATTCGCAGAGGATCGTGCTGAAGTAATAGCACGAGCCAAGGAGGCAGGAGTGAGCAAGGTGCTGGTTCCTGCCATCGACTATGCTTCTTCCATTGCCGTGATGCAACTCTGTGCCCAATATCCTCATTTCGCCTATCCTATGATCGGTCTTCATCCAGAGGAAGTGAAGGATGATTGGAGGGAAGAGCTGGAGAGAATCAGGAGTATTATTTCGAGGAGTGAGGAGTGT
>DETG01000009.1 GCA_002361535.1 Prevotella sp. UBA3294
CCCATCGTGAGGATTCCTACTGTAGAGCCCGGATGCTGCTCCTTCAAACGAAGAGCCTGCTCCAAGGCGTTCAAATCTTCAGGATTGAAGATAGCGGGTAAGGCAGCACGGTTGACAGTTCCTTCGGCTGTCATGGCATCTTTACCCACATTTCTTGTGTCTGGCACTTGCTTAGCAAGTACTACGATTTTTAAACTCATAAAATATAAAAATAATAATGTATTATCCTTTTGTTTTTAAAAACGGTGCAAAGGTACATTATTTTCATCATTTGACAAAACAAAATGCACAAAAACGTCTTCTTTGTGCACAAATCATTCTTTTTGTGCAACGAAAGCAGTACTTCCTTCCCATCCTCTCATTGCCTTTTCTGACTGCTGTATGACAATGAAATAGTGCAGAAGCGTTGCCCAAATTGTGCAAGACCTTTGCACTAAGTGTGCAAGGTATCTGCACAAAGTGTGCAAAGCCTTTGCACTAAGTGTGCAACGCGTGGACTCTGGTCGCGCCACACGTTGGCATAAATTGTGCTTGATTTCCGCACTGAGCGTGCCCATAAAAAATACCTAAAAATAGAAGATTGTTTTGCGGTTTCGGAATAAAATCCGTATCTTTGCCCTCCCATAGGGTAACCACAACGGTGATGATAGACAGACCAACAGTAGATCGGATTATGGATGCTGCGAACATTGTGGACGTAGTGTCGGAATTCGTAACACTCAGAAAGAGTGGTGCGAACTACAAGGGTCTGTGCCCATTCCATAACGAGCGCACGCCTTCGTTCTACGTGTCGCCAGCCCGAAATATCTGCAAATGTTTCTCTTGTGGCAAGGGAGGTACGCCGGTGAGCTTCCTGATGGAGCACGAGCAGATGACCTACCCCGAAGCATTGCGCTGGTTGGCTAAGAAATACAACATCGAAATCCAGGAACGCGAACTCAGTCAGGAAGAGAAAGATGCTGAAAGTAAGCGTGAGTCGATGTTTATTGTAAACGAGTGGGCAGCCAGTTATTTCGAGGATATCCTGCACAACCATGTGGATGGTGTGGCCATCGGCATGCAGTATTTCCGTAGCCGTGGCATTCGTGATGACATCATCCGCAAATTCCGGTTGGGCTTCGACTTGCCTGACCGTTTCGCTTTACCAAAAGAAGCGAAGAGAAAAGGCTATCAGAAGGAGTTCTTGCTGTCAACAGGATTGTGCTATGAACGAGAAAACCGAGGAACCGAGGCTTCAGAGGAGCGGGAGAACGAGAACCGTAACACACAGGGCTCTTTGGTCGATCGTTTTGCTGGGCGGGTGATCTTTCCATGGATTGGCATCAGTGGGAAAGTGGTGGCTTTTGGCGGTCGTAAACTCGATCAGGCCACAAAGGGGGTGCAGCAGAAATATGTGAACTCGCCCGATAGCGAGATCTATCACAAAGAGCAGAACCTGTATGGCATCTATCAGGCGAAGAAAGCCATTGCACAGCTCAACTGTGTGTATATGGTGGAAGGATATACTGACGTGATCTCCATGCACCAGTGTGGCATAGAGAACGTGGTGGCCAACAGTGGTACAGCCCTGAGCAACCATCAAATACGGATGTTGCGCCGTTTCACCACGAATATCGTACTTCTCTATGATGGAGATGAGGCTGGTATCCATGCGGCGATGCGCGGTACGGATATGTTACTGGCAGAAGGCATGAACATCAAGGTGCTGCTGTTGCCTGATGGGGATGATCCCGACAGTTTTGCCCGTAAACATACCGCAGCCGACTTCAAGAAGTATATTGAAGAACACCAGACCGATTTCATCCAGTTTAAGAGTGATGTGCTGCTTCGGGGGGTGACTGATCCCATCAAACGCTCGGAGGCCATCAGTAGCATCGTCAAGAGTGTGAGCGTGATCCCCGACCAGATCGTGCGGGCCACCTATATTGCCGACTGTGCACATCGCCTGGGTATCAATGAGGCTACCCTGATCTCCACCATGAATAAAATGATCAGGGGGGAGAAAGAGGAAAACAGGAAACGGGAGGAGAGACAACGTGAAGGAGCGCAAGGAACGGCTGTGAGCGTGGAGAATGTCGGATCGCCTGCTCAATCTTCCATACAACGACCGCAGACTTCCATTCACCAGTCGTCCACTAACACCAGTGTGGAGGATCTCCTCATCCGTATGGTGATCCGATACGGTGAACAGGTAATCTACCGGGATGTGGTGACGGATGATGGGGGCACTGTCAACCTCACCGTGGCACAATATGTAAGCATCGATCTTGGTGCCGACGACCTGCATTTTACACATCCGTTATACAATAGGATCTTGGAAGAAGCTGTGGCCCACTCTGGAGAAGAGGACTTCAAGGCATCAGACTTCTTCTCCCGTCATCACGACGTGGCTGTCAGTCAGTTGGCTGTTGACATGCTGATTGATCGCGTTCAGCTGAGTAAGAGCTTACAGATGACTGTCGATGAGGAGTCGCTAAGAAACGAAGTGGAACATTTGGTGCTGGATTTCCGTCTCGACTATGTGAAGGCTCACCTTCGTACCCTCCGCACACAGATAGCACAGTCGGACAGTAACTCCGAACAGTGGTCGCAGTTGTGTATGGATATGAAGAAGATGATGGACCTGAGGAATGCGATGGCCAAGAAATTAGGAATGGATATAATCATTTGACCCAAAGGGTCGCTCAAAAGAAAGAAGGATATGTATTACGTACAAAAGACACTGGAGATTTCCTCCGCACACCGACTTGATCTTGACTATGAGAGCAAGTGTACGCATTTGCACGGGCATAACTGGAAGATTACTGTCTATTGCAAGGCACGCGAACTGGATAAGAACGGGATGGTGGTGGATTTTGCGATGATTAAACGATGCATCAAGAAAGTGCTCGACCATCAGGTACTGAACGAAGTGCTGCCGTTCAATCCCACTGCCGAGAATATCGCGCGCTGGTGTACTGAACAAGTGCCGCATTGCTACAAGACTGTGGTACAGGAGAGTGATGGGAATGTGGCTGCCTATGAAGTAGAGGAGGTGTGATGTATCGTGTGAATGAAATCTTCTATTCGCTGCAGGGAGAGGGCAGGAATACAGGGCGCGCTGCCGTCTTCGTGCGTTTTGCGGGCTGCAACCTGCGATGCCCCTTTTGCGATACCTCTTTTGAAGACTACCATGAGATGACAGCCGAAGATATTCTTCAAGTTGTACAAGAGTACCCGTCACATTTCTTAATTCTTACAGGAGGAGAGCCTACGTTGCAGGTTGATGAGTCGTTCGTGGATCTGTTTCATGCCGTTGGCTACGAAGTGGCCATGGAAAGCAATGGCACGCTTGCGCCTCCCAAGAACCTCGACTGGCTGACTCTTTCCCCCAAAGGCCATCTGGCGGTGGATAGATGTAATGAACTGAAGCTGGTATTCGAAGGTAACGGAAAAGAACAGCTGCAGCGTATTGAAGCGTATAAGGAGAAAGTGCATGCCGACTATTACTGTCTGCAGCCCTGTGACACAGGAAACGACGCTCGCAACCAGCAGCTGACAGTCCAGTGCGTTGACTATATCCTACAGCATCCGCAATGGCACCTTTCGTTACAGACACATAAGCTGGCACATTTTAAATAAGATGATTTATGTCCATTGGCTCCTCCTTACCGTCTATGTCTTGGCGGTGGTCGGCACCATGATCAGGGTGCTGATGGATAACCGTCAGCCTGCCAAGACCATGGCGTGGATGCTGGTGCTGATGTTCCTTCCACTTGTGGGAATCATTCTATATTTCTTCTTTGGACAGAATACGAGGAAGGAACGACTGATTTCCCAGCAGAGTCTCGACCAGCTCACCAAAAGATCAATGCTGGAGTTCGCAGAGCAGAAAGACCTGATGCTACCTGTTCAACATGAGATGTTGATCAAATTCTTCGCCAGTCAGAACTGGGCTCTGCCTTTCAAAGACAATCTCGTGGATGTCTATACCGACGGCTATCAGTTCTTCCACGCATTGTTGCAGGCAATAGCTCAGGCACGCCGTCATATCCACTTAGACTCCTATATCTTCAACGATGATGAACTGGGTAATCTGTTGGCTGATGCTCTAATCGCTAAAGCTGGTCAAGGGGTGGAGGTACGCGTGATCTACGACGATGTAGGATGTTGGGAGGTGAAAGGCACCTTTTTTGAGCGTATGCGCGATGCTGGTATTGAGGTGCATGGATTCATGCCTGTAAAATTCCCGGCATTCACCAGTAAGGTGAACTACCGTAATCACCGAAAACTATGTGTGATTGACGGTGAGGTAGGCTTTATCGGTGGCATGAATATCGCAACAAGATATGTGAAGGGGCGCGAGGTCGGAAAGAAGAAAAAGAATCAAGAACCGCAGCGCCGACCGTGGCGTGACACACATCTGCGCATCCGGGGTGGGGCGGTATATGGTATTCAGCGTGCATTCTTGGTTGACTGGTATTTCGTGGATCGTACCTTGATTACCAATCGGCGCTATTACCCCGAGATGGATAGGCTCCATAGAAACAACTGTTTGGTGCAGATTGTCACAAGCAGTCCGATATCCCAATGGCCCGACATGATGCAAGGGTATGTGCGCATCTTGTTGGAAGCCAAGCAATATGTCTATATCGAGACACCTTATTTCCTACCGACAGAACCAGTCCTCCTGGCCATGCGCACTGCTGCGCTGACGGGTATTGACGTTCGTGTGATGATTCCTTATAAGACTGATGCCAAGCTTGTGGAGTGGGCAAGTCGTAGCTACGTCCACGAGATCGTGAGTGCGGGCGTGAAAGTATATCTTTACCAGAAAGGCTTTAACCATTCAAAACTGTTGGTAAGCGATGACTCTCTGTGCACAGTGGGATCTGCCAATGTGGATTTCCGTAGCTTCGAGAATAATTTCGAGGGAAACGCTTTTATCTATGATAGCGCTATGGCCTTGCGTATCAAGGAGGTGTTCATGAATGATGTTGCTAACAGTGTGCTCCTTGATGATGTGGAGAATCTGAACCACCGTCCTTTCTGTCAACGACTGTGGGAGTCGTTGGTTCGATTGCTCTCACCACTATTATAAAGTGAGAGGTGAGAGGTGAGAGGTGAGAAGTGAGAACTGAGAGGTGAGAACTGAGAGGTATGATTACCTTCAAGAATTGGCCTTAGTGCTTGTTCCTGGGTGTAATCATACCTCTCACCTCTCAGTTCTCACCTCTCAGTTCTCACCTCTCAGTTTTCAGTTCTCACTTCTCACCTCCTACTTCCGGCAACGGATGTTTCGGATTCTCTTTGGCACCCATCTCAAGAAGTTTGCGGGCAGGAACTAACAGACTCTGATTCCCTTTCAGCTTCAGATCGGCATAGTCATAGGCCGACTGTAGCTTTTTCATCTTCTCACCCACTTCATCGAACCGTTCCATAAAATCGCCAACACGGTCGAGCAGGGTATTGGCCAGACCATATACCTTTTCCTGATTCTCTGCTTGCCGTTGTTGTGTCCATGTGATTTGTAGCATGCGGAGTACGGCAAACAAGTTCTGCTCTCCGGTGATGAAGATTTTTTTATCGAATGCATAGTTCCAAAGTTGGGTGTCGGCAGAGACTGCTAACTGCATCGCAGCCTCTTGGGGAACGAACATGATCATGAAGTCGAGGGTCTCCCTCCCCTCCATGGAGTAACGGCAGTATTGCTTGTCGGCCAGTTCGTTGACATGCTTTCGTACACTCTTACAGTGCTCTTCCAAGAAATTCTTGCGTTCCTCATCAGTCTGGGCATTCACATAGCCGATGAAGGCGGTGAGTGATGCTTTTGCATCAATGATCACGTCTTTCTTGTCTGGATAGTGCAGCACGACATCTGGGCGCATCATATCGTTGGTGTCATCATTACGGATTACCTTCCCCTTGGCATCGCGCATCACATACTGCACATCGTATTCCAACCCTTTGGTAAACCCGAACTTGTCCAACAGATCGTTCAGCTTCATCTCCCCGAAGTCACCTTGCACCTTTGGACCAGTCTGCAAAGCACGTGAGAGTTTTTCTGCCTCAGCACCTAAAGAGGTGGTGGCGTTGAGCATCGTTTTCAGCTGTTCGCTCAATGCCGAGGTACTCCGTGTAAACGATTCCTTGTTATCGTCCATCGATTTCCTCATCTCACTCATCACTGCCTGTAGGGGAGCGATGATGGCACCCAGCTGACTCTGATTGGTCTTATCCAGTTCCTCCGAACGTTGCCGCAGCAACTGCTCCGTGGCATTCTTCAGCTGTTCCTGAACCAACGTTAGCCGTTGGTTGAATTGCTCGTCCGCCCGCTTCCGGTCTTCTTCCGCATGTTCCCGCAGGTTCAGCACCTGTAGCTCATGTTGTTCCTTGAGGTAGGCAATCTGATGGGCATGCTGGGTCTTCATCTCCTCGATTTGTTGCTTTTGCTTCTCTTGGAGGTCGTCTATCTGTTTGCTGAGCATGGAGAGTTCGCTGGTCTTGGCAGCTAATCCCATGGCAAGCTGGTTCTTTTCTGTGATGATGGGTGCTGCCCTTCTTTGTCCGATGAAGAACAGGACGATGGCCCCGATGAGGAGTCCGACGATGAATAAGAGTATTTCAATCATGTGGAAATAATTTATTGATTGTAATTTGTTGGAGTGAACGGATGGGCCATGCCGTTATGGCGGATCGATCTGGGTGGTAGGCCAGTTTACGAGGAACAACTTGTCGGTAGCTCGTGTAAAAGCTGTATAGAGCCAATGGATATAATCGGGTGTGAGCATGTCGTCCGTCATATATCCTTGATCGAGATAGACGTGTGACCACTGGCCGCCTTGTGCCTTGTGGCAGGTTACTGCATAGGAATATTTGATTTGGATGGCATTGTAGTAGTCATCTTCTTTGATGTGTTTGACGCGTTCCCTTTTGGTGGGGATGTCGGCATAGTCGGCCATTACCTCGTTGAAGAGTTGCTCGTTCTGTTCCGTAGTGAGTGCCGGCGCCTCGGTGTTCAGACTGTCTAAGATGACGGTTGTCTGTAGTTCATAACCGTCATAGTCGGGGAATAGCAGGAGCACATCGGCGAAACGGAACCCATAGAGTTCTCTGAGATTACGTACCTTTACCACTTGTGCCCTGTCGCCGTTGGCAAGGAAGCTGAGATCTTGCGATTTCTCTTTTTTCACCCAGTGATAGTTGTTCTTCACGATCATGAGCAGGTCGCCAGTACACAGCTCCTCTTCTCTGTCGAGGATACTGTTCCGGATACCGTTGTTGTAAATGTTAGCTCGTTTGTTACTACGTGTGATCACGATGGTCTCATCGATACCTACCTGTGAGTAAGAGGTGCTCAGCTGTTCGATCAGTTCATTACCAGGTACCACTTGGATGTCTGCAAAACCATGGAAACGGATACGGGGGAGTTGGGTGAGGGCATCGTGGATGATCATCTGTCGGATGACAGTGGCGTTGTATAGGATTCCGCTCTGCTCACTTTGCCGGAGCACTTCGTTCAGGTCACATTCATATACCTTTAATCCGTATCGTCTCATCTCTTCTGCCATCAGGGCTGGTGCCTCCTCTTCTCCGATAGGAGGCAACTGCGCTTTGTCGCCGATGAGCACCATACGACAGTTCCTGCCGCTATAGACGTATCGTATTAGGTCATCGAGAAGATGACCGCTGCCGAACATGTGATCACTGCCTGCATTTCCTGTTCCATTAGCAATCATCGAAGCCTCATCCACAAAGAACAAGGTGTCGGTGCGTAGGTTGTCATTCAGGTTGAAACCAGACCAGTCGCCGGTAAATGCTTTCTGACGGTAGATCATCCTGTGGATGGTAAAAGCTCTGGATCCGCTGTTCTGTGCGAACACCTTGGCCGCCCTGCCGGTTGGAGCCATCAGTACCACCTTTAGCTTCAGTTGAAGGAGAGTGCGCACGATGGCACTGGCTAAGGTGGTCTTGCCCGTTCCTGCTGAGCCACGCATGATCATTACAGCACCCGTATGGCTTATGCTTGACTGACTGTCGGAGAAGAATCTACAGAACGTTTCCATCGCCTTGTCCTGCTCGTAGGTAGGCTCAAAGCGAAAGGCTTGTCTGATATGGTAAAGCAGTTCCGAGCTCAGGCTTGATCCGTATGGTCGTGTCTCGTTCATTTTCCGCAAAGGTACGAATAAGTGAGCAAAAAGCCAAATAATTTTGTGCTTTTCCGAACGGAAGTATCTTCGGCAGAGCCAAAGGTACGAAGAAGTGGGCGAAAAACAAAATAAAAACCATATTTTATATCATTTGTTTTGTGTTCTCGAAAGATTTCCGTAACTTCGCGGTCAAATAATTATAATGTAAGATGAGCATCGATTCCACGATATCTGTTTCTAACGATACCAACATTCCCAAGCCGATACGCCGTCCCCGTCTGACTATACGAATAGGACAGGGCTCCTTGTCTTTTGCCGCCCCCGATGCCACCGCAGTCGGTCAGGTGCGCTATCTCCCCTATACAGTGAGGAGTGGCGTGAGTATGGCTGCCAACCTGAGGGAGGCCTTTAAGACGGAAGATATGTTGAATGAAGGGTGGACACGAGTACAGGTCATGGTTGATACGCCGACGGTCATGGTGCCCTTGGAGGATTTCTACGAGCAGGATGAAGCAAGGAACAGTATTTTCTACCACCATGCCATCACCGGGCATGAGCACGATGTGGTGCTGTCGTCGGTGCTTCCATCGTTGAACGCCGCCGTCCTTTATGCGATGAACAAGGATCTGAAAATGGTGGTGGATGATCATTTTGAGGATATCCGTTTCATGACCGTTTCGCAGCCTGTGTGGAGCCATTTACATCGTAGGAGTTTCACAGGAACACGCAGGAAACTGTACGGCTATTTTCACGATAAGAGTATGGAGGTGTTTGCTTTCCAGCAAAACCGTTTCCGCTTCTGTAACCGTTATAGCGTAACAACAGCTCCCGATGCCGTGTTCTTCCTGCTGGCAGTATGGCAGCAACTGGGAATGGACACGCAAAAGGATGAGTTGCATGTAGTGGGAACCCTTCCCGATAAAGATGCCTTTTTAACAGAGATTCGTAAGTTCTTACAGAATGCGTATGTCATCAATCCAGTGGCAGACTATAATCGTGCGCCTGTCACGGCCATCAAGGACATCCCCTATGACCTATGTGCTTTGATGATGAGGAGTTGAAGAGAAAGGATCAGAAGATGAGGATTATCACGGGAGAGTATAAAGGAAGGCAGTTTGATGTGCCTCGATCCTTCAAGGCAAGACCAACAACCGACTTTGCCAAAGAGAATATCTTCAATGTACTGAAAGGGTACATGGATTTTGAAGATGCGACAGCACTTGACCTTTTCTCAGGAACGGGCAGTATCTCGTTAGAACTGGTCTCACGTGGTTGTCAGCAAGTGGTGAGCGTGGAGGCAGATCGCGATCATCATGCTTTCATCAAGCAATGCTTGAAGAAATTAGGGACAGACCGTTGCGTTGCCTTGCGGGGTGATGTGTTCCGTTTTATCAAAGGTTGCCGGCAGCAGTTTGATTTTATCTTTGCCGATCCCCCTTATGCCCTCAAGGAACTGCCCACCATTCCCGATCTTATTTTCGAAAAACAAATGCTCAAAGACGATGGTGTTTTCGTCTTTGAGCATGGAAAGGATTATGACTTTTCCCAACATCCCCACTTTGTGGAGCATCGAAGCTACGGAAGTGTGAACTTCTCACTTTTCACTTCACACTTGTCACTTTAAAAGATCATTTTCTCCAGCCAATAGCAGAACATGCCGCAAAGGTATCCTACGAAGGCGATCCAGGTGATCTTCTTCATATACCAGCCGAAGGTGATCTTCTCTAAGCCCATCACTACCACACCGGCGGCACTGCCAATGATCAGCATCGAACCACCTACACCGGCACAGTAGGCTAATAACTGCCAGAAGATTCCGTCAACAGCCATGTCGCCTGTAGCAGCAACAGGGTACATGCCCATGGCGCCAGCCACTAATGGTACATTGTCAACAATCGATGACAGTACACCGATAATACCTGTCACCAAGTAGTGATTACCTCCGGATACACCATCGAGCCAGCTGCCTAAAGCGGTAAGTACACCCACATGCTCCAGACAAGCCACGGCCATCAGGATACCCAGGAAGAACATGATGGTTGAGAGATCGATGCGAGACAACAGGTCGGTGACACGTTTGGCCATCGTGTCCTCCTCATTCTCGCGATGCACGCTGCGATGGAAAATCTCCGTCACGGTCCAGAGGACACCCAATACCAACAGGATACCCATGAACGGAGGCAGGTTGGTGAGGTAACGGAACACCGGTACGAAGCAGAGACCGCCCACGCCTAACCAGAAGATGGTGTCGCGCTGGGCTGTAGTGAACATACTCACCTGTGCCTTGGGCAGGTTTTGTTCCTTGTCGAACTTCCCATTCAGATGGAGTTGGAGAATGAATGCCGGTACCAGCATCGATACCAGGGATGGCAGGAATATTTCTGTGATAACTCCCTGTGTGGTGATCACGCCCTTGATCCAGAGCATGATGGTGGTTACGTCGCCAATGGGAGAGAAGGCTCCTCCGCTATTGGCAGAGATAATCACCAAGGCGGCATAGATCAGACGTTCTTTGCGTTCCTGTACCAGTTTGCGTAACACCATGATCATCACGATGGAAGTGGTGAGGTTGTCGAGGATGGCCGACAGGAAGAAGGTCATGAAAGCGATGCGCCACAGCAGTTTACGCTTGGAGCGTGTCTTGATGGTGTCACGGACGAAATTGAAACCGCCGTTGGCATCCACAATCTCCACGATGGTCATGGCACCCATCAGGAAGAACAGGGTTTCTGCCGTGTCGCCTAAGCTCATCTTGATTCTCTCGCTCACCTGCGAGAAAACATCACCGCCGGTGATATAGCTCTCGGGCGACATCATGAACAAGGTCCAGCACACCACACACATCAGCAGGGCGATAGCGGCCTTGTTGATTTCTAATACGCTCTCGGTGGCAATGCAGGCATAGCCAATCACGAAAGCGATAATAATACATAGAGTAAGCGTTGTCATTTCAGATACTGTTTTGTTATTACTTCTTGCAAAGGTACGAATAAGTGAGCGAAAAACCAAAAGAATTTTGTGCTTTTCCATACGAGAGTACTTTCGCGTAGCCAGAGGTAAGCAATTTCTTCAAGATAACGCATGTTTCTCAAGAAAAAGTTGTACCTTTGCCATCAGAATCAATCATCTACTTAAAACTATATGGAATCAAACAAATATTTTTTTGCCGTTGACCTTGGTGCCACCAGTGGTAGAACGATCTTGGGTACTTTGAAAGAAGGAAGGGTGGAACTGGAGGAAGTTACACGGTTCCCGAACAATCTGATACAGCAGGGCGGACATTTCTACTGGGATATCTACGCTTTGTATTTCGAGATGATCCGCGGACTGAAGACCGTGGCTCAACGACAAGTGAAGATTACCAGTATCGGTATCGACACATGGGGTGTTGATTTCGTCATGATCGGCGATGACGGGGCTATTCTCCGTAACCCTCGTGCCTACCGTGATCCGATTACGTTCGAGGCCATGGACGACTATTTGCAACATGTCGTCACGAAGGAGGAGGTGTATGGTATTACCGGTATTCAGTTCATGTATTTTAATAGTCTGTTCCAGCTTTACGCCATGCGAAAAGAAGGGAACAGTGCCTTGGCACATGCAGCGAAGATCCTGTTCGTGCCCGATGCCTTGGGATGGATGCTTACGGGAAAAGAAGTATGCGAATATACCATTGCTTCCACTTCTCAGCTGCTCAACCCGCGTACAAAACAGTTGGATGAGCGTCTGTTAAATAGCATAGGTCTGAAACGCGACCTCTTCGGACAGATGGTACAGCCTGGTACCTGCATCGGAACACTGTCGCAGGAGGTGCAGCGGATGACGGGATTAGGTGCTGTTCCGGTGATTGCCGTGGCGGGGCATGACACAGCCTCTGCTGTTGCTGCCGTACCAGCCCGTAATGAACGATTCGCCTACTTGTCGAGCGGAACCTGGAGTCTGATGGGAATCGAGACGAAGGAGGCGGTGATCAATGACCGCAGCTATGAGCTGAACTTCACCAATGAAGGGGGTGTAGATGGTACTACCCGGTTCCTGAAGAATATATGTGGCATGTGGCTCTATGAGCGATGCCGCAAGGAATGGCCCGAAGAAGTGCAACGGATGTCGCATCCCGAGCTGCAGGGATCGGCGATGACAGTAGAACCGTTCCGTTCGATCATCAATCCCGATGATCCTGTCTTCGCCAATCCTGCCTCTATGATCGGGGCTATCCGACAGTACTGTCAGGATACGCAGCAGGCGGTGCCGCAGACCCCTGCAGAGATATGTCGCTGTATCTTCGAGTCGTTAGCTCTGCGTTACCGTCAGGTGTTCGGTTGGCTGCGGGAGTTCTCGGATGATGATTTGGACGTGCTGCACATCATAGGCGGAGGTTCGCTCAACAAGTTCTTGAATCAGTTCACCGCAGATGCGCTCGGCGTGAAGGTACTGGCTGGTCCTCAAGAGTGTACGGCTTTGGGTAACATCATGTTACAGGCCAAGGCTTCGGGCGATGTCGGAGATATCTGGCAAATGCGGCATATGATTGCCGACAGTGTAGAGATGGAATCCTTTATGCCAGTGGCTGATCGCTCATTATGGGATCGTGCCTTTGCCCGCTATCTTGAGATAAGCAGATAAATGTCGAAATATCGAAATATCGATATAACGATATACCGAAATAACGATATACCGAAAATTAAAACAACTAAAACAATATCATTATGACAAAACCATTAGTAGAGACCAAGGCACGGGTGGGCGTGTTCTCCATTGCATTGGGAGCATACCTGCCACAATTCCCGCAACTCGTACCTGAGTTCGAAGCACAGTATGAGGCTTTCAAGAAGACACTGCCCGAAACGGTAGAGATCATCGACGGTGGAATGGTCACCACCAAGGAGATGGCACAGACAGCGGGTGATCGGTTCCGTGCTGCTGATGTGGATCTCGTGATCCTCCAGCTTCTCACTTATTGTACCTCTTATAATATGTTGCCTGCTGTGCGTGACCTTGATGTGCCAGTTGTCTTGGTGAACGTGCAGAAAAAGAAAGCACCCGACTATCCCCATACGGATATCCCCACATGGCTTGGTGAATTGTATGCCTGTGGTGCCGTTGGCGAGATGGTGGCCGACCTGGAGCGAGCAGGCAAGCGCCATGCGGTGATCACAGGAGTCGTGGAAGGAGGCGATCCGCAAGTGCAAGCGGAGATCGAGGACTGGTGTCGTGCAGCACAAGTGCGCCGCCGCTTCCGTGATACGAATATCGCACAGATCGGTCGTCCCTACCCAGGAATGATGGACCTCTATATCGATGAGACGAATCTATACCATCGTATGTGGGTTTATACCAAGCAGTTCGATTGGGAGAAGATGTGGGCCATCGCAGATCACGTGGACGACGAGGAGGCTATCCGTGCCAAGGCACAGGATATTCTCGATACTTTCGACATCGAGGGTGGCGGCACTATCGAGAAGGTGTGGGACATGGCCCGCTATGTCGTGGCTTTCGAACAGTGGGTGAAGGATGAACAGTTAGGAATGATCGCCTCCCACTACGATGGCTTTGCCAAGGGTGTTGCCGGGAAGCTTGACTCGATGCTCATTCCCGCTTTCTCAATGCTTATCAAACAGCACACGGCCTGCGCCGTGGAGGGTGACATGAAGGTGGCCATGGCGATGAGTATCCTCAAGACGATCTCTGGAACGGGAACGCTCTCTGAGATGTATAGCATCGACTTCAATGAGGATATCTGCATCATCGGACATTCTGGTTCTGGCGACTTCGATATCTCTCAGGCACGGAAACCCACCATGAAGATTGTTCCTGTGTTCCACGGAAAGGCTGGCGGTGGCTATCTCACCCAGTTCTATCCTCCCACTGGTCCGGTTACTTATCTTGCTATCACACAGGACCGCAACGGTGTGTTTAAGTTCGTGGTGGCAGAGGGTGTGAATGAAGATGGTCCGATCTTCACTTTCGGTGATACCAATATGCGTACACGTTTCTCCATCGGAGCCCGGGAGTTCTGTAACCGTTGGAGCGAAGCTGGCCCCACCCACCACATGGCAGCTGCCGTCGGACACCATATCGATACCATCCTGAAGGTGGCAAAGATCTTTAACATCGAGTGCGAGGTTGTGTGCAGATAGAGATTGGATTATCGAATAGTCGAAATAAACAACAAAATGGCTAATAGTGGAAGTTTAAAGAGCACGATAGCGGTGTCTCTTACCAATTACCTCGATGCAGGTGCTATTGTGGCAGGTGCCAGCGGACTCACCTTGTGGCAGAACTACTTGGGCCTGTCGGAGGTGCATTTAGGATGGCTCAACTTTATCAGTGCTAATTGTCTCGGAGCAGCCATTGGTGCCATCATCGGCGGGTTCCTTGCAGACAAATACGGTCGTAAGTTTATCTTTACGTATAACCTCTTGGTGTATATGCTCGGTGTGCTCACCGTGATGTGTGCCATGAATTTCCCCATGCTGCTTTGCGGATTTCTGATCACGGGTATTTCCGTCGGTGTGGGGGTGCCGGCATCATGGACATATATCTCCGAGAGTTCGGAGGTGAACAACCGAGGACGGAATATCTGTATCTCACAGATGTCGTGGGGCATCGGTCCCATGGTGATCCTTCTTTTCGGTATGCTTTTCGCTCCCGGCGGTTATCTGTTTGGATGGGTAGAGGGCTTGGCGCACGCTTTGGCTGGTGATGCCCTTCCGGTAGAGGCTGTCAACGTGTTTAGTTCGCGTGTGGTATTCTGTTCCCTCTTCATTGTGGCCTTCATCGCCTGGAACCTGCAGCGCGGACTTCAGGAGAGTACGGAGTTCGAGGCTGCGAAGGCAACAGAGAAGAAAGCCGGACTGATTGATAACATCCGGGTGCTGTTCTCGAATAAGATCGCTGTACGCACTGTCTGTTTCCTCGCTGTGATCTACCTCACATGGAACCTCGTGGCCTCGGTAATGGGATTCTTCCAGCCGCATATCTATGAGACGGCAGGCGGTGTGAGTAACGAACAGGCGAACTGGATGAACTGTATCCAGTGGGCCATCATCGTAGGGGTGACATTCATCGTTTCGAAGCTGATCGACAAGACCAGCCATAAGGCCATTTATGTCTTCGGCTTGGTGGCTGCCATCTGTGCATGGCTTGTCATCGTCACGATCGGTGTGAACGGTATGGCGGGCTTATGGGCCTTTGCCATCCTGTGGGGTGTCCAGGGCGGTTCTTCGCCCCAGATCTTCTATGCCCTTTGGGGCAGTGAGCTGTTCCCTGCGAAGTTCCGTGCCGGGGCGCAAGGACTGATGTTCTTCATTGTGCGTGGACTGTCTGCCTTGTGGGGGTTGGTCTTCACCTATATCTATGGGGAGAACGGTGAAGGGTTTACCCTTGCCGCCTATTGTATGATCACCCTCTTGCTCATCTCCTTGGTAGTCGGTGTGATAGGCTGTCCGAACACCCGAGGTAAGTCATTAGCTGAGATTACCAAGGAGCGCTACGGCGACATCCAATAATTATCCTTGGTGCCCCTCGGGCAGAACCACGGGCGATCCTCCACAAAAAGTCCCGAAGAGCCTTGATGGCTCCTCGGGACTTTCCATATCCTAATGAGAAGAAGACCTTACAGCTTCTTTCTGAGCTTCTCGGCTTTCTCCTGAGCCTTCAAAGCCTTCTGCTGTGCCTTGGCGGCCTTCTCTTGTGCCTTGGCGGCCTTCATGGGGTCACCGCTGGCAACCTCGGCGGCTTTCTGTGCAGCTTTCTCGGCATCCTTCACGGCCTTTTCAGCATTCTTCTTGGCTTTCTCGGCATTCTGGATAGCCTTCTCGCGCTTCTCTGCCTCTTTCTGTTTCTTCTTAGCTTCCTTCTCTGCCTTCTTGGCTTCTTTCTCAGCCTTGGCCTGGGCTTTCAGGGCTTTCTGCTGTTCCTTGGCAGCTTTCTCCTGTGCCTTTGCCTGCTGGGCAGCGATGGCGGGATCAACTTGATCTCCTACTACAGCTTGTGCGTTGGCGCTGATGCTCAGACAGAACATCACGGCAATGGCCAACAGTCTAAATACATTCTTTTTCATACGCTTTATTGTTTAAAATAAATAAATTATCTTTGGTTGCCCTTCGGACAGAATCGAGCATTTCCTTCTTTAGTGCCCTTCGGGCAAAAATCCAACAAAATCTATCCAAAATCTATCATATCTATAAAAATCTATCAATTCTATATTTTGTAAGATTTTGATTAGATTTTGTAAGATTTGCCTTTCCCCGTAGGCGGCGATTTTCAATTCTCGCTGAAAGCGACCAAAAGAATATTTCTCGCCGAAGGCGACCCCAACCCCTCTATTCTATTTCGGCAGGTTAAACGCCTCACTCATCTCCTTCATCTGTGCCTCGCTCATGCCCTCGGGTACAAACCCCATGCTGCGGGCATCGATGTAGATCTTGGCAGCCTTGGAGAGCACATCAATCTGATCGAAGGCATCCATCACATCCAGTCCCTGGGCAAACACACCGTGCTTCTCCCACAGCACCACATCGTAGTCATCGAGCTCCTTCAGGGTGGCATCGGCCAGTTCTACGCTTCCGGGAAGCTGGTAGGGGATGATACCCAAGCCTAACGGGCAGAATGCTTTGGTCTCTGGAATCATACTCCACAGGATCTTCGTCAGCACATCCTTTCCCAAGAACTCACGGTTGTGACTCATGGCCACCAGTTCGATGGGGTGGGTGTGCACCGTGGCGTTGTAGGTACTGCCCTTCTCGATGAGGTGGTTGTGCACAGTCAGATGACTGGGCAGTTCACTGGTGGGTTGCACCAGATTGTCGGCGATGATCACATACGAGGCACAGTCGTCCAAGATACGGATCACACTGCCGTTATCCATCGGCCATCGTGCGAGGTCGCGCATACGTTTCCCTGTTCCCTTGCAATAGAAATAGTTCCCTTTCAGCTTCGGTAGAGTCACGCCAATGGCCTTCACCTCACTGATGGCAGGCATCTGGCGGATCTCGTCGTCGATGAACTTCGTGATGTTTACAGTGATGTTACCGCCGTTTCTCTCTGCCCATCCGTTCTGCCACAGGTATCCTGCGACTTCTGCTATTTTCTCAATTTCCTGCTTCAGCGCAGGTCTTCCTTCTAAGATACTTTTCATGTCGTTCGATTAGTTGAATTTGTTTCTGTGATGCAAAGATAATGTTTTTTATTGATATATGTAAGCTTTCCCCCATTTTTTTTATTCCTTTTGGTAAAGGTTTCAGCCGTGCGCGCGGCAGGATTATTTCAATTCCATGGATTCATTATTTTAATCTGGGAGATTGCTCCGCCCCTTGCAGCCCCCATGCCGTCCGCCTGCCGTTTTCCCGTTTTCCCGTTTCGTCAAGCGTTTCCCGATCCGTTTGCCGGTGAGAAATTTAGTTATTATTTATAATATAATATATATACTTATATATATAATATTAATATTATATATATAAGTAAAGTTAGATGTCACGGTTATCATCACCATTCAAATCACATGACGAAACGGGAAAACGGGAAAACGGGAAAACGGCAAGCGGCGTCTCACAGTATTTTCTGATCTCTCACAGAACACGGATATAATTCAGCGTGTTTACGGTTTCCCTCCTTATGGAAGGGCTTGGGTGGCCCTTGTCACGCACTCTTAACATATTTTAATCGGCAAACTCTTCCTTTTAATCAGTATTTTTTGTATATTTGCAGCATATTATTATTAGTACCAACCATTTATATAAGGATCGATCATGAAAACAATAGCAATGAAAACAAAAATGAACGCAAGTAGGGTTTTTCTGTTAACCTTCTGCTTATTGATGATGAGTTCGCTCAAGGCGGCGGACGTCACGAAGTATGGCTTCTGGGTCGGTGGCGTGGAAGTAACCAGTGATAACTATACCAACATCACAAGCAGTGCCATTACAAGTGGCAGGGTGAAGTATGTCCCAAGCACGAATACGCTAACGCTTACCAACTGTACCATCAAGCGCACGGGTAATTATGAGCGTGCCATCGAGAACAACAGTTGTGAGGGGCTAATCGTGAAATTCGTGGGAACCAATAATCTCAGTTCAGTAAACGCTTCAGCCGTGCGTTTCGAAACTAAAGGAACGCTTGAGGTGGTTTCTGGAACCACGACTCTTTCAAGTGAGAACTATGAGGGCATTTATATGAAAGATGCTGGATTGACTATTATAGGTCCCGGACAATTGATTGTAAAATCCACCAAAGACTGTGCCATCGAAGGAAACTCAAACTCTGGTATAGGACATAATAAAATTATTTTTAACGATGGGATAAGCGCAATCATCCAGGGAAAAAAAGGTGACCTCGTTGATGTGGATCCTTATTTTAATGTGGATAGTCATGGAAACTCAATTTTTGGGTCAGATTCAAATATAGAAGTAAGGCTCAAGGCAACAGGAAATTCTTCTTACCCCAATTATAGCAATAATTGCTTTCCTTTGGGTGGGGTCTATTCAACTAGTAATCTAACTACTGACGAAGACGGGGGGAGACCTGCTGTTATTGAGCCTATTGATGAATTATCAAACATGGGCTATGGAGTATGGAGTCAGGATATTGTGGTGAGTTCCCGTTGGAAAGTACTCTTTATTAACGAGTTTTTCCCTGAGGACAAATTTCGTTCATTTTTGCGTCAGCATTTTGGTAAAGATTATCTGACAAAAGAGGAAGTGGCTAATTGTACCAAATTGGACATGAGCGGTCAAGGCATCGATTTTACAGATTCGGATGATGGTCCCTTTTATCATCCAATACAATTTACAGGAATTAAACGCTTCGATGCACTGAAAACGTTTGATTGCAGTAACAATCACATGAAATGGCTTAAGATTGAAAGAAGTACATCGTTGAAAGAACTCAATTGCTCGAATTGTCGACTCGAACGTCTGGATGATCCTGGGAATTTAACTATGCTCAACTGCGAGAATAATCTTTTGGGAGGCGATGACCAAAATCCCTGGTGGGATTCAACCTCTTTAGATTGTCTTCTATCAACAAGCCTCAAGACACTGAAGTGTGGTGGGAATAACTTCGTAAAAATTAATACAAACGATATAGATCATAGTAAATTTGCCTCTCTCACCACGCTGGATTGCAGCAATAGTACAAAACTCACTTCGCTCGATTGTTCTAATCTATCCCTAACTTCTTTGAATGCAAGTGGGTGTTCACAGCTTACCAGTCTTAACTGCGAAAATAATGCCCTAACTTCTTTAAATTTAAGTGGATGTTCTCTGCTTACCAGTCTTGACTGTGATAATAATTCCCTAACTTCTTTAAATTTAAGTGCGTGTTCTCAGCTTACCTCTCTTGACTGCTCTAAGAATAAATTGGGAAGTCTTTCTGTATCAGGAAAGACCAATCTTCAAACCCTCAACTGTAGTGGCAATGCTTCGCTGACTTCCCTTAACTGTATGAACGACAGCAAGCTCAGTACGTTGGATTGTTCAAGCTGTGCCTTAACATCAATGATTCTCACTAACTGTTCCAAATTGAGTTCGCTCAAATGTCAGTCCAACAAGTTCACAACGCTCAGTATTAAAAACTTCAAGAGTCTGAAAACGCTCGACTGCAGCAGCAATGCAAAGTTGAAGACGCTGGATTGTTCCAATAATGCACTGACAAGTCTTTCTGTGACAGGCAATTCTGTGTTAGAGAGTTTGGATTGTTCCAATAATGCACTGACAAGTCTTTCTTTAACAAACGACTCAAAACTGGAGACGTTGGTGTGCTCAAACAATAAATTGGCAACTCTTACGATTTATGGCATCAGCAAGATTGGGCTCATCCAATGTGACGGTAACCAATTCACCTCACTTTCTTTTACGGGAATGCCATCGCTTTATGAAGTCAAATGCAGCAGTAATCCAAAACTTAAGACGCTTTCGTGTTATAATAATCCACTGCTGGCCGAATTAGGTGTGGATGATTGTACCGCATTGCAAACCCTGGAGTGCTACGGTAATAATCTGAGTTCTCTTGACGTATCGACTTGCCCTGCCTTGCAAACACTGAATTGCTACAATAATAAAATAACAGAGCTTTTTCTTCCAGAACAAAATTCTAACCTCCAGTCTGTGAGTTGTTATTCGAATTGCATCTCGGATATGGAAGGGATTGTTAGCAGACTTCCTGACAGAAATGGTTCGGCTTCGGGATCATTGAAGGCCATTGACCCCAATCTGTCTACCGAACAGAATGTCATCACCCAGAGCCAGGTGCAGACTGCCTTGAACAATAACTGGAAAACCTACCAGAATGTCAATGGCTCATGGATAGTATATGAAGGAAGTAGCAATGGTATTGTAACAGGTATGGAGCCTGCAGTAAGCAGTGCCGCTGAAGATGCCACTCCGCTCTACAACCTCAGCGGTCAGCGAGTGGATAAGAACTACAAGGGCGTAGTGATTAGGAACAACAAGAAGGTAAGGATGAAATAGGCAACTTGTTGGCTCCCTGTGGGACACGGTTATAGGAATGCGGGCTTT
>DETG01000054.1 GCA_002361535.1 Prevotella sp. UBA3294
TAATGTCCTACAGCGATGAAATCGCCTTCAAAAGTAATGACACGCACTAAATCGCCTTCCTCTATGCCATCGTCCATCCTCAGGATGGCACCTGAGAACACCCAAGGGTGGAAACGGCGCAGGCTCTCATCCTTCCCCTTCCGTAACTGTATTCTTTTGTACATCTTCCGTCTCTACTTTTATCAATTCGTAATCTTCTGTCTGTTCAAGTCGCAACAATTCTTCATAAAGCAAGATGCAGGTCCAGGCATCTGTCGCCGCATAAATCTTCTGTTTGTCACTCAATATGTCCGCCTCCCAGTTAGAGAGCTGGTCACGCTTACTGATGCGCATCCCGAAGAAATTGGCAAAGAGCTTCTGAAGACTCATATCCTCGACTCCTATTTCCTTGACTTTATCTTGCAGGTCTATGAAATTACCTCTTCGGAACTCCCCACGCCTCGACAACATCATTAAGTCGTCATGCAAGGACAAACCTATCTTGGGGACCTCTGTGTCCTCCAGGAGCCGTTTGACTGCAGCCGTCATCCCTAACTGATTGAGACGGAACAGGAAACAGATGTCATGAGTCGCTATCTGGAGCAGCGCCACTTGATTGACTCTCCCTTTCTTGAAGGATGGACGTGTCTCTGTATCTATGCCGAGTATGGGTTGCGTCAATAGGAAGTCAACGGCTTTCTGCGCCTCTCTTTCCGTGAGTACAACCACGATACGTCCCTCGAAGATGATCCTTGGCAGTGTGCTTATTTTCTTCTTATCGTATCTGTTAAATAATATCTTTTTCATCAAACTTTTGTTTTCAAGGTGCAAAAATACAAAAAAATGACGATTTTATGGCGATTTCTGAGTTTTTTCATTTACTTTTGCACATTATTTATCATTATACTATGGCAAAGAAGAAAAAAACAACCACTGCGCCCTCTTTTAAAGAGGCTATAGGGATTGATAAAATATTCCACAACGAAAGACTGAATTTCTTTCTGGGTTTCCTGCTCCTATTCGTCGCAGGTTACCTGACATGGGCTTTTATCTCTTATTTCACAACAGGAGCCGCTGACCAGAGCATGATAGAGATGCCCAAGGAGGGGGAAGTATTGAACCAGAACGGGGAGTTCCAGAACTCTTGTGGCTCACTGGGAGCCTATAGCGCATGGTATTTCATCAAGCGTTGTTTCGGGTTGTCTGCTTTCCTGATTCCCCTTTTCATCCTGTTAGTCTCCATCAATTTGATGAGAGCCTATCGGGTAAACTTACTAAAATGGTTCATGAGCCTGACACTGATTATGATATGGACATCAGTGACATTGGCTAAGTTCCTGACTCCGTTCTTTACGGACGCTCATTTCAATCCCGGGGGTGACCACGGACTTGCCATCCGTGACATCATCGAGGGGTTAGTAGGAGCTCCCGGTCTGACATTCCTACTGGCGATCTGTGCCATTGCCTTCCTCGTCTACCTGAGTACGGAGACGATCATTATCATCCGGAAGATATTCAATCCCTTGCACTATCTGAAGAAGATACCGATGGAAATAAATATCGGCAAAGGTGACTCGGACGACAAGGAGGGAATAAAGACGCTGGAAGACCCCACCGTGTTCGATGATCCACAAGAGCAGACCGTTGAATTCGGACCGGAAGGGCCGGAAGTGAAAGAGCCGCAGCCTGCCTATGAACACCCAGAGACCGTCATCACCCCTCCTGTAAATGACACTACTGGTGTGGAGATGACCGTTGAGACTGGTGAGAAAGAAGAGACGGCAAGCGGTAAGGAACTGGTTGGTGAATACGGTGACATCAATACACCCTATGACCCGAAGCGTGACTTGGAGAACTACCACTACCCGACCCTTGACCTGCTGAAGAAATATGATGATGACGGCAAACCGTATATCGACATGGCAGAACAGACGGCAAACAAGAACCGTATCGTGGATGTACTGCGCAACTTCGGTGTGGAGATCTCGAGTATCAAGGCGACCGTCGGTCCTACCATTACCCTTTATGAGATCACACCTGCCCCTGGTGTGCGTATCTCCCGCATCCGTAACCTGGAGGATGACATCGCCCTGAGCCTCTCAGCCTTGGGTATCCGTATCATCGCTCCTATCCCCGGAAAGGGCACAATAGGTATTGAGGTTCCTAATGCGAAACCCAGTATCGTATCGATGGAATCGATTCTCAATTCCAAGAAATTCCAAGAGACAACAATGGAACTGCCTTGTGCGGTAGGTAAGACCATCACCAATGAGGTATTCATGTTCGACCTCGCCAAAGCGCCTCACCTGCTCGTTGCCGGTGCCACGGGTCAGGGTAAGTCTGTGGGACTGAATGCCATCATCACCTCTTTATTATATAAGAAACACCCGGCAGAGTTGAAGATTGTCCTCGTCGACCCGAAGAAGGTGGAGTTCAGCGTGTACTCCAGTATTGAGAAGCATTTCCTCGCCAAGATTCCTGATGATGACGCAGAACCCATCATCACCGATGTCAAGAAAGTGGTGAATACCCTTAACTCTCTGTGTAAGGAGATGGATACCCGTTACGACCTGCTGAAGATGGCACAGGCCCGTAACATCAAGGAGTATAACAAAAAGTTCATCGAACGCCACCTGAATCCTGAGCATGGGCATAAGTTCATGCCGTATATCGTCGTTATCATCGATGAGTTCGGTGACCTGATCATGACGGCAGGCAAGGAGGTGGAGCTTCCTATAGCCCGTATCGCCCAGTTGGCACGTGCTGTGGGTATACACATGATCATCGCCACACAGCGTCCTACCACAAATATCATCACGGGTACTATCAAGGCTAATTTCCCGAGTCGTATCGCCTTCCGTGTGGGTGCTATGATTGACTCCCGCACCATCCTCGACCGACCGGGTGCCCAGCAGCTGATAGGACGTGGTGACATGCTTTACCTCAACGGTGGCGAACCTGTCCGTGTACAGTGTGCCTTCGTGGATACTCCTGAGGTGGAGCGCATCAACCAGTTTATCGCCCAGCAGCAGGGATATCTCTCTGCCTTTGAGTTGCCAGAGCCGGATATGCCTGACGACGAGATGAGTGAGGCTGCTGATGTGGACATGCAGCACCTCGACCCGATGTTTGAGGATGCCGCCCGCCTGATCGTCATTAACCAGAGTGGTTCGACGAGTCTGATACAGCGTAAGTTCGCCATCGGCTACAACCGTGCCGGTCGTCTGATGGACCAGTTGGAGAAAGCGGGTGTGGTTGGTGCCGCCCATGGCTCCAAGCCCCGTGAGGTATTAATACAGGATGAGTCTAGTCTCGATAATTTATTAAGTCAATGGAGAAGATAATATATTTCAACAGGGTAACGAAAGTGATGGTGCTCATGGCATTTCTCACTTCCCATTTCTCGTTTCTCACATCTTACGGTCAGACCGCCACGTCAGTTCTCGACAAGGCGGCAAAGGTGGTCTCCCATAAGAGTGGCGTACAGGCATCTTTCACCATCAGCAGTAAACAATACGGCAGTACGAGTGGTACGATAGACATCAAAGGACGGAAGTTCCATGCCACCACCCATGAGGCTGTTGTATGGTTTGATGGCAAGACACAATGGACGTATGTCAAGCAGAATGACGAGGTGAATGTCAACACCCCCTCTGCTGCCGACCTGCAGGCGATTAATCCCTATAACTTTATTTATATGTACAAGCAGGGGTATGCCGCTACAATGACAATGAGTGGGAACAGTTACATTGTGACCTTAAAGGGCAAAGGGAAGAGCATCTCTGAGATGGTTATCACCATCAACAAGCAGACTTATGTGCCTTCTCAGATCCGTATGCTGCAGAACAAGCAGTGGACGACCATCAAGGTAACACACTTCCGAACTGTCAAGCATGCTGACGGCATCTTCCGTTTCAACCCCAAGCAGTACCCCAACGCGGAAATCATAGACTTAAGGTAATATAGGATTTAGAGTAATAAGATGAGTCTGACAGGAATACAACTGTTTCGCTTGCTTCGCAAGAACAAGAAGTTAAGCGATGAACGTAATGTGATGTTTGAGGCGAACCAGTATGGTAAGTTCTTTGCCTATCTGGGACTCGCTTTCTTCGTGGTATATTTTATTGCCATCGGCACTTTCTTAGGATGGGTAGCCGCTACCGATGATGAGTACCAGATGATGTTTTTCGTCCTCCCCTTCATCCTGATCTTTGATTTCTTCGGACGTTTCATGGCGCAACAGACACCGGTCATGCTCGTCAAACCTTATCTGCTGAT
>DETG01000001.1:0-6682 GCA_002361535.1 Prevotella sp. UBA3294
CTGCGAACAAGGAGATCGAAAAACATGAAAAGAAGCTTGGAATAATGCGGAACCGTCTGACGGGTATAAACAAAGCACTTGATGATATGTCTGCTGCAGGTCCCAAGCAGTTAAAAGACACTATCAAGGAGATCAATAAGCTGCTTGATAGCGGGACGGTCGAGCGTGGCAGCAAACAGTGGAAATCGCTGACGGCTGCTCTTAAGGAAGCCAACACTGAACTGCAAAAGATTAAGGGAGAAACAAAAGCTGCCGAATCAGGCTGGTCGCGCTTCACGGGCTTCCTGAATAAGAACTGGGGGGCATTCACCCAGATAATAGGTGCTATTACAGGTCTAACCATGACTATACGTAAGTCCGTGCAAGACTACGCTCAGATGGAGGAAGAGATGGCCGACGTTCGTAAATACACAGGTCTGGCAGATGAGCAGGTCCGTGCATTGAACGAGAGCCTGAAGAGAATGGATACACGCACCAGCCGCGAGGAACTGAACCAGCTGGCAGGTGCTGCTGGTCGCCTGGGCATCTCATCCAAGGATAGTATCCTGGAGTTCGTCGATGCGGCCGATAAGATAAAAGTTGCCTTAGGTGATGATCTGGGTGAAGGTGCAGTCGATCAGATAGGCAAACTGGCCATGGCTTTCGGCGAAGACGATAGCAAGGGGTTAAGGAATGCCATGCTGGCTACAGGATCAGCCGTCAATGAGCTGGCGCAGAACTCCAGTGCCAAGGCTGGGTTCCTGGTTGACTTCACTGCCCGGACTGCGGGGTTCGCCAAGCAACTCGGAATCACACAGGCTCAGCTCATGGGATTCGGAGCCGTGATGGATGAGAACCTTCTTCGTGACGAGATGGCGGCCACGGCCTTCGGTAACATGCTCACCAAGATGCAGCTCGACACGGAGAAGTTCGCGAAGATCGCGGGTAAGGATGTGCAGGAGTTTGCAAGGCTTGTGAAGGAGGATGCCAACCAGGCCGTGCTGACATTGGCTGACAGCCTTCAGAAGCAGGACCCTGAGGTGATGATGAAGATGCTCAATGACATGGGATTGGACGGATCGCGTGCAGTAGCCGTGATAGCCACACTGGCTGACAAGATCGATGACGTGAGAGAGCATCAGAAGAGGGCGACAGAGGCTTATGAAGAAGGAACATCGGTGATCAAGGAATTCGATACGATGAACAACACGGTGCAAGCCCGTATTGACAAGGTGAAGAAATCCTTCAGGGAGATGTCAATAGAGCTGGGCGAGAAGCTGCTGCCCATTGTGCAGTACACGATCAGCGGTGCTGGTCTGCTTACCAAAGGACTCAGTGCGCTCATAGGGCTGATATCGGAATACTCTGCTACCATTATCTCGCTGACAGGATCGATCACCGTACTGGTGGCCATCAAGGAAAAGGATATCATCCTGGACAAAATGAAGGTGCTGTGGAATGAGAAGGTGGTGGAATCCGTCAAGAAACTGTGGGGACTCGTTTCCAAACACCCTTACGCATTGCTGGCGGTCGCGATAACCACCGTCATCGGCTTGCTGATAGACCTGAGAAAGAAAACGGATGCTGTTACTGAGGCCATCGATGATGCGAACAAGTCTGTCAATGAGGAGATAGGAAAGCTACGCGTGCTGGAGAGAACACTCGTTTCAGCCAATGCTTCAGAGGAGGATCGCCGGAAAGCCTTGCAGGAAATCAACGGTAAACTGATGGATGCCCATCTCGGTAATATCACCGAAGAGGAGGTGCGTCTTGGTAGGGCTAAGGGAAAACTCGACGAGTATGTCAAGGCTCTTCGTGACAAGATCACCCTGCAGAGGCTTGAAGCATCCCTGTCGCAGGCCGTCACCGACGAAATGGATGCATCGGATGCCATTGATGAGACATCATTCTGGAAAAACCTGAGCGGACAGAACTACCGCAACTTCAACAAAAGGAACGAAGCCCGAAAGAGACAGGAGGAAATCTCGAAGAAAATAGATGAATACAACAAACGCAGGGAACCGGCACAGGGCAATATGCTTGATGAGGTTGTTGTCACATATAATCCCAGAAAGAGCGGTGGTTACTCACCAACAGGAGGGAATTCCGGTGGCGGTAAGGGCGGATCCGGCTCGAAGACCGACCCTTATGATGTAGATCTGAAAGAACTGGAGGCTGCATACAAGAACCGCCAACTTCTTACAAAGAAACATCTTGCTGACGGTTTGCTGACGGAAAGGCAGTTCCAAGATGAATCCTACAACACGGAAATGGAACACCTTACAGCCAAGCTGGAGTTGCAAAAGAAATACGGGAAGGAGACAGCTGACACCGAGATCCAAATGCTCGACCTGACAATGCAGCAGGTGAAGGACGCCAGACAAAGATCTGCACAGGTACTCCAGGAGGAACTGAAGACGGCAGAGGAATCCTACAACAGTGACCTGCTTGAACTGGCGCGACAGCGGGCAGAGGGTGTTATCGGGACGGACAGAGAGTATCAGGAACGAGTGAAGGAAACGGAGCGCGACTACCTGCAGCAGCGCCTTGCCATCGTCAGGAAGTACGGTGGTGACACCATACAGGAGGAGAAGGCCGTCCTCGACAAGCAGGTGCAGGATGTGGAGGAATTCCGCAAGCAGATGGCCAAGGCGTACGAGAAGGCATACTCCCAGGCTGACACCCTTGATGATCAGCGCACCTTCGCCCAGATGATGTATGACCAGCAGCTCATCGACTTCGAGGAGTACCAGCAGCGCATGACGGAGATCGAAGAGGTTGAGACCCAGAAAAGGAAGGATGTGCGGCAGCAGTTCTTCGAGATGGGACAACAACTCCTGTCGGCAGCCAGCTCCTACGCACAGGCATGTTCAGACCTCGAGACGGCCAAGATCACGGCTGACTATGAACGGCAGATTGAAGCCGCAGGGAAGAACACCAAGAAGAGAGAGAAGCTGGAGAGGGAACGTGACGAGAAACTGCGTAAGCAGAAGAACGAGAGTAACCAACGGGCAATGAAGATAGAGATTGCCCAGGCCATGGCCACCACAGCCGCTAATGCACTGGGCGCCTTCGGTGCCGTGCTGCAACCTCAGATGCCGTGGACTGTTCCTTTGGCATACGCTGCAGCTGCAGCTGCAACCGCGAACGGACTCCTGCAGATAGCAACAATCAAGAAACAGCATCAGGCAGAGGCTGAAGGATACTACGAAGGAGGATTCACGGGTGGCCGTCAGTACCGAAAGGAGGCTGGCGTGGTGCATGAAGGTGAGTTCGTGGCCAACCACCTGGCCGTGCAGAATCCCGCCATCCTGCCGTTCCTCAACTTCCTGGACCAGGCACAGCGGAACAACACCGTTGGAAGCCTGACAGCACAGGATGTGTCCCGCACCATGGGAGCAGGTGGAGCAGGAAGCGTCATCGCTCCCATCGTGAACGTGCAGACTGACAACTCAGAACTCAGGGAAGAACTGCGGCAGCTGCGCGAAACGAACGAAATTCTCAGGGAGAGACTCAGACACCCCATCGATGCCCGCATATCCATGCAGGAACTCGATGAGGAGTCGAAGAGATATCACGACCTCATGAAATCTAAATAGAAGATCTATGACAGAACTATTCCTTGCAAGAGAGTCGGAATCGTGGCAACGGGTGTTCTTCGAGTCCGCATCTGGTTTCAAGCTCATACGCGAGAACCCGTACTTCACCCAGGCTGATTCCTATACACTGGACGTGTCGATTCCCATGGATATACTGGATAACCGGCGGTTCTTCCAGAACCTCCAGCGTATGGAAACATCCAAGGCACCTGCGGTGATGCAGTGCCGTCTCCTGGTGGACAACATACCGGTGATATATGGTTCCGCACGGGTTACACAGGTGTCGGGACAATCAGTGAAGGTGCAGCTCATTGGGGGGAACTCGGAGATTAACTTCCTGAGCGGCGACAACAACGACTTTATCGACCAGCTGCCGCTCGGATCCGTCACCACAGACAATACCCGGACAGGTGTCGACAAATACATTACTACGACCGGCATCCGCCTGGCACTTTCTCCAGCAAACAACGAGACAAGCGGAGGGTGGTCGAACCACTTCCATTTCTCATTGGTGGATATCATGGAGAAGATGCTGGAGCATTACGGCTATACCGTGACATCCGACTCTGCGAACATCGAACCATGGAACAAGGTGTTCGTGGCCACGGCACTGCAGACGACAGAGGTGGCACATACGCTGCCGCACTGGAAACCGAGGACGTTCATCGAGGAGTTCTCGAAGTTCTTCAACGTCACCTTCTCATTCAACCAGATAGGGAAGACAGTGGCCATCGTCGGTACGCCCGATTTCTTCACCAATGCAGAAAGGATTTCGGTGGAGCCTGCAGACGAATACACCTCTGAGCTGACTGGTGGCGACGATGCACACGCACTGGTAGCGGACAGGCTGGAGTACGACATGTCATCGAGCTCTCACCATGACTATGATGTCATCCCGGACAACGTCCGCAACGATGCACCTTCTGAGGACTATGGATCCAAAAGCGATGCGTTGACTGCATACAACGGTATGTCTGATACTGAGCGGCTCAGGAAGATCTTCCGCTGTCCCGTCGGGAGGTACACCGGGTGGCAGCACGACTACTCTGATGTAGGTGATGAGCAGCCGCGCACGCTGTTCACGCAGATAGACGTGTTCGGACCCCTTGAAAGGGATGGCGGAAGCGACAGCAAGCTGAAGATATGCCCGGTGGCTATAGGTACCGAGGAATACGAGTCCAAGTTCGGTAACGGTGGTTCGTTCGGTACCGGAGGTAGTGCAGGGAACGAACACATCATCAGGAGGAGGTTGACCCTTCCTTCCCTCGAGAACCCGACCGGCAGTGATGAGGGTGTAAACATCCATGCGGACGGTTCGTGGGGGAGGGGACGCCGTGGAAGGGAAAGCCAGGATCTGCCTACTATCCAGGAGTGTGTCGAGGGTGATGCCGACATAGAGAAGGCAGAGAAGGAAGACCGCCTGCAGGTGATGTTCGTCGATGACGTGAAGCAGACGCACTATGTCGATGACAACGGCACGAAGAGCGAGGTAAGGGACTTTACCTTCGGCTTTACCGACTGGCTCTACAAACCCAGCCACAAGACCGGCGAGACGCACAACCGCTGGTCTCTTTCGCTCAACCCCACAGATGCAGATGCCTACCTCGGCCAGCTCCACCAGAACGGCTTCACCTTCAACATGAAGGCGAAGCACAAGTTCCGCTTCATCTCCGATTCCATCCCGTCGGCCACTGCCGTGTATGTCATCCGCGGGAAACAGTACGCCTGCGAGAAGCTGGAGATATCACTGATGGAGGAGGGATTCGACAGACTTATAACAGGCTACTTCTACGAGATCCTATCACAGTAAACCTTCGAAGGACTTCACGATGTCGGGAACCGTCTTCCCCTTTTTCAGGTATCTGTTGGTAACTGCCACGTCAGAGTGCCCAGCCTGATCACGGGCGACAACTACACCTTCGGCATTGGCAAGGTCGCGGATGCCGGAGTCCTTCAGACTGTAGAACTGGTAGCTGTCAGGCCACCGGAGAGCCTTACGTAATTTACCCCACTCATAGCGGAAGCTGTTAAGGTAGGTCATGGCCGGACCGGGCTTCAGGTTCTCCCCGAACAGGTAATAGTGGGAGGGGGCATCAAAGATCCTAAGCTCTATCATTAGGCGCAGCACCTTCGTGTTCAGACCGACAGTCCGTTCCTTGTGGTTCTTCGAGATATCCGCAGGAACTGTCACTTCCCTGTTCTTCACGGAGATATTACCTATGGTAAGATGGCGCAGCTCATCCGGTCTGATGAATGTGTAGTATTCCATCATGCATGCCAGAAGGAAATACCTGTTATTATTATATAGGTACTCGCGCATGCGCGCGAGAGAGGCCGGAGACAGCGCATCGCGGAGCTTCTCCTTCTCTCGCAGCATGTGGATGCCTTCCACTGGGTTGCTTGCAACATAGTGCCGTTCCACAAGCCATGTGCCCAAGGTGGAAAGCCATGTGCGGTAGTTGTTGCGCGTGGTGGCACTCACATCCTTGTCAAGGATCAGGTAGTCGAGGAAATCAATGATGAAGGCGCGGTCGAACTGATAGACGAACCTGATGCCGACATGGCATTCCAGGATGTAGGTCTCCAGTGCTCCGAGACGACGGAGGTAGTCGTAGGCAGTCTTGTGCCTGAGGGTTCCCTTGGCCTCCATCTTCCCGATATACAGCCTGTAGGCGGCAAGGACTTCGGCAAAGGCGGTCAGGTGCCTGGTACTGTCGTCCCTGATCCAGGGATTCCAACCGCGGATGAGCCGGTGGGTGATATTAGAGATGAGCAGGGCTGCCATCGTATGACGCTCACTGAGGTTCTTCTCGCGGTCGAGCATATATTTCTTCCTCTTCATCCTGTCAGAGACGGGATCATACGCGAAGAAATCCACATACCAGTTCTTGCCGGTGTGGAGCCTGGGGAAAGTAAACCCTATCAGGGCAGGGCTTGAGATGTCTTCAGGTAAGGGCATTTTTTTTGTTGGGGAAGGCCTTGGAGGCTCCCCAACGGTTGTGAAATCTGTCCGAGTTGTGTCCGAGTTTTTCCGGACTGAAACGAAAAAAGCCCCCTTTGCAGGGGCTCTTTCGACTTGTTTAGTTGCGGAGGCAGGACTCGAA
>DETG01000001.1:6736-7944 GCA_002361535.1 Prevotella sp. UBA3294
ACCAACTGCTCCACTCCGCGATTTTAAAGGCTTTCAGGAGCATTCTCCTGAATTGCGTGTGCAAAGGTACTACAATTTTTCTGAATAACCAAATATTTGTTTGTTTTTTCTTTTATTTCATCGTAGTTATTCTGATCTATTGATTGATTCTTAACATATATTGTCCAATTTTTCTATTAAAAATTGTGATTAATAGTGTAATAATTGCTTTTTTATTTGGTAGAGTCAGATAAAAGTTCTAATTTTGCACACGATATACTGAATGTGCAAAAAGGAGGGTACAAATGTCAATATCCAAAACAAGACAAAAGTTGGTAGATGTAGCTCGTCAGTTGTTCGCCAAAAATGGTTTGGAGAATACGACGATGAACGACATAGCCTTGGCTTCAGGCAAAGGCCGTCGTACGCTTTATACCTATTTTAAGAGTAAGGAGGACGTTTATTACGCTGTAATTGAGAGCGAGTTAGAGCGTCTGTCAGACAAGATGGACGAAGTGGCAGCCAAGAAGATCCGTCCTCAGGAGAAGATCATAGAGTTGATTTACACGCATCTTGATATGATTAAGGAGACGGTGATGCGTAATGGTAATCTTCGCGCCGCTTTCTTCCGTAATATCTGGATGGTAGAAAAGGTTCGCAAGAACTTTGATGAAGATGAGTTGGAGATTTTCCGCAAGGTTTATTCAGAAGGAAAGGCTGTAGGAGAGTTTGAGATTGACAATGTTGATCTTGTAGCTGATATCACGCACTATTGTATCAAAGGTCTTGAGGTTCCGTATATCTGTGGCCGTTTAGGTCATGGCATGACTCCAGAGACCAGTAAGCCATTAGTAGCAAAGTTCGTGTATGGAGCCTTGGGTAAGGCAAACGTGAGATTATAATATTTACTTAAAATAAAAAAGACATGGGATTATTAGAAGGAAAGACAGCTCTGATCACAGGAGCTGCACGTGGTATTGGTAAAGCTATTGCTTTGCGTTTTGCCGCAGAGGGTGCCAATATTGCTTTCACCGATTTGGAGGTGAATCAAGAGACAGAAAGTGAGATTGCCGCCCTTGGTGTGAAAGCCAAGAGTTATGCCAGCAACGCTGCCGATTTTGCTCAGACCGAGGAGGTGGTGAAGCAGGTGAAAGAAGAGTTTGGTAGTATTGATATTCTGGTGAACAATGCTGGTATCACGAAAGACGGTCTGATGCTCCGCATGACCG
>DETG01000001.1:7975-25767 GCA_002361535.1 Prevotella sp. UBA3294
TGACCGAGCAGCAGTGGGATGCCGTAATCGCCGTGAACCTGAAGAGCGCCTTCAATTTCATCCACGCTTGTGTTCCTTTGATGATGCGTCAGCGTGGTGGTTCAATCATCAACATGGCGAGTGTTGTTGGTGTTCATGGCAATGCTGGTCAGGCCAACTACGCTGCCTCGAAGGCTGGTTTGATCGCCTTGGCTAAGAGTATTGCTCAGGAAATGGGTCCCAAGGGTATCCGTGCCAATGCCATTGCTCCAGGTTTTATCGAGACGGCAATGACAGCCCAGTTGCCCGATGCTGTACGTGAGGAGTGGAAGAAGAAGATACCTCTGCGCCGTGGTGGTCAGGTGGAGGACATTGCCAACACGGCTGTCTATCTCGCCAGTGATCTTTCCAGCTATGTCAGCGGTCAGGTCATACAGGTGGATGGTGGCATGAACATGTAGTCATCCCTTGTAACGTTAAAGAACGGTATCATATATTAATAAAAGGTAGTTGTTTCGAAAGAAATGACTACCTTTGCTGTGTCATGGAAAGAAGAGGGTATTATAGTGAGAAGGTCTGCCTACTAACAGCTGACATCAAGCGGTTTCGTAAGCGGAACACAGCATTTGTCGTTTGTGAGCTTGCTGCGTTTATACTTTCGATAGCCAGTGTGGCTGTCTATGTGTCAACGGAGACAGGCTACACATTTTTATATTTAGCAGGACTGCTGTTAGCTGGCTATGTGTTGATTCGGCAGCAGGATGTCAGGAACAGTCATCGGGTAGAGACCTTGGAGAACACCCGTAATGTCTATCTTCAAGAACTGTCTTATCTTGACGGTGACTTTAGCCACTTCGATGATGGGGCAAAGTATATCAATTCGGGACATCCTTACACCTACGACATGGACGTCTTTGGACACGATTCGCTGTTTAACCGCATCAACCGTACAATAACCACAGGTGGAAGTGACGAACTGGCATCAACGTTAAGTTGTGGATTATTGCGGAGAGAGCGAATACGGCAGTCTCGTGAGGCTATTGCAGAGTTGGCCATCAGGGAGGAATTGCGGACAAAGTTCTTGGCGCATGGACAGCAGGGGACCATTAACACGGCAGAGATCCTTTCTGCTTTACATGGGATAGAAGGGAGAGAATACAAATTCCCTCTCTTGCCGTCTATCCTCGCTATCATTGCAACAGTCTCAGTATGGCTTGGAATTGGGCTCGCTATCACAGGTCTCATCCCTGCCTCGATTGTGATGATCTGGCTATTCTTTCAGTTCGGTATCGTCTTTGTCACCAACAATGCTGCTTTCCGCGAAGCCACCAAGGTTGTCAACCGTATGCATAAGGAACTTCGCATCTATGTCGGTCTTATATCCATAATCGTCAAGTCGGATTTGAAGTCAGAGGAATGTCAGCAAATCATCCAAACGCTCACAGGGCAGTCGGCTTTAGAGTCGTTTACCCAGCTTGAGCACATCCTCGGTGGTTTGGATCGTCAGGGTAATCCTCTCTACCGTTTCCTCTCCGATGCTTTCTTTTGCTACGATTACTGGCTGATACGTCGGTTTAGGCAATGGAAGGTAAGCTACCTGCCACGGATGGAAGATTGGATCAGTTGTGTAAGTCAGTTCGATGCTCTCGTTTCAATGGCCACATTCCGATATAATGAACCATCGGCGATTGATGCCGAAGTGATAGAAGCCAATGAGGTAGTCTATGATGCCGAAGGGCTGAGACATCCTTTCCTTGGCGAGAAAGCTGTGAGCAATGATTTCGCGATCTGCGACAGCCATTACTATATCATCACCGGTGCTAATATGGCAGGTAAGAGTACTTTCCTCCGTACTATCGGCGTGAACTATATCCTGGCGATGTGCGGCATGCCCGTCTTTGCCCAACGCATGAAAGTCTCCGTATTCTCGTTGTTCAGTAGCATGCGCACGACGGATGATCTGACACAGGGTATTTCCTATTTCAATGCCGAACTGCTACGGCTACAACAGTTGATCAGGCATTGTCAGCAATATCCACATACGCTGATCATCCTCGATGAGATTCTCAAAGGAACAAATTCCTTGGATAAACTCAATGGTTCACGGCTATTCTTGGAGTCAATTCAGCATTTGCCCGTTACAGGCATCATTGCCACGCACGACCTCGAACTCTCGAAGATGGCAGATCAGTTCCCTCTTCGTTTCCACAACTACTGTTTCGAGATAGAACTCAGTGATCATGTCACCTACACCTACAAGATCACCCCGGGAGTTGCCCGTAACCAGAATGCCACCTTCCTGTTGAAAAATATCGTGCTGAAGGAAGAACTTTACAAAGTAAGCGAATCACCGTGACCTGCCATTTCCATAACCTGCCGATGGCGGAGCCATTCGCGAAGTCATCGGCTTCTATCCCATGAAGGTAACCTACGATGATGACCGTATCTTTGTGGAGTGTACGCAGAAAGAGGAAACGAAGGTAATTATGATATCGGCAAGACAGCCCAGGAAGTCTATTTCATTATTGTTTGATGGCGAAGAAGTAAAAGAGTAGATATTGACGAAGTAAAATGTCAGACAAATGTCAGGAAGATAATTCGTCTGTCAGACATAAGTGTCAGTACCTTTGCACATGCAAATGATAAGGCGTGAACGATTCCGCAAAAAGTATGTGTGCTATAATGATAAAACATCATATCAAAATGAAAAGACTGATTCTATTTTCAATGGTTTGCCTGATGACCACAGTAACACTGGCACAGAATGGGACTCCTGCTGCTGCAAACGACTCCGTGGGATGGAACACCATGGAAGGTGAGAAACTTAAGGAAATAATTGTACGAGGATCCAAGATCGTGCAACGGGTGGACGGACAGACCATCTATCCCACACGTCAGCAGTTGGAGAGTTCTACGAACGGCTACTCGCTATTGTCGAAACTCACGTTGCCCCATCTGCGCATTGACCCCGTGATGCATACCATTACGGCCCTCTCCAATGTCGGCAGTGTACAAGTACGCATCAACGACATCGTTGCATCAAAAGAGGATTTGCTCGTGCTCGACATGAAAGCGGTGCAACATATTGATTATATCGACAATCCAGGAGTCAGATATGGTGAGGGGATAGCCTATGTCGTCAATATCATCGTAAAGAAACCTGTCAGTGGTTATGATCTTGGGGCAGACCTCACGAATACACTCACAGCCGTGAACGGTGATGAGACTGTCTATGGAAAATTCAACGATGGAAAAAGCGAGTTTGGTGTGAACTACTCACTGAACTATCAAAACTTCAAGGGTATGGAATATGAAGAACATGCGACATACGAACTGGAATCAGGAGAGCAACGAAACATTTTGCGCCAGCAGTTAGATGGGCAAGACAGGAGCCTCAGTCACAACATCCAACTCACCTATAGCCTGAGTGATTCGAACTACGTGTTCCAGTCGAAACTTTCAGGCCTACGCGACATTCAGCCCCACAGATCATGGACTAAGTTTGCGACCTATGAAGACCATTACGCTTCTCGCACTTCGTCACCAGTGCTCGATCTTTACTTCCATCGCGATTTCAGACATCATCAGTCTCTGACAGCCAATGCAGTGGGAACATATATCCATACTGACAGCTATTCGGAGCACAACGAAGGCGGCAGCTATGCCTATAACGTGTCGGGCAAAACATATTCGCTCTGGACAGAGGCCATCTATGAAAACCGTCTGAAACCCTTCACGCTCTCTTTGGGTACTCAGTATGGACAAAAATATATTAATAATGTGTATTCGGGCGATGCCAATGCCAACAATTCTATGCGCTCATCTATGCTTTACTTGTTCGGACAACTGAAAGGTCGTCTTGGCAAACTTGGCTGTCAGGGAGGACTTGGCGTAAGCACACGCTATTATCGTCAGGACGGATGGAATGACCGTTTTCTGCTGTTTCGACCCAAACTGACGGTTTCCTATCCGTTGACCAATAACTTGAAGGCGAAATACGACTTTGAGGTATCTCAACATGTCTCGCAGATTGCCCTCGTCAGCGATGTCTCCATCAAGAAGAACACAATGGAGACGTTAGTGGGTAATCCTGAGATTTCTCCCAATTGCGTGACTTCGCATGATTTCCGTCTGACCTATTCCACACCCAAAATTATGACAGAGCTGCAAGGTTATTGGCGACAGAATGCCAACTGCAACATGGAGAAATACACCCGTAAGGACGGACTTTTCTATCAGACACAGACCAATGCCGACAACGAATGCAGCTTCTTCTTTATCCAAAGCTACAACCGATGGGAGGCTATACCAGAGCATCTGTCTGTCACCCTCTATGGAGGCATCTACCGTTTCTTCAATTTCACAGATGACTATCGCCATACCTATACCACATTCAACGGCGGTGCCAGTATCGAAGCCTATCTTGGCCAATGGACGCTGACTGCATACGCGGATAATGGCTGGAACTTTATGGAGGGCGAACATCGGGGACATCAGGCACCCGCATGGTATCTCACCGCTTCTTATCGCATGAAGCATCTCACCCTATCCCTCTATGCCCAGCATCCCTTCTGCGCTCATCCGCTCACCAACAAAACCGAGGTGCTTAACTGCTATATCCACAAGGAGGTGTCGCAACATTGTCGTGACTTCGGCAATATGCTGACCCTTAACATGACGTGGAATCTCTCGTCTGGCCGAAAATATCGTGACATTCAGCGCACCATGAATCACCGGGATACAGAAACAGGAATATTACAAAGTAAATGAGTTTAGCAAAACAGGTGTAATATCTCGAAGATAGAAAACGGTGTCATTATCCCCAGAGTGGTGTTTTTTAAAGTATCATTGCTGCCCTCGGAATGAGGGTAGAAGTATCAAAAAAACCTTAACGGGTGCAAAGAAACATATTTGTTGTGAATAATATATCAGTTTCAAAAAGATTAATTATCTTTGCAAACAGGATGCGACTTTGGTCGTCCGATTGAAGAAGATGATTATTTGATTTAGATAATGCAGCTTGTTATGTCTGTTTTCTTTATAGCCAAAAGTAGGCTTCATGAGCATCTTTAGATCAGGACTTGGAATCATCTACGGTATATAATCCATAAATAGAAAATTAACAGCAATGACTATAGATAATGAATGTTATTCTATTAATTGCAGCCGTCTTCTTATTGTACTGTTGGGAAATGATTCATCAACTCATACAGATATGCAGGGCTTTGCACATAGAGTTCGCCCTCCTCGTCCTGCAGCGCTGTCATGAGCGGTGAATTATAGACGCGCTCCATGGCCTGCTCAATGGAGCAGCCGGTATCTTCTATTACGTACTTCACCAACTCGCTCAGAGCATAATCGGTGAGGTAAGTGGCTATCTGGTGGTGGTTGGGATGGTTCATAGAGCTTCGACGTTTGTTTTGCGGAGGAAGCGCAGGGCCTGTTCCGTTCCGAAATAATATTGCTGGTCGAGGTATCTGTCCTGAAGCTGGGCTGCAGCCTGTTCAGGCGTGTAGATGCCCTCACGAAAGTTTGTGAGCTGGAGCACAACGCCGTCGTCGGCTATCGGACCGATGACAATATCGTAGTCGTGAATGGGGGCTATGGTCTTTCTGTCGCGGTTGGCATCCACGAATACAAGCCATTCCACGCAGGCCTTCTCGGGGAACATCTTCACTTTCAGGCCAGAGCGCAGGGCCGTGTCGTCCATCTCGTAGGTAATCAGCGTTGCGGTGCCTCCGAAGAGCCGTGCCTTCTTTTGTGCCATGCGGATGGCGGTTGTTCTGTCGGGCGTAAGGTAAAAGCCCTTGCCGAAGTCCTTGTGGCGCAGGCCTCGGGTGAGGTCTATCGCGTTGATGTCTGCATTGGTGCCGTGATAGAGTGTCATGCCAGTGCCCCTCCATTCTTTTGACAGACTATAAGCAGGTCGTCGACGGTCTCGTCCATCGACTGCAAGTGCTCCACGTCGTAGAACTCAATCAGAAACGCCAATCCCTTGTGTTTGTGCAGATAGCGGAACGCCGCTTGCCGAGTCATGGAGAAGCGCTGACCAAAGGCGTTGATACACGCCGTCAAGAATGGAATCTCGTACTTACTCATCTGTCGTTTGTTTAATAATAGGTGTACTCTCGGATGCAAAGATACGAAACTTTTGCCAATCTCGTATCTTTGGGGCGTTAAATCTTACGAAAGTGAGCGCGGGGAGTATCGTTTACCTTTTTTCTGTGCAGTCTTTTCCTCGTTTGGCGGACCATACAGATAGAAACCAAACGAAAAGAATATGTACGCATCGAAGGGTTACGCTTACAACGGACTACTCTATCTGAACAATATGATGCGGCCACAGCACAAGCGGCTGAACGACGAAGCCATCAAGGGCATTTCCATGGGAGAAAGTTTCGAAATGCTTAGAAACACCCCAGAATTGTAAGGAAAAAGTACCAAAATTTAACACTTTATTTTGATGGATTTGAGAGAAAATGGGAGTATGTAAAGGAGATGTTTTCCGCAATACAAGGACTGTTTTCTTGCAAAAACGTGGTTTTGGGAAACGAGAACGGCTTTTTCTTCACCCGAGAACGGTCTTTTCTGATGGTGAAAACGGTGTTTTTGCATTGTAAGTATAGTCTTTTTGTGGTCAAAGTATAGTCTAATTGCCTTCAAATGAGGCTTTATTTCCACTCAAATCAGACTTTATTTGCAACTTGGAAAATGTGCGTTTTTGTAACTTGTTTAATATCAACGGGTTGCAAAAATGCAAAATTCAGGGCATCTTTGCGACCCAATGATTGTTTGATTGAAAAGAAACGATTCTGGAGAGGTAGTTTGTAAAAATAAATCAAAGATTTTAACAGTTCTCCTTTTTCGTTCTCACAGATCGTACTGACTGCACAGATGATCATTTGGGTCACCCCTAAACCCTTCGTGAGGAGGGGAACATCAAGTGCCGTTTTTTTTGTATCTTTGGCTTTGCCGAAAATACTTACGTTCGGAAATAAAAACAAATGAATTTGTTTTGTATTTCGCTCACTTATCCGTATCTTTGGCTTCGCCGAAAATACTTACGTTCGGAAATAAAAACAAATGAATTTGTTTTGTATTTCGCTCACTTATCCGTATCTTTGGCTTCGCCGAAAATACTCACGTTCGGAAATAAAAACAAATGAATTTGTTTTGTATTTCGCTCACTTATCCGTATCTTTGGCTTTGCCGAAAATACTCACGTTCGGAAATAAAAACAAATGAATTTGTTTTGTATTTCGCTCACTTATCCGTATCTTTGGCTTCGCCGAAAATACTTACGTTCGGAAATAAAAACAAATGAATTTGTTTTGTATTTCGCTCACTTATCCGTATCTTTGCAGCAAATATTGGAACCATCGAAAGCAAATATGAATAATATTACAGACCCCACCCCTGCCCCTCCCTTCAAGGGGAGGGGCAGGGGTGGGGTCTGTAACTTAGTTGTATAGAAAAAATGATGAAGAAACCTAATTTGAGAAGAATCATGATTTGCCTGTTTGTGGCACTTGTGGCAATGACAGGAAAGGCACAGATACAACCGTCAACGAATCTGTTGGGCTCGTGGACGGGTAAGTTGAATGCAGGTGTTATGTCCCTGACACTTGTGCTCCATCTGGAACAGCAGGATGACGGCAGTGTCAAGGTGATGATGGACAGTCCTGATCAGGGTGCCAAAGGAATTGCCGCCACGAAGGAATATCTTTCTGATGACTCGGTAGCCGTGAGGGTAGGGGTGATCGGTGTCACCTATCAGGCCCGTTTGAAGGACGGGAAACTGGATGGTACATTCTCACAGAGAGGGATGTCGTTCCCCCTTGTCCTGACAAGAGGTGCTGGAGCAGAGGCTAAGCGTCCGCAGATGCCCAAGCAGCCCTATCCCTACCAAACAGAAGAGGTGACATTTACTAACGAGAAAGACGGAGCCACCTTGGCTGGTTCGCTCACTTATCCTGTTGGATACGATAAAGAGTCGGGGAAACGTGTTGGAAGGGATGTGAAATCCCCGACTGTTGTTTTGCTCATATCAGGTAGCGGACAGCAGAACCGCGATGAAGAGTTGTTTGGTCACAAACCTTTCCTGGTAATTGCCGACTACCTTGCACGTCAGGGTGTTGCCACGTTGCGTTATGATGACCGTGCTACAGGTAAATCTATTGGGGGCGATGTGAAGAATGCCACATCCGAGGATTTTATGCGTGATGCCGAAGCTGGTATTGAGTTTCTGCGCAGTCAGAAGAAATTCAAGAAGATCGGTGTGCTGGGACATAGCGAAGGCGGTTTGATTGCCTTTATGCTCGGAGCTGGGAAAAAGGCGGATTTCATTGTGTCCTTAGCGGGACCTGCGGTGAAAGGGGATACCTTGTTGGTGGCACAGGCCAACCGTATCCTGTCACTTTCTGGTCAGCCTACCATCATGACGGTCGAGAAATATCGTCAGCAGAAAGAAGTGCAGGAGATGCCTTGGTTACAATGGTTCATCAATTATGACCCGTCTGACAACATCCACAACAGTCGGTGCCCTGTGTTTGCACTCAATGGTGACCGCGACTGTCAGGTGCTCTCATCCCAGAACATCCCTGCTTTCCAGCGGTTGCTGCGCAAGTCGAAGAAGAATCTTGTGAAGGAATACCCCGGATTGAATCACCTCTTCCAGCACAGTACCACCGGTCTTCCCACCGAGTATGGACAGATAGAGGAAACCATCTCGCCGGAGGTTTTACAGGATATCGTGCAATGGATTCAACGACTATAACAAGAACAGATTATGCAGGTAGTGTATGAAGATAACCACATCATCATCGTGAATAAGGAATGCGGTGAGATCGTGCAGGGAGATAAGACGGGTGATGTCCCACTGTCGGAAACGGTGAAGGCTTATATCAAGGAGAAATATGCCAAGCCGGGAGAAGTTTTCTTAGGTGTGGTGCACCGTCTTGACCGTCCTGTTAGCGGACTGGTTGTCTTTGCCCGTACATCAAAGGCTTTGGCACGACTGAACGACATGTTCCGCAACAATGAGGTGCACAAGACCTACTGGGCACTCACTCAGGAACGCCCGAAGGAGATGGAGGGAACGCTCACCCATTGGCTGGTGCGCAATGAGAAACAGAATAAGAGCTATGCCTACGACCGTGAACACCCTCATTCCAAGAAGGCAATACTTCAGTATAAGGTGATCGGGGCCTCCGACCGCTACACACTCATTGAAGTGAACCTCCTTACAGGCAGACATCATCAGATTCGCTGTCAGTTAGCCAAGATGGGCTGTCCTATCAAAGGCGACTTGAAATACGGGGCGAAGCGAAGTAACCCCGATGGTAGCATCTCCTTGCTGGCTCGAAAGATAGAGTTCATTCATCCCGTCAGCAAGAAACAGATTGTCGCTGAGGCTCCGTTGCCCAACGACAATCTGTGGAAGTCATTCAATAGACAATAGACTACATTTTATTCATGCACCTTGGCGACCTTAGATGCGATAAGGGTTCTGCTTATTGTTTGAGCGAGTAGGTGATGGTGGTCACTACACGCAGCTTCTTGATGTATGGCGTGTTCTGATCACGGTCATCTATTTCGAACTGTCCTTGTCCTGCTGTCTGGATCTTACCCAGTTTCGACTTGCTTGCTTCAGCAAACTGCTCGGCAGTCTTCTGTGCATTCTTGATAGCCTCTGCCATCATTTCCGGTTTCATCTGCTGGAATGAGGCATATTCATATTGTGCATTGCTGTTTTCGATGGCTACTCCCTGTTTCAGGAGTTCAGCCTGTTTGAAAATAGCCTTGTTCACTTGTTCCACCTTATTTGTGGCTACGGTGATGGTCGTGGAGACGATATAACGGAAGTTCTTGTTGTTGTCGCCCCATTCACGTGCCTCAAGGTCACTGATGGTGGGAGGGTTCACGGTGATCTCCTTCTCATCGAGTCCATTGTTCTTCAGGAAATCCTTGATCTTGGTTGTCTGAAGATTAATACCCTCATAGAGCAAGGGCAGGTTATCGCCCGTTACCTTCGTACTGATGCTCCATGTCACCTTGTCTGCTGGCACTTCGCGCTCAGCAAGACCTTTCACTGTCACCTTGCGGTCCTTGTTGGCAAAGTTGTCGATACCTGCCTTAATGAACCATCCTAAGCAGAAGATGCCCACAGCGATGAGGGCAGCTGCCATCAAACGATTTTCTTTCATACGCATTATGTTTTAGAGTTATTCGGCTGCAAATAAACGGAATTATTCCTTTCGCCGTATAGGATTTTCCCTATTATTACGGATATTTCCCCTATTTTTGCATGAAAGTTGACTTTTGGGTTGAATTATATAAAAACTTCACGTTCGGATCAACAATTTATTTCGTTTCTCTCTCACTTAATCAGATTTTTCGTATCTTTGCAAGCGAAATAGGTGAAGAAGAGACACCGTGATGAAGAAAGCGTTGAAATGGATGGCCATAGCCGTCGCCATTCCGATCTTACTGATTGTACTATTGGCTGTGCTACTTTACTTGCCCCCTGTGCAGAACTGGGCGGTGAAGCAGGTGGCTCGTGTTGCCTCAGAAAAGACGGGAATGGAGATCACGGTGGAGCATGTGAACTTAGAGTTTCCCCTGAATCTCGGGGTGGAAGGTCTGCGTGTCCTTCAGCCTAACGACTCATTACCGCAACAGAAAGACACGGTGGCCGATGTGCGTAAGCTCGTTGTTGACGTACAGCTGTGGCCGCTGCTGAAGAAACAGGTGGAGATCAATGCCTTGGATTTCACAGATGTCACCTTCAATACCACGAACTTCGTACATGAGGCACGGGTGAAAGGAAAGGTGGGCAGTCTGCACTTGGCCAGTCATGGCATCGACCTGAAAGGTGAGATCCTTCGTGTGAACGAGGCTTCGTTGGCCGATGCGAAGGTGGATGTGCAACTGAGTGACACCGTTCCCCCCGATACTTCCGAGAGTAAGAACTTCTGGAAGATTCAGGTGGATGAGCTGGCCATCGACCGCAGTGACGTGAAGGTTGTCATGCCGAACGACACGTTGCAGGTGGCAGCCCATTTAGGAAAGGTGAGGGCTGCCGATGGCTTCTTCGATTTAGGTAAGGGTGACTATCGGTTGAAGCGGTTAGAATGGAACGATGGTGCCCTGGCCTATGATGACCGTTTCGCCCCTTCGGTGAAGGGTCTCGACTATAATCATATTCATCTTTCGGATGTCAACCTGGCCGTTGACTCCCTTTCATTCTGTTCGCCGAAGCTGGATCTCAACCTACGCTCTTGTTCGCTGAAAGAGAAGAGCGGTCTGGAGATCAAGGAACTGAGTGGCCCGTTTGCCCTCGATTCCACGAAGATCTATCTACCTGAACTGAAACTGCGGACATCGGAATCCAGTCTGGATGCTCACTTCGTGATGGATCAGAATGCTTTTGCCGACAGTGTGCCGGGGAAGGTGCACCTCACCGCCGACGGCTCTTTCGGGAAACAAGATATCATGCGCTTCCTGGGAGGCATGCCCACCCAGTTTATCCGACAATGGCCGAACCAACCCCTGACAGTGAAAACGGTGCTCTCGGGGAATATGGAACGCATTGAGTTCACGGGACTTAATGCCAAACTGCCCTCCGCCTTTAACATCAATGCCAAGGGCTATGTGATGAACCCCACGGACATAGACCGTCTGAAGGCGGATGTCACCTTGGATGCAAAGTCCCAAAACATCAATTTCCTCACCGCCTTGGTGCCCCCGAAAACCCTCGACGGCATACGCATCCCACAGGGCATCGGCGTGAAAGGGCACTTGAAGGCCGATGGCAGTCACTACCAAGCAGATCTCCTCGCTACGGAAGGGAAGGGGAGGGTGAAGGCCAAAGCCGACATCGACACCAAGGTGATGCGCTATCAAGCTGACCTCAAAGCCTCCAACCTCCAACTGAAACATTTCCTGCCTGCCTCTGATATGGGCACTTTCTCGGGTGATGTCACCCTGAACGGCACAGGCACCGATGTGTTCTCACCGAAGACATCCTTGCAGGCCACGGCGAAGATCAGACAGTTCCAATACGGACAATACAACCTCGACGGGATGGATGCTCAGGCACTGGTGCGCAATGGGAAGGTGCATGCCGATATTGATGCGAGGAATCCGTTGCTGAAAGGACTGATCACACTCGATGCACTCACTAATACGAAAAATATCAGGGCTACTGTCTCTACCGATCTCATACATGCCGACCTCTACCATCTGCGTATCGCTGATGAACCTCTGACGGTGGCACTGTGCGGACACTTCGATATCGCCACGGATATGAACGACTTCTATCAGGTGCAGGGATTGGCATCGGATATCACCGTGACCGATAGTAAGCAGACCTACCGTCCGGATGATGTGGTGCTTGATGTACTGACACGGCGCGATACAACCCATGCCGTGGTGGATTGCGGTGACTTCCACTTGGATATGGATGCCAGCGGCGGCTATAAGCAACTGATGAAGGTGGGGGAGAATCTCTCTACTGAAGTGACCAAGCAGCTCAAGGAGAAACATATCGATCAGCTCTCACTGCGACAACGGTTCCCCACAGCACGAATCAAGCTGCAGACAGGGAAGGACAATTTCTTCGTGCGACTGCTGGAACGTGAAGGCTATACCTTTGCCAAGGCTGATATTGACATGACGGCCTCACCGTCAGACGGACTGAATGGCAGAATGCACATCCTCTCCATGATGGCCGACAGTATGCAACTTGACACGGTGAGACTGAACTTCGTCTCCGACAGTACCAATATCACGTTCAACGGACAGGTGAGGAACAACAAAAAGAATCCGCAGTTCGTGTTCAATACCCTCTTCGACGGCTACCTGTTGGAGCGGGGAGCAGGTGTGAATCTACGTTACTACGATTCGAACGACAAGTTAGGCGTGCGCTTAGGAGCTGAGGCTGCCCTGGAGGAGCACGGCATCCGTCTGCACATGCTCTCGAAAGATGCTGTCATAGCCTACCGACCTGCCCGTATCAACGACGATAACTTCGTATATCTGGCTGATAACCGGAGGGTGTCGGCGAATCTGGCGATCCTTGCTGATGACGGAACGGGATTGAAAGTCTATTCGAACGATGAGAACGAAGAGGCATTACAAGACCTCACCCTCTCGCTGAACAAGTTGAACCTGGAGGAGGTGGTGTCGGTGATTCCCTATATGCCTGATATCAAAGGACTGCTGAACGGTGACTTCCACTTTGTGCAGACAGAGGAACATCTCACTGTCTCTTCATCGATGGAGGCCAGAGGACTGGTCTATGAGGGCAGCAGTATGGGTAACCTCGGTACGGAGTTTGTCTATATGCCTACCGATGAGGGGGGACACTTCGTGGATGGAACGCTGTCGGTGGAAGGAGAAGAGGTGGGACTGATCTCCGGAACCTATCAGCCGAAAGGAAATGAGAACCTCGACATGACGGTGAACCTGATACGTCTGCCTATATCACTCGTCAACGGCTTCATCCCAGATCAGCTGTTCGGATTCAAGGGATTTGGTGAAGGAGAGCTGACGGTGAAGGGATCGTTAGACAAGCCCCAGGTGAACGGGGAGGTGTTCCTCGATTCTTGTCATCTGGTGAGTGTGCCCTACGGCATGGACTTGCGCTTCAGCAATGACCCCGTCCGCATTGTAGGTAGTCATCTGCTCTTGGAGAACTTCGAGATGTATGCCCATAACGAGAACCCGCTGAACATTGCGGGGAACATCGATTTCTCTAACCTTGACCGTATCACTATGAACATGAGGATGCGGGCTGATAACTACGAGATTATCAATGCCAAGGAGAATGCGAAGAGCGTGGCCTTCGGAAAAGCCTTCGTGAACTTCTTTGGAACAATGAACGGACCGCTTGACAACCTCAATATGCGTGGAAAGTTGGATGTGCTGGGTACCACCGACCTGAGCTACGTGCTGCGTGACTCTCCATTGACTACGGACAATCAGTTGGATGAGCTGGTGAAGTTCACCGACTTCAATGATACCACAGAGGCCGTGGTGAAACGTCCTCCACTGAACGGCTTCCGCATGGACCTCACCATGGAGGTGGCCAAGGGGGCTCATATCATGGCTTACCTGAATGCCGACAAGTCGAACTATATCGACCTGATGGGAGGCGGAACACTCCGCATGCAATATAATACGGTGGATAACCTCCGACTGACAGGTCGCTATACCCTTGACAACGGGGAGATGAAATACTCACTGCCCATCATTCCGCTGAAGACATTTACCATACGCGACGGCAGCTATATTGAGTTCACGGGTGATCCCATGAACCCGACACTGAACATCACGGCTACAGAGAATACCAAGGCCACTGTGACAGGATCGAACGGAGTGGGGCGTGGCGTGAATTTCGATTGCGGCGTGATTATCACCAAGACCTTGAATGACATGGGACTGGAGTTTACACTTGATGCACCCGAAGATATGGCCCTGCACAACGAGCTCCAGCAGATGGGACTGGAACAGCGGGGTAAGTTAGCGGTGACCATGCTCACCACAGGAATGTATCTGGCCGACGGAAATACCAGCGGCTTCTCGATGAACAGCGCGCTGAGCAGCTTCCTCGAAAACGAAATCAACAACATCACAGGTAATGCACTGCGTACCCTCGACCTCTCCATCGGTCTTGACAATGCCACCGATGCCTCGGGTGCCATGCACACCGACTATTCCTTTAAGTTCGCCAAACGCTTCTGGAACAACCGCGTGAAGATCTCGGTGGGAGGAAAGGTGTCAACGGGCGCGCAGACCTATGGCAATGAGTCGTTCTTTGATAACGTCACCTTGGAGTACCGTCTCGATGATACGGCAAACAAATACGTGAAGCTGTTCTTCGACAACAACAGCTACGACTGGCTGGAAGGTTACACTCAGCAGTATGGCGGTGGCTTTGTCTGGAGACGCACCTTGCAGCACTTCAAGGACATCTTCCGTCTGAAGAGCGACCGGCGTACAGTTCCCAATGATAGTGTGATGCGGATGGGCGCATTCCGTGACTCCGTCGTGAACGTGAGCCGCCCCTAATGTTTTGGAGAATATGATGAAAAGAAAGGAAATGACAGATAGCATACTGATGATAGGAAGGGTGATGACGGTGGCCGTTGCCATTCTCCTGTTCACGGCTTGCTCTACCACCAAGAATATCCCCGATGATGATCAGTTGTTTGTAGGCCTGACAAAGATCGACTATCAGAACTACGAACATAACCAGAACTTCATCGATACCCAGGAGGAGATTGAGGCGGCTCTGGCCACGGCTCCCAACGGAGCATTGTTCGGCAGTAGCTACTACCGCACTCCCTTCCCTTACGGCTTGTGGATATGGAATGCCTTTTCGGGAAAGGATAGCGGCTTCGCACGGTGGATGACGGAGTCGTTCGGGAAGAAACCGGTGCTGATGAGCTGGGTGAACCCTGCACTACGTGCCTCCGTGGCACAGTCGGTGTTAAGGAAATACGGCTATTTCCGTGGAACTGTTGACTACGACACCGTGCCCCAGCGGAACCCGAAGAAGAGTAAGATCGGTTATACGGTGAAGATGAACCATTTGTTCACCATCGACAGTATCGAATATGTGAATTTCCCCATGGGCACCGACAGTATGCTGGAGGCTACCCGCCACGAGGCGCAGATCCATAGCGGTGATGCCTTTACCGTTCCCGCTTTGGATGCCGAACGTACCCGACTCACCAATCTCTTCCGAAACAACGGCTACTATTTCTTCCAGAACGGCTATGCTTCGTATCTGGCAGATACCTTAGCCGTGCCGGGAAAGGTACAGCTGCGCCTGCAGACTGCCGATGGATTGCCTGATGAAGCTACCCGACAGTGGTATATCGGTGATGTGTCCATCGACCTACGGAAACAGTTCATGGAGGAACTGACCGACTCCATAAGCCGACGCCGGCATTTCAAAGTACGCTTCAGGGGACGAAGGCCGCCGGTACGACTCAGTGTCATCATGAATAATATGAAACTGCGGCATGGACAGCTCTATAGCTACGATAACTATCTCGAATCGATGGCAAAGGTGAACAGCACAGGTGTTTTTGGTATGGTGGACTTCACGTTCACTCCTCGTGATACACTCTCTTCTCTCAACTCCCACCATCAGGACACCCTCGACCTGACGCTTAACTGTGTGCTCGATAAACCCTACGACTCCTATATCGAGACGAATCTCAAAAACAAGACATCGGGCAGGATCGGTCCGGAGTTGGTATTAGGCTTTACCAAAAGGAATGCTTTCCGTGGCGGTGAGCTGCTCGATATCAATCTGCACGGCTCATACGAGTGGCAGCGGGCACAGGGCACGAATGGCAGTAAGCGTCTGAACTCCTACGAGTATGGTATCGATGCCTCGTTAGAGTTTCCTCGTATCGTTCTCCCTTGGCGCGAATGGATCCGACAGCGGACGGCAAGGCGAATGCAACGGGCGGCGAACGATTCCACCATGCAACGCCCACGACAGAACCGGCGTCGCCGTGAACGATACTACAGTACTCCTTCTACCATCGCCAAACTGTCGAGAAACACCTTGAACCGTCCTGACTACTTCAAGATGGTGAACTTCTCCGGCGAATGGACCTATCGGTGGCAGAAAACACAGAACAGCCGCCATGAACTGAGTCCGCTCACCATCGTCTATCAGCATCTGGTCCATACCACCCATAGCTTCGACAGTATTGTCGTCAGCAACCCTTATCTGATGGCAACAATGAATGACGTGTTCATTCCGAAGATGCGCTATACCTATACTTATACCAGTCCGGCATCCTACAGAAACCCCATTACCTGGGAAACCACGGTGTCGGAGGCAGGTAATCTCACGTCGCTGGTCTATATGGCTGGAGGAAAGAAATGGAACGAGGAGGACAAGGAGATGTTCAAGAATCCCTATTCACAGTTTGTGAAAGTGGAGACTGATTTTACCAAACGCTGGCGACTGAGCAACACGTCCCAATTGGTGGCTCATCTCAATGCGGGGGTGATCTACAGTTATGGTAACAGCAGTGTGACACCTTTCAGTGAGACGTTCTATGTGGGTGGCGCCAACAGTATCCGTGCCTTCACCGTGCGCAGCATCGGTCCGGGAGGCTTCCAACCAATCGATGAACCTGGCTTCTCCTATCTGTTACAGAACGGCGATGTCAAACTGTTAGGGAATCTGGAGTACCGAACCCGACTGTTCGGCGGACTCTATGGCGCCATTTTCCTCGATGGAGGGAATGTGTGGGAACTCAAGAACTACTACGACGGTGATGATGACAGTGAGTCCATGAAGACACAGTTTAAACTGAACAGGTTCTACCGACAGATGGCACTGGGTACGGGAGTCGGATTGCGTTACGACCTTGACTTTCTTGTGATTCGCCTCGACTGGGGTGTCGGTCTGCATGTGCCCTACGACACGGGGAAAGGTGGTTTCTACAACATCCGCCGCTTTGGTGACGGACAGGCTCTGCACCTCGCCGTGGGCTACCCGTTCTGATGATTTGCCGTCAGAAAAAGAGACAATCTCTTTCCTGTTTGCGAAAAATGATTTACCTTTGCATCTTGATTACAATTAAACATTAAAGAATAAAATATGAAACCAACGTTGTTTTTGCTTGCTGCAGGTATGGGCAGCCGCTATGGCGGTCTGAAGCAGCTCGATGGTCTGGGACCTAATGGGGAGACTATCATGGACTATAGTATCTACGATGCCATTGAGGCAGGATTCGGTAAGGTGGTGTGGGTGATCCGCAAGGATTTCGAGGAGCAGT
>DETG01000060.1 GCA_002361535.1 Prevotella sp. UBA3294
AAACAACTGTCTACTGTTTCAGCTAATGAAGAGAAAAAGTGTCTAGTGAAATCAGGAAAAGTCACGTAAACATTACTTAGACTCTAATTGAATCCTAATCAGACTCTACTTGGATGTAAATTAGACTTTACTTGGGATCCAAACAGGCTTTACTTGCACTTAAAGGCCCTTATGGATACCTCCGTGCGCTCCGAGCCCTCAAGTTCTCCCAATTAGAGTATTTTTACAATCCTTAAATTCTTGTGAATTTTCCTGACAATATTTTCACACAGAGTCAGCGGAGTCATCAGAGGTTTTCACACAGATATTATGTTTTTTGTGGCTATTCTACTTGATCTCCTCAACTCCTTACTCCTGAACTCCTGAAAGTGGAGCGTATGCGAAACTTGCATTGTTACCTTTCGGATGCTTGTAAATTGTTGATCAGTTGTTCGATGACCTGTGGGAAATGGCGCATCTCCAGTTCGTGTTCCTTGGCAGCAATGGTGTCGGGCGTATCATCGGGATCGATGGGAGTGCTGAACTGGGCTATGATCTCACCTCCGTCGCACACATTACTGACATAGTGTACCGTCATACCTGTCTCTGTCTCTCCTGCCGCTTTTACGGCCTCATGTACATGGTGTCCCCACATTCCCTTGCCTCCATATTTGGGCAGTAGGGCAGGGTGGAGGTTGATCATGCGGTGATCGAAAGCCTCGATAAGGTAGTCGGGTATCATTACTAAGAATCCTGCCAGTACGATGAACTGGATATCGTATTGCTGCAACAAAGGCATCACGATATCCTGCTGTTGCAGGTCTTTCTTGGACAGAACGACAGAGGGAACGTTCAGGTTCTTCGCCCTTTGCAGGGCGTAGGCATCGGCCTTGTTACTGATGACAAGGGATACATGGATGTGATGGGAGTGGGCAAAATAGCGGATGATGTTCTCGCAGTTGCTGCCGCTGCCGGATACGAAGATGGCGATGTTCATGAGATGAGGGATGAAAGATGTGAGATGAAAGATTAGAGATCGTCGTCGAGGAAATCATCATCGAAGCCGAAGAGGGCGGGATCGGTAAAGGCCTCCATGGCACGACGGTCTTTCTTTGTAGGACGTCCCGTACCGCGTGCCCTGTCGATGAATCCACTGATGCGGCTCATCTCTAAGAGCTCATATTGTTTCGGGTCAGTGACATTTTCGTAGATCTCGGGAAGAAGTTTGGCACCCACACGCTGTTCGATGCATTTCAGTACTTTGAAGGAATAGGTGACAGGTGGTTTTTTCACGTTCACCACCTCGCCCACTTTCAACGGTCGTGAGGGTTTGACGTTCACTCCGTTGATGGTGACGCGCCCGTTCTTACAGGCATCAGCGGCGATGCTGCGAGTCTTGAAGATACGTGAGGCCCAAAGCCATTTGTCAATTCTTGCTTCCATCAAATAATTGTGAATTGTCAATAATGAATTGTCAATTATGAACCGCTTTCCCTTGATGGTTATATTGGTTCATGGTGATGTCTAAGCCCGCTAACACAAAGCTTTTGATGATTTCCACCGCCTTGTCGATGGCAGGCTGGAGGATCTTGAGTTCTTCTTCGTCATAACGCCCTAACACCCAATCAATTTGCTGACCACGGGCAAACTCGTTGCCGATGCCCATGCGGAGTCGGGCATATTGCTGTCCGATGAGCTGCTGGATATGTCCTAAGCCGTTGTGACCGCCATTGCTGCCGCTTCCTTTCAGACGGAAGGAACCTAAGGGGAGGGCAATCTCATCCACGATGACGAGCAGCCGGTCTTGTTCGATGTTCTCCTTCTGCATCCAATAGCGCACAGCGTTGCCACTCAGGTTCATGTAGGTGGTAGGCTTGAGTAATACAACTTTACGTCCTTTGAGTGAGGTCTCGGCCACAAAACCGTAACGCCTGTCCTCAAAAACAATATTGGACGCTTTGGCAAAAGCGTCCAATACCATGTAGCCAGTGTTGTGGCGTGTCTCGGCATATTCATCGCCGGGATTCCCCAAGCCAACAATCAGGTATTTGTCCATAGAAGGTTATGCCTCCTCTGCAGCCTGAGCAGCGGCGTTAGACTTACGTGTAGCCTTGATGGTGCAAACCACCACTTCCTTACTGGTAGCCATCTCCAGACCTTCGAACTTCAGGTCGCCCACCTTGATGCTCTTACCGATGTTCAGGTTAGTGACATCGATATCAAGGGTCTCGGGGATGTTCTGATACATAGCGGTTACGTTAACCTTGCGGACAATGAGAGCCAGACGACCACCGTCGCGCACACCCTGTGCCAGACCGTTCAGCTTCACGGGAACTCCGATGGTGATAGGCTTCTCCTCGTTCACCTCATAGAAGTCGATGTGCAGCAGTGCATCGGTCACCGGATGGAACTGCAGTTCCTTCATGATGGCAGTGTGGTGCTGACCGTCGATGTTCAGGTTCACCACGTAGATGTGCGGTGTATAGACAACCTTGCGCAGTTCTGTCATGGGCACTGCAAAAGACATCGCTACGGGAAGACCGTTCTCGTCCTTTGCCTCACCATAGAGGTTACAGGGAACTAACCCCTCTTTTCTCATCAACTTAGAAGCCTTCTTGCCGGTCTCGCTTCTCTTCTGACCTGTTACATTAATTTCTTTCATAATGTGTTACTCTAAATTAAGTTTGTGAAAAATGTTTTGCTTAATTCGCCATCACACGGATCGCATGCTTTTGAAAAAGCGGTGCAAAGGTATTACTTTTTCCCCAAACACACAATATTTCTCTTAAAAAAAGTAGAAAAAACGCTCTTTTTCTTGCAGGGTATCTATATTTTGTATAATTTTGCATTCGATAAACGTATGTAATAAAACGAATAACACAGGAAAAGATGATTAATAGAGAATTAATCCGAATAAAGATAGTTCAGTTAACCTACGCATACTATCAAAACGGAAGCAAGAATATGGACAGTGCTGAAAAGGAGTTGCTGTTCAGTTTATCCAAGGCATATCATTTATACAATTATATGTTGTCGCTCATCGTGGCAATAACCAACGAGGCGCGCCGCCATGTGGAGGTTGGTGCGGCAAGGGCAAAACGTGAAGGAACGCCGCCGCCATCAGACAAGTTCGCCTACAACAAATTTGCACTTCAGTTGGAGGAGAACCGCATGCTGCAAGACTTCGTGGAAAGCCAGAAACAGTCGTGGGAGGATGACATTGAGTTCGTGAGAAAACTCTACGGACAGATCGAACAGAGCGAAATATATAAAGATTATATGGACAGTCAGGATGACTCTTACGATGCTGACAGGGAAGTGTGGCGCCAGCTGTACAAGGCTCTGGTGATGGAAAATGACGACCTGGATAGTTTGTTGGAGGAGAAAAGCCTGTACTGGAATGACGACAAGGAGGTGGTTGACACCTTCGTGCTGAAAACCATCAAACGGTTCGACCCGAAGAACAAGAAAAACCAGGAACTGTTGCCAGAATACAAGGACGAGGAGGACAAAGATTTTGCCCGCCGCCTGTTCCGCGCTACGATCATGAACGCCGACCAGTATCAACGGTATATGAGTGAGGCATCGCGTAACTGGGATTTCTCGCGCTTGGCCTATATGGATGTGGTCATCATGCAGATTGCTATTGCTGAGATGCTGACCTTCCCTGCCATTCCGATCAGTGTGACCATCAACGAGTTCGTGGATCTGGCAAAGATCTACAGTACCCCGAAGAGCGGTGGCTATATCAACGGTATGCTCGATGCCATTGCCCGTCATCTGGTGAAAACAGGAAAACTGCTGAAGCCTATTGGTGAGAACCCACGGAAGGTGAAACACGAGCAGAAGATGGCTGAACGTCGTAACTATGCCAAGATGAAGGCTGAAGAGAATGCGAGTGCTGAGGAACCGGAACTGGAAGAGACATTCCTGAGTGAACCTACAGATGAGGCATGAGGTGCCGGCAAACAGACAGATAGAACTTATACATTATTTATAGACATGACAACATTATTTTTAGCAGCTCAGGCCGCACAAGGGGGCGGTAGTATGAGCTTCCTGATCATGATGATTGCGATCTTCGCCATCATGTGGTTTTTTATGATCCATCCGCAGCAGAAGAAGCAGAAGGAAATCCGTAACTTCCAAAACTCCTTGGCTGAGGGTACCCATGTGATCACGGGCGGTGGTATCTATGGAACGGTTCGCCGTATTGATGTAGCTACGAACTCTGTGGAGGTGGAGATTGCCAAAGGAACCGTCATCCGTGTTGATCGTGGCTATGTCTTTGCCGACTCTTCTTCGGCAGCGCAGCCACAGGCAAAATAAATGGAAGACCGGCAAGAGGCACGTACAAACGGCATTGTCAGGAATTTCTTTTTTCGTATGTTTAATAAAGAATTCCTGATTTTTTTGTTCTTTCTCTTATTGAGTGGGGCATTCTGGCTTATTATGACACTCAACGAAAGCTATGAACGGGAAATCAAGGTGCCTCTCCGCCTGGATAATATCCCAAGGAAGGTAGTGGTGACCTCGATTACCGATGATACATTGCGTGTCACGGTGCGTGATCGCGGTTATATCCTCTTTTCCTATCTATATGGTAATGAGCTGACACCCATCCGTGTGAACTTTAATACCTACAATAAAGGGAACGGACGGGGAATTATACAGGGTACTGACATCCAGAAGATGCTTTACCAACAACTGTTTAAGTCAACTCGTATCACTGCCGTCAAGCCTGATAAGTTTGAGTTTCAGTACAACTACGGTGAGAGTAAGCGACTGACCGTGCGACTGAATGGGAAGATAACTCCCGGACGGAGCTATTATCTCGCTCATGTGAAATTCACCCCCGAAGTGGTGACGGTATATGCCAGCAAAGAGAAACTGGATAGTCTGAAGGAGATCTATACCGAGCTGATCCACCTGAGCAATGTCACCGATACGGTGGTGAAGGAGGTGAACCTGATTCGGCAGACGGGTATGAAGTGTATTCCCGCCAAGGTAACGATGTCGGTTTTCCCCGATGTGTTGACGGAGGAGAGTGTGGAGGTGCCGGTGACCGCTGTGAATATGCCTGATGGAAAAGTGCTGCGCACCTTCCCCTCAAGGGTAAAAGTGCTGTTTACTACGGGAGTTGGTCAGTTCAGAAGTATCCGGCCCGAGCTGTTTAGGGTGGAGGCTGATTACTGGGAAATCCAGTCACGACCATCGGATAAGTGCTCGCTTCACCTCAGGTCAGCACCGTATGGAGTGCGTAATACTCGTCTTGACCCAGCACAAGTGGATTACCTGATCGAAGCACAATGAAGATAGCAATCACAGGAGGCATCGGAAGTGGTAAGAGCTTTGTGTGCCGCCACTTAGAGCAACGTGGCATTCGGGTGTATGACTGTGACCGCGAGGCCAAACGGCTGATGCGAGAGTCACCGGCAATTCGTGATGCTCTCATTGACCTGGTAGGGGAGAATGCTTATCAAGAGGGTGAACTGAACAAACCGGTACTGGCGAAATTCCTATTGCAGTCGGAGGACAATAAACAGGCGGTGAATGCCGTGGTGCATCCTGCTGTGGCTCATGACTTCGAGATGTCGGGCATCAGTTGGTTAGAGAGTGCTATCCTGTTTGACAGTGGCTTTGACCGGCGTACCCATTTTGACTGTGTGGTATGTGTCACTGCACCCTTGGAAACACGTGTGCAGCGAGTGATGAATAGGGATGGCATTTCACGGGAACAGGCTTTACAATGGATTGCCAAGCAGCTGCCGCAGCAGGAAATGGTGGCGCGTAGCGACTTTGAAGTAGTAAACGACGGCCAGAGAGACATCGATCAACAGTTAGATCAAATCATTAATCATATCAAAAAACAAAACAAACAATCCAAAACAATGGTACAGACAATTCTATCAATTGCTGGAAAACCGGGTCTTTTTAAACTCGTGTCAAGAGGCAAGATGAACCTCATAGTGGAAGCACTTGACGAAACGCACAAGCGTATGCCAGCCTTCGCTACCGATCGTGTCACCTCATTGGCGGATATCGCCATGTACACCGATGCCGAAGACGTGCCGCTGATGAAGGTACTCGCTTCCATCCGTGATAAAGAGGACAAGAAAGAGGTTTCATTCAACTTTAAGAAATGCAGCAGCAAGGAACTGCGTGACTATTTCGCAGAAATCCTTCCCGACTTCGATCGCCAGCGTGTACACGACAGCGATATCCGTAAACTGTTGCAGTGGTACAATATTTTGATCAAGAACGGTATCTCTGACTTCGAGGAGGAGTTGAAGCCAACAGAGGGTGATCATATCGATGACCGCAAGGAACAGGAGTAAACGGAGCCTGTCCTCTTCAAAAACACATCAGGCCAGTTCCGATAGTGGAACTGGCCTTTTCTTATCATACCTTATTATATATATTGCGTGTTGGGCGTAAATCAGTGATTACTGATTCACGTTGCAAAGGTACGACAAATTCAAAAATTGCAGTGGACTATACGACCAAAAACTGGACTATACGTTTCAAAATACATTTGGGAAATAGTACAATTCGCGCATGAATACCTTGTAAGGTGTTGATAATCAGAGTGGACGAAAGTCCAAAATGGTCTATTTCGACCTTCTGCGTGCTTGTGATGGCGTGATGTCGTAAGTCTTCTTGTACATCCGGGTAAAATAGGAGGGATCGTTGAATCCACACTTCAGGGCCACCTCGGTAATGGGCGTCGTGGTGTCTTCCAATAAACGGCGCGCCTTACCCATGCGGACTTGAAGCACGAAGTCGGAGGTGCTCATACCTGTCGTGTTCAGCACCTTCCTTGAGAGTTGGGATCTGCTGACGAACAGATCCTTTGCAAGTCCTTCTACGGAGATATCACCTTTCTGCATGTTCTCGTAGATTTGGTTCACCAGTTTGTTCACGAACTCGTTTTCTTCCCGGCTCAGGTTGGGCTCCGGTTTCTTTCCTTCTTGCATGGCACGGGAGAATTCTTCACGTAGGGCCTTCAAACGCTTTGTTCGTTGTCTCCATGAATGGTAAAGGATGGCAATGAATGTGACGGCCAGCAGCAACGCCAAGGCGATGACTATGATAAAAAGGCGCAGGGCGCCCTGCTCTGCCTGGTGGGTGCGCTCAATCATGTTCATCTCATTGCGATGACGTTCATTCATGTAGTTCACCCGGTAGTTTTGGGTGTGCAGAACGTTCTCGGGGGTGATGACACTGTCGTTCAGTGCCTGACTGGTCTTGTAAAACATCAGTGCCTGACGATAATCTCCTTTGGCCTCGTAGATCATGTAATTCAGTTTGGCTACGGTGGCTTGATGCTCTTTCGAATGGATGTTGGTGGCAATGTCTTGGGCTTGCTTGATGTATTGCTGGGCTTGGTCATAGTCTCTCTTGGTGATGTTCACATTCGCCAATGCGAGAATAGACTCTAACCAGTGCCATTGGTCGCCAGAGTTTTTCATCAGTTGGTATGCCTTCTGATATTCGGCGATGGCCTTGTCCCATTGATGGGCTTTCTCGTTGAGCTGTCCGAAATGGATATGACACAAACTGATCCCTAAGTCTGAACCGGCTTTCTGGTTGTGTTCCATCGACATCTTGTAATATACCCATGCTGAGTCGTTCTTCCCCTGCTGCTCAAATATAGCACCGATATTCGCAAAGTTTATGGCTTGTCCTACATCACTGCCTAACGCGTTTTCCTCTTTTAAGGCCAAACGGAACAGACTGTCGGCTGTCTGAAGATCCTTCATCGACAAATATACATTCCCTAATCCGTTGAGGGCGGTCACACGGTTCTTTCTGGCTTCGAATGTTTCTTTTTGGGAAAAGGCCTCACAAAGGGCAAGAGCCGTATAGTGGTTGGAGGCAGCATTATCGAGAATGCCCATCCTGCGAAAATCCGTGGCAATATTGTTGTTGGCTCTTACCATCTCGACCGTGTCTTTCTGAAGGGTTGCATAGGCAAGACCTTGACGGTGGTGGTCCAAGGCTTCGATAAAGCAACTGTTGTTACGAAGAAGTTTGCCCAGTTGCTTCTCTACGAACATAAGTGTCTCGGTGTCGTCTTCGTTCTTCAGACTGTCTTCATGGTGCCGGAGGACATCTATGTCCTGAAAAGTGCTGTAGAGGCTGTCTATACGTTGGCGGTGTTTGCTAACGTTTGTTTGGTCGTGGCTCCCACAGGCACATACTGTCAGGGCAATCCATAGGGTAAAGATGATATAGGTTGTTTGAAACTGTCTCATAATGATTGAATTCATTTGCAAATATATATAATAATGTGGAAATATGCAAGCCTTTGTCAAATTGACATACAAAAATGTCAACTTGTCATTATCGGGTGCATGGTATGTTTCTTGCTCCTTGAGTAGTGAGACTCATAAGTAAGTCCCGACAAACAGAATAAGAACGAATAAATAATATAATAATTAGGAGGTAAAAATTATGATGTATCCAACTTTTGCAAGAAATTCATGGTTACCAACAGTGTTTAACGATTTGTTCGATGCCGACTACATGCCTAAGGCCAATGCAACGGCTCCGGCCATTAACGTGAAGGAAACCGACAAGTCATATATCGTGGAACTGGCTGCTCCAGGTATGAGAAAAGAAGACTTCGACGTGAATATCAACCATGAGGGAAACCTCATCATTAAGATGGATCATAAACAGGAGGCTAATGAGGAGGATAAGAAAGCCCGCTATCTGCGCCGCGAATTCAGCTACACAAAGTTTGAGCAGACGCTGATACTCCCTGAAGATGTTCACAAGGATAAGATTTCTGCTCGTGTGAACGATGGTGTGCTGACGGTTGAACTGCCGAAGATCCAGAAGGAGGAAGTGAAGGTGGCTCGTCAGATAACAGTTGACTAAGTTTTCTGCGATGTTTGACAAAAGGAAAAATGAAGGAGGATTCAGGATAACAGTAGGTTATTAGTTAGATGATTTTAATGTGTGATTGTTAGATGTTATGAGGGTGCCAAGGTGTTGGCACCCTTTTTTGTGAATGATAATTTGGCTTTTCTTTCGTCATTTAACTTCGTTGAAGTTACTTGCACTCAGAAAGAGAAAGAAAAATGAAATATCTGTCTCTTTTCCCTCGTTTATTCGTCTCTTTTACTCCGTTGAAGTTACTCGGTCTCGGAACCAACGGTTGCTGTTCGCGAAGCGAGGTAAAGCAAATGAAAAGAAAAGCATGCTTTCCTTTTGCATTTCGCTCGACTTTTCGTCACTTTCGATAAGTTACAATGCACTCGGCATAAAAAACAAAAGGATTTGTTTTGTTCTGCTCTCGATTTTTCGTAACTTTGGATAAGTTACAATGCACTCGGCATAAAAAACAAAAGGATTTGTTTTGTTCTGCTCTCGATTTTTCGTAACTTTGCAGTCGATTATGAGTATTCTTTATATTGTATTGGGAGCGATACTGGTTCTTTGGGGAGCCGATCGCCTGACAGATGGTGCCACGGCTTTGGCACATCGGATGAACGTGCCCCAGATTGTGATTGGACTCACGGTGGTGGCAATGGGTACTTCGATGCCCGAGTTTTTCGTATCACTCATGTCTGCAATCAAAGGAACGTCAGATATCGCTGTGGGAAATGTTGTGGGCTCGAATATCTTTAATACCCTGATGATTGTGGGAGTTACTGCTATGGTGGCACCGATGGTGATCAGCAAGAGTACAGTAAGAAAGGACATCCCCTTTGCAGTGGCCGCATCGTTGGCACTACTGGTGATGTGCCTTGATGGTTCTGTATCACGTCTTGATGCAGCCTTACTGTTCGTAGGGTTTATCTTCTTTTTGTACTATACGTTGCGGTTGGCCATGAAAGGTGACATGCAGGATCAGGAAATGGTGAAACTCGAAGAGATGAATCCATGGAAAGCTGTAGGCTTGGTCGTCCTCGGACTGCTCTGTTTGGTAGGAGGAAGTAATGTCTTTGTGGAAGGAGCCACCGTTATCGCCCATTCATTGGGAGTGAGCGATGCTGTGATCGGCTTGACCATCGTGGCCTGTGGTACCTCACTGCCAGAACTCGCTACCAGTGTGGTGGCAGCCAGAAAGGGACGCTCGGCTATTGCCATTGGTAATGTGATCGGTAGTAATGTGTTCAATATCTTGATGATTATTGGAGTCACGGGTATGGTGCTTCCGATGCAGATTGAAGGACTTACTTTCATCGATTTCGGAATCATGCTCTCGGCAATCATCCTGTTGTGGCTTTTCTGTTATACACGATTTACTGTAGCTCGTTGGGAAGGAGCTGTGCTTACCTTGATTTTCCTTGGCTACATGACGTGGTTGGTGGTGAATAGTTAAAATGTTGAAGGCAAATGAATACAAGAGATCAAGAAGGACTGAAGGCACTGGGAATGAAAACGGTGTATGCAGATGACTATGCTCCGCAGGTATTGGAGAGTTTTCAGAACAAACACCCGGAGAATGACTACTGGGTGCAGTTCAACTGTCCGGAGTTTACCTCGTTATGTCCGATAACAGGACAGCCAGACTATGCTGAGATCAAGATTCTTTATATTCCCGATCAGCGTATGGTGGAGAGCAAGAGCCTGAAACTCTATCTCTTCTCATTCCGTAATCATGGTGATTTCCATGAGGATTGTGTCAATATCATCATGAAAGACCTGATTGCTTTGATGGATCCCAAATATATAGAAGTGATCGGTCTCTTTTTGCCAAGAGGTGGCATCAGCATCTATCCTTACGCCAACTATGGAAGACCTGGAACGGAATATGAGCAGATGGCGAAAGAGAGGATGTGGAAACACCATTATTAATTCTTTCGATAAAATCCCTTCACGCAGTCTTTGAACTTTAATCTCAGTGAGTCGTGTGTCATAAAGATAAACTGTGCCGTGTCGTTGACCACATCACCTTTCAGTGAGTCATTGATGGGACGGCTTTGTGAAGTGAGGATCAGGTATCCGTTGAAGACATGCCACTTCGTATAGTTCTTCATTTGGGGATACACTACCGGGCTGTCGTCGTCTTTGATGCTCTGGCGGCGCCGTCCAATGGTCTGTGCTGCATAATGCCTTTTGATGGCAAATCCCATCTCTATTGGTTTCATCATCTCTTGTAAGAGAGAGTCCTGTTCTTTTTTAGTCTCCTCATCTAAGGCTGTCGGCGTAATACGTTCCCTGACGGTAGGAAACACCTGTTCCACCCAAGTTCCCTTCAGCTGATCAAGGTCAATCACCATGTCTGCTACAGTGGTGTCGTTGGCATTGAGCAGCACTGCTACCCAGTCACCTACCTTTGGATGACCTATCACACGATTCCTTTTGGAAGCATTGAGGATATCATAGATGATAGGATCTCCTCCCTTACCGGGCAGAAAGACCAGCACAGAATCATTACACCCATCGCAGGCCAGACCGTATAAGGTGCTGTCGCCCTCAATGTTTGTACTCGTTCCCACATTCTGGTCATTTTCGGGGATGACTTTCTTACTCTCACAACTGATGCACAGTAGGGTTACCATGCATATCCATAAAAGCGGCTTTCTCATTTCTGGCTTCAAAATTACGAATAATCTCCAAATATGACAAGTGAAAAGGCTAATAATCTCCATCGTTTTAGAAAATTTGCGTTAATCGAAACGTTTTTTTGTGTTATTTGATGTCGAATTAAGAAAAAATACCTATATTTGCAAAAAATATACGAAGCTGATGACGTAGTAAGTGCCTAAAAACAAAAAACAATATACGTATCAACTATTTAACTAAAAGATTATCATGAAAAAGAAAATCCAGTTCAGTCTCGTCTATCGAGACATGTGGCAGAGTTCTGGTAAGTTCCAGCCGCGCAAAGACCAGTTAGAGCGCATTGCCCCTGCGATTATCGACATGGGTGTATTTGACCGTGTGGAGACCAATGGCGGTGCCTTCGAACAGGTGAACCTGTTGGCTGGCGAAAATCCTAACGCTGCCGTCCGTGCGTTCTGTAAGCCATTCAACGAGGTGGGAATCAAGACCCACATGCTCGATCGAGGTCTGAATGCGCTCAGAATGTATCCTGTTCCCGATGATGTACGAGAGCTTCAATACAAGGTGAAGCATGCACAGGGTGTGGACATCCCCCGTATTTTCTGCGGCTTGAATGATGTGCGAAACATCATCCCATCAGTGAAGTGGGCCAAGGCGGCAGGAATGACACCACAGGCAACCCTGTGTATAACCACTTCTCCCGTCCATACCGTAGAGTATTATACGGAGATTGCCGATCAGGTGATAGCGGCTGGTGCCGAGGAGATCTGCTTGAAAGATATGGCAGGTATCGGTCAGCCTGCTCTGTTAGGAGCTCTCACCAAGTCGATCAAGACCAAGCATCCAGATGTGATCATCCAGTATCACGGACACTCAGGCCCAGGTCTGTCGATGGCCAGTATCCTCGAGGTATGTAACAATGGTGCCGATGTTATCGATACGGCCATTGAACCATTGTCTTGGGGTAAGGTGCACCCTGATATCATTTCCGTTCAGTCGATGTTGAAGAACGAAGGGTTCGAGGTGAAGGAGATCAATATGAATGCCTATATGCGTGCCCGTGCTCTGACTCAGGAGTTTATTGACGATTGGTTGGGTTACTTTATCAATCCTGGAAACAAACTGATGAGTTCGCTGCTCCTTGGATGTGGACTTCCCGGAGGTATGATGGGATCGATGATGGCCGACCTTGCCGGTATCCATCAGATTATTAACAAAACCCTCAAAGCAAAGGGTGAACCAGAGCTGTCAACGGATGATATGCTTGTGAAACTCTTCGACGAGGTGGCATATGTATGGCCACGTGTAGGCTATCCTCCACTTGTGACACCATTCTCACAGTATGTAAAGAACATCGCTTTGATGAATCTGCTCACCATGGCCCAAGGCAAGGGACGATTCGTGATGATGGACGATGCCATGTGGGGTATGATCCTTGGCAAGAGTGGAAAGATCCCCGGAACCATCGCTCCGGAAATCGTGGAACTGGCTAAGCAACAGGGAAGGGAGTTCACAGATGCCGACCCGCGTACCTTGATTCCTAATGCTTTGGATGATTTCCGTAAGGAAATGGATGAGAACGGATGGGAATATGGTCAGGATGATGAGGAACTCTATGAACTCGCTATGCACCCCGAGCAGTATCGTAACTTCAAGAGCGGACAAGCTAAGAAGAATTTCCTTGCAGATCTGCAGAAAATGAAGGATCAGAAACTGGGTGCCAGCCTCTCTCCAGAGAAACTTGCTGAGTTCAAACATGCCAAGGCTGATGCCCTCGTGGCTCCTGTCAAAGGCCAGATCTATTATGAATTCAATGGTGATGGTGAGTGTGCACCTTGTGTGGAACCATTTATCGGCCAGACCTACAAAGAGGGTCAGACCTTCTGCTATATCCAGACCCCGTGGGGAGAGATTACCGAAATCCCTGCTGCCTTGGGCGGAAAACTTGTGGAAATTGTCGCCAAGCAGGGCGCAAAAGTAAGCAAAGGCCAGACTCTGGCTTGGATAGAGCGTGAACAGTAACAAATAATTGTGAGTGGAGAACTGAGGTTGGCAGAAAGCCTGATGGCAGTAGCCTCTCAGTTCTCTCCTCTTTTCTATACATAATGGATTATCAGGCGCTTATCGACAAATACTATCCTTTGGACAATGAACTGAAAAGGATTCTCCTTGTGCATAGTCGTAGCGTTGCAGCTATGGCTTTGCGTATTTGTGATGCTCATCCTGAACTGGCACTTGACAAACAATTTGTTGAAGAGGCTGCGATGTTGCACGACATCGGAATCTTCCGTTGTCATGCTCCAGGGATTCAATGCTTTGGATCAGAACCTTACATCTGTCATGGACAGATTGGTGCTGAACTGATGCGAGCAGAAGGATTCCCCCGTCATGCCCGTGTCTGTGAACGCCATACCGGTGCGGGACTGTCGTTGAGTGACATCCAATCCCAACATCTTCCTATTGTCGTTCCCTCTCCACCATCAGCAGAACAAGACTGTTCCTCATGGGAACCTTTTTTCCCAGAGACATTAGAGGAGAAACTCATCTGTTATGCAGATAAGTTCTTTTCCAAGACTCGCTTGGAGAGCCAAAAGACAGTGGAACAGGCGGAAAAGAGTCTGGCGAAATTTGGAGATGAGGGCGTCTCCCGCTTCCGGGAATGGCACCGGTTATTTGGATGACGGATTAATTTAAGACAGCACAACGCATGGAAGAGAATAAGACAACAATAGATCATAGACCTTCTAACTAAAAACAAGAAAATGAAAAAATTATTATTATCAACGTTCATGCTCGGCTGTATGCTCAACCTTCATGCACAGCCACAGTGTCACGATGACGGCACCGTGACCTTCCAGTACAAAAATGATTCTGCCCGCACAGTGATGGTGGATGTGCAGTTCGCCGGTCGTAAGGAGATGACCCGAGGAACTGATGGCCTTTGGACTGTGACCTTGGGCCCGGCTGCACCTGACATGTATCCTTATTGCTTTATCGTGGATGGAATCAGCGTGATGGATCCACAGAATCCTCTGTACTTCCCCAATGAAGGGTTTAAGAACAGTCTTCTGGAAATCAAATCCAAAAATCCGCTGCCCCATGATATTAGGGATGTGCCGCATGGAAGGATTGAGTACATACATTATTATTCCAAAAGTCTGGGCGCCACCAACAATGCCATTGTCTATCTTCCACCAAACTATATGATGGACATGCAGAAGAAATATCCGGTATTCTATCTGATCAGCGGTACTACCGATACCGAAGAGGTATATTATAAGGTAGGACGTGTGAACTATATTCTCGATAACCTGTTGGCGGAGAAGAAGGCAAAGGAGATGATTGTTGTGCTTCCTTATGGAAACCCAAGTAAGCTGGTTCCCACAAAACCTCAGCAGGGTATGCCTCAGACACAGTTTGGTGGTGATGTGTTCAGTAAGGACCTTATCAACGACCTTATGCCATATATTGAGAAGAACTATCGGACAAAGAATGATCGTGAAAGTCGGGCCATTGGTGGTTTCTCACGTGGAGGTAACCAGGCCTTGTTCAATGGATTGAGCAATCTCGATAAGTTCTCTTACCTTTGTTCTTACAGTTCGTTCACTTCCACGGATATACCAGAGGTGTACGATCAGGCCGATGAAACGAATAAGAAAATCCACCTTTTCTGGCTTGGCGTGGGCACCGACGATTTCCTCTATGGTAATGCACGTGATTACATGCAGTTTCTTGATGACAAAGGAATCAGAAGTGTCAAGGAGTTCACTTCGGATAAGTTTGGCCACACCTGGATGAATGCTAAATATTTCCTGTCTCAGACACTCCCCCTGCTGTTTAACAAGAAAGCGTCAGAGGAGGCCATGAAGAACGGGAAACCGGCTCCTGCCAAAACAGGACAGGAACAGCAGTTTACCCCTGGCGTGATGGCTCGACTCTTCCCTCGTCAGATCGTTTCTCCTGAATATACAGAGAGGGGAATCGTCTTCCGGTTCAAAGCTCCTGAAGCTAAGAGGGTTGCCTTGGAGTGTGAGATGTTACCGGAGAATATTGTTATGCAGCGTGATTCTGATGGAGTGTGGACTACTACCCTCACCGACTATCTCTTTGATACCTTTAAATATTGTTTCGTGGTAGATGGAACACAAGTAGCTGACCCCAGTAATATGTATCTGTCTCCTGATTTGGGATTCAAATACAGTATTGCCGATAATCCAAGTTCTCCCTTTAATTTCGCCTCACAAGGAGATATCGCTCACGGACGAGTGGGCTATGATCTGGAACGGCAGGAAGCTATGTACACCCCGGTTATGTCACAGACAACAATGATGATGCCTGTCTTTATACAACTCATTCCAGCAGAGGGCGATACGATGGAGAGTTGGTTTAAGGTGGGAGGGGCCGATGCCATTGTTGACCGTCTGGTGGCAAACGGAAAGACAAAGCCCTGTATTCTTACTACCAGTTCTATGGACTTCATGCAGCAAGGAAACAACATGCCCCAGATACCAGGCTTCAAACCGAGGGTACTGCGAGCAGATGACTATCCTACATGGCCTCAGCGTCGTCGTGCTTTGATTCAGTTGCTTCTCGCAATCGGTAAGGAACCTGCACCGAAAATGCCCGACTTTGGTAGTTTTGGCGGCGGCTTCGGCGGTGGTTTCGGAGGCGGTGGTTTCGGCGGTGGTGGCTTCGGTCAGTGAGACATCCTTTCATTTTCCTATTGATAATTATCAATTAAATAAGTTAATTATCAATTAATGGGAGTGGTATGTCATTTCTTTTTAGTACTTTTGCACCTTAGAAACAATTGAAAAGGTTGTTTTTGTAAGGTTCATGAGAAAGAAAGGACTGATAATGGCACTGTTGACAACCGTCATTTTGATGATGGCGGCAACGGATGTTCCAACTCTGCGGCAACATTTTGGAAAGGTGCAGCGAGGGGAACATCCTTTGTCATCTGGACGACAACAGGTGAATAGTCTGCAGCAAGACTCTTTGCAGACAGACTCGCTGTTGATGGATGTGCCTGAGGAACCTGCAATACCGGATACGACATCGAGGAGACTTGCCGATCTTGAGCCCGATACGATGCAGATGGACTCCTTGCAGCGCGCTATCTACCTTTACAATAAGGCCATCGATGATTCTATTCGTGCCGATAGCCTGAATCGAAACAAGAAGAATGGGTTGGAAGCTCCAATAACCTATTCTGCAAAAGATTCCATGATTTATGATGCAAGCTCTAATACGGCATTCCTTTACGGTGACTCCCATGTGGAATACCAATTGATGGACTTGACGAGTGACAAGATCTACATGAGCCTTGACAGTAATTTGGTCTATGCCACGCCTTCATACACTGATACCACCATGACCGAACTGAAAGGAAAGCCGGTATTTAAGATGGCTGGAGATACGTATGAAAACGATACGATCAAATTCAATATTAAGACCAAGAAAGGTTTCATTCGCGATGTCTATACAGAACAAGAGGATGGGTTCTTATTCAGTAAGCGAGCCAAGCGTGATTCTTCTGGAGTATTATACTTAGAGAAGGGAACCTATACCACTTGTGATGCCGAACATCCTGATTTCTACATCGCGCTGTCCCGTGCGAAGGTTCGTCCCAACAAAGACGTGGTGTTCGGTCCTGCTTATCTGGTGGTGTGTGATGTCCCTTTACCTTTGGCTATTCCTTATGGATTCTTCCCCTTTACTAAGAGCTACAGCAGCGGTTTCATCATGCCGACTTATGGAGATGAGAGTTCCCGGGGGTTCTACCTCCGAGATGGTGGCTACTATTTTGCTATGAGTGATAAATGGGACCTGAAACTTTTGGGTGAGATTTACACGAAAGGCTCATGGGGGTTGAGTGCCGCCAGCAATTACCGTAAGCGCTACAGATATTCAGGTAGTTTCTTTGTCAGTTATCAGGATACCAAGAATGGTGATAAAGGTATGCCCGACTTCAACGAGGCTGAAAGTTTCAAGGTGCAGTGGAGTCACCGGCAGGATGCAAAAGCCAATCCCTTCACCACATTTACGGCCAGTGTGAACTTCGCTTCGTCAAGCTTCGAGAGGAATAACCTCTCGAGTCTGTATAATCCACAGTCAATGACACAGAGCACGCGTACTTCCTCTGTTTCCTGGACCAGTACATTCTCAAGCATTGGGATGACACTGACAGGAACCATGAATCTAAATCAGTACATGCGTGACTCCACCATTAACATGACTTTGCCGGATTTGAATATCAATGTAACGCGTTTCTATCCTTTTAAACGGAAAAAGGCTGTGGGAGACGAACGTTGGTATGAAAAAATCTCCATGAGTTATACGGGTCAGATTTCCAATAGTATTCTCACAAAGGAAGACAAACTGTTACATTCCAATTTGATTAAGGATTGGAAGAATGGTATGACTCATACTATTCCTGTGAGTGCAAGTTTTACACTGTTCAATGCCATTAACTTGACTCCTCAGTTTACTTTTACCGACAGAATGTACACCAATCGTATAGAGAAATCATGGGACGAGGTGGGACAAAAGGAAGTGAACGACACCACCTACGGTTTCTATAATGTCTATAACTGGAGTGCATCTTTGTCTGCTTCGACGAAACTTTACGGTTTCTATGTTCCTTGGAGGAAACTCTTTGGTGACAAGATCGACCGTATCCGTCATGTCTTTACCCCAACTGTGTCGTTTAGTTATACACCAGATTTCTCAGCCAGACGCTATGGGTTCTGGAAAACCTATCAGAAAACCGATGAAAAGGGGAATGTCTCGTATGTGGAATATACGCCTTATGAGAATGGTCTGTTTGGCTATCCAGGCCGACAAAAGTCAGGAAGTATCGGCTTTACTCTGCAGAACAATGTTGAGATGAAGATGCGCTCTGATAATGAGAAAGATACGACGGGCTTCAAGAAGATTTACCTCATCGATGACCTCTCTTTGAACATGTCGTATAATATGGCTGCCAAGGAGCGTCCATGGAGCGATTTGGGTGTGAACCTCCGTTTGAAGCTTTCCAAAAGTTATACATTTAACATGAATTCCTCGTTCGCCACCTATGCTTATGAGTTGGACGAGAACGGGAAACCTTATTTGGGAACACGTACAGAGTATAGTTATGGTCGTTTCGGCCGTTTCCAAGGAATGTCGCAGAATCTCTCATTCACGTTAAGTCCTGAGAATTTCAAGAAATGGATAGACAAACTACGTGGCATCGGTAACAAGGATGACGATGATCGTAAGGACTCACAAGGGGAAGAGGATGACTATGACAGTGGTGTAGAGACCAATATCGATGATGATATGGAGCGTGGAAAGCGTGGTGCCAAGAGAGAATCGGCAGGTAAGGCAGAGACCGATGCCGACGGTTATATGTCATTCTCATTACCCTGGTCTATCTCCGTCGGCTATGGTGTCACCATGCGTGAGAATACGTCGGGTACCTTCAACACCAAGACCATGCGTTATCCCTATAAGTTCACGCAAAACCTTAACTTCAGCGGAAATATCCGTATCAGCGATGGGTGGAACATCACTTTCTCCAGCGGTTACGATTTCGAGATGCACAAGTTGAGTATGACCACAGCATCGTTGTCACGCGACTTGCACTGTTTCAATATGTCGTGTTCCGTAGTGATTGCTCCTTATACATCGTATAACTTCTCCTTCCGTTGTAATGCAGCCACCCTTACGGATGCTTTGAAATACGATAAGCGTAGTGGCTACACGAATGCGATACAGTGGTATTAAGAAGCTGCCGTAATTTGCTTGATGTTTTGTTCTTCACCTACTATCCAGATGATGTCTCCTTTCTGGAAACGGTAGGATGGCTTGACTTGTGAGAGGTTTTCCTTTCCCTCCTCAAGACCTACGACCATGCAGTTGTAATGATCGCGGATACCGCTCTCTTGTAGGGTCTTGCCGATGAAAGGACTGCTGCCGTTGATGATGATGCTACGCAGTTTCATCTCTCTCTTCTCCAACTCATAGTCATCATCCATGACCTCGCGTTCCAGAGCTTGCTGAAAGATAATGAGCTGGTCGTCGCTGCCGATTACTTGTAGCTTGTCTCCGGGGAAGAGGATGGAGTCTCCATCTGGGATATTCAGTCGTCGGTTGGCACGAAGGATGCTGCTCACATGAATGCCGTACTTCTTTCCTAAATTCAATTCCTTGAGGCTCTTTCCTGTCCACAGTGAATCAGCCGGTATCTCGAAATCGGTGATATGGATATTTCGATCGAGCAGTTTCCCTTCGTACAAGGGGCGTTTATGTCCATGCACCTGTGCTTCGATATCGCGAGAGCGAAGGTTGAGGATGAAGAGACGTTCCAGATGGATACTTCTTTTCTTGATCCATCTGGAGAGAATGATCAATAAGACGGCAACGACACCGATAGTAATCATCAGTGCATTACTAAACCGGGTGAGGTAGTTACAAATGTAGAAGATGAAGGCCACGGCGATGATGATGCGCACGAGGATGGTGAAGAGTAGGGGGATACGGTTAATATTACTCTCTTTCCACAGTGTCATAAACTCCTCACTGTGGTTTTTTTTCATCACCATTGCTCGGAGAAAAGGCGAAATAAAAACAACGGTGAGTAAGCCGGTAATGGCATTGGCATACCAATGAAGATCCCATCCCGGTAGCATCTGCCGAGTCACTGGTAGTACGAAAGTGAACATCAGTGTGATAGTGGCTGCCGACAGGATGCCATAGATCAAGGTGTTCCGTCCCATCTGCAGAAGAAGTTTCTTCCACAGGCTCTGCTCCTTGGTGTTGGGATGGCTCATCGTAAGATGATTTAAAGAGCGTACCCATTTCTTAGGTAGCCGTTTCTCCAATACCTGATAGGCGGGAGTGGCGAGACGGATCATGTATGGGGTCAGGAAGGTGGTGATCACGCTCACTGCCACCACAACGGGGTAGAGGAAGTCGCCTATCACGCCCAAAGATAATCCCAATGAAGCAATGATGAATGAGAACTCACCGATCTGTGCCATGGAGAACCCACACTTCATGGCCGACTTCAGTGTCTCGCCTCCAAGCATAAAGGCGAAGGAACCGAATACAGCCTGTCCTATCAGGATGGTCATGACAAGGACAAAGATCGGGAAAGCATAGTCGATGAGGATCTTCGGATCCACCAACATACCTACAGACACGAAGAAGATGGCACCAAAGAGGTTCTTCACCGGCTCTACCAGTTTGATGATCTTCTCAGCCTCGATGGTCTCTGCCAGAATACTGCCCATGACGAATGCGCCGAAGGCACTACTGAATCCCACTTTGGTGGAGAGCACCGCCATGGCACAGCATAGTCCTAACGAAACGATGAGCAGCACCTCTGCATTCATCAGTTTCCGTACCTTCCGCAGGAAAAGAGGAATGGCAAAGATGCCTACCACAAACCAAAGGATCAGGAAAAAGACGATCTTCATCACCGACCCTAACATCTGTCCGCTGTCTGGGTTGTTGCCACTGGCGACGGCACTCAGCATCACCATCATCACAATGGCAAGGATGTCCTCGAGGATAAGCACGCTCATCACCAGACCGGCAAATTGCTGCTGCCTCAGTCCTAAGTCATCAAACGCTTTATAGATGATCGTGGTAGAACTCATCGCGAGCATACCGCCCAAGAAGATACAATCCATCTTCCCCCACCCGAAGAGGTGTCCCACCACAATGCCGAGCATCATCATGCAAAAGACGATCGTTATCGTGGAGATGATAGGGGAGGCTCCCATCTTCAATATCTTCTTGAAAGAGAAATCCAGTCCTAAGGAGAACAGCAGGAACATCACCCCGATGTCGGCCCATGTGTGGATATCAGCACTGTCAACGACGGAGGCGGTGTAGGGCATGTGTGTGCTTACCAAGAACCCCGCCACGACATATCCTAATACCAGTGGCTGCTTGAGTTTCTTAAATACTAAGGTGACAATTCCTGCCATCATGAGGATGAGGGCCAGATCTTTGATCAGGGCGGGAAGCTCGTTCATTGTCGATTCAGATTAGTCGTTATAGTCAGCTGTCAGCTTACAGATGTTTACTATAACCTGCATGGCCTTTTCCATCACTTGAATGCTGACAAACTCATACGGGCCGTGGAAGTTCACACCTCCAGCAAAGATATTGGGACAGGGAAGTCCTTTGAAAGAGAGTTGTGCACCATCGGTTCCTCCACGGATGGGCTTTACCCGGGGTGGGACATCACTGGCTTGCATGGCTTTCAAAACGATGTCGATGACATGCATATTCGGATCAATTTTCTCTTTCATGTTATAGTATTGGTCTTTTACTTCCGCCGTCACGGTGCCTTCGCCATATTTCTCGTTCATCTTCTCTGCGCACTGCTGGATGAATCGCTTGCGGTCTTCGAAAATCTCACGGTCATGGTCGCGGATGATATAGCTGAGTTTGGCACTCTCCGTGCAGGTGTCCATGCCAGTGAGGTGGTAGAACCCTTCGTAGTTCTCAGTCTCCTCGGGTGTTTCCTCACCAGGCAGCATGTTGACGAATTCCGTAGCCAGACGACTGGCATTGATCATCTTTCCCTTGGCATAGCCAGGATGGACGCTCACTCCCTTGATGAGAATCTTTGCACTGGCGGCGTTGAAATTCTCGAATTCCAATTCCCCTAAGTCACCGCCGTCGATGGTGTATGCCCACTCGCATCCGAATTTCTCCACATCGAAGTGATGAGCTCCCATACCGATCTCCTCATCGGGGTTGAAGCCCATACGGATGTCGCCGTGCTTGATCTCCTTATGATCACGCAGCCAGCACATGGCCTGTACGATTTCTGCGATGCCTGCTTTGTCATCGGCACCCAAAAGCGTGGTACCGTCGGTTACGATCAGATCTTCACCCACATGTTGCAGCAGCTCAGGGAATTTCTTCGGTGAGGAGAGAATGCCGGGAGATAGTTCGATGTCCGAACCATCATAGCTTCTGACAATGCTTGGTTTGATGTTTGCACCGCTACAGTCGGGGGATGTATCATAATGTGAGATGAACCCGATCGTGGGCACTTCCTTCTTGGTGTTCGACTTCAGTGTTGCGTAGATATAGCCCATGTCATCCATCTCCACATCGTCAAAGCCCTCGCGCTCCAACTCCTCTTTGAGGAATTTGGCGAAGATCAGTTGTTTGGATGTACTGGGCACAGTGGTACTTTCTTCATTCGACTGCGTGTCGAATTTCACGTAGTTTAAAAATCGTTCAGTAATATCCATGTTTATCATGATTAATTGATTTACGGTTACAAAGATACGAATAAGCGAGCACAATACAAAATAAATGACAATTTATTTTTATTGCCGAGCGAAAGTATCTTCGGCATAGCCATAGATACGAATAAGCGAGCACAATACAAAATAAATGACAATTTATTTTTATTGTCGAGTGAAAGTATCTTCGGCAAAGCCATAGATACGAATAAGCGAGCACAATACAAAATAAATTTATTTTTTTATTCCCCTTTCCTCGATTATTCGTACCTTTGCAGCCATTATGCGAAAAGTTGATCAATTCCAATTCATCGGATGGAGGAGATGGGCAATCTTCTTCCTGCTTCTTCTGGTGTGTGCGGTCATGCCCCAGCAGTCATTGGCTCAGCATAAAAAGTCTAAGGCCCCCAAGGAAGAACTATCGGCCAATGCCCGTCAGGCGCGTCAGATATTCGACCGCACCTATCAGATGGTGTTCGGTCCTCAAGGCTCCACCTTGCATTATGCCGTCAATATCATCGGTATATACAAAACCGAGGGTACCATTTGGTATAAAGGTAAGAAGAGCAAGTTCGTGGATGAGAAGTATAACGCATTCAACGATGGTATCACCTATTATTTGGTGGAGCGAAAGAAGAAGACGGTGACGGTATATGATGCCAATTCCGACAAGCGTGACAAATATGCCACGAAGTTCAAGTTCGAGCCTGAGAATTTCAAATACAGTATTGCTAACAGTGATGAAGGTTTTGTCATCACCTTGAAGGCTAAGAAAGGAGTGAAAGGCATCAAAGAGATACATGCCTTGATAGATAAAAAGACACGCTACCCTTTGAGCCTTCGCATCAAGTTAGGAATCTTCAGTACTACGGTGAAGATCAGCAATTTCAAGAGCGGGAATATCAGCGATGAGCTGTTTGTCTTCCACCGGCAGAAATATCCGGGATTCGAGATCATCGACAAACGCAATGAGTGATAGCCGCTTATTCGTGACGGATGGCCTCGATGGGATCCATGTTCGCTGCTTTCTGTGCGGGGATGTATCCGAAGAGGACTCCGATGCATACACATACCAGGAACGACACATAGATTGACCATGCCGGTACGCTGGATGGCATGTTGAACAACGGGACGATGAACTCACTGGCTCCACATCCCACAAGGATACCCAGCAGACCTCCTGTTACTGAAATGATGACCGATTCGATGAGGAACTGAAGTGATATTACCGCTCCTGTTGCTCCCACCGCCATGCGCAATCCTATCTCCTTGGTGCGTTCGGTGACACTTACCAGCATGATGTTCATAATGCCGATACCTGCCACCAGTAAGGAGAACGCCGCGGCCACTACCAGGATGATGGTCACCGTATCCATTGTGCTCGACATCGTTTCCATCATCTCTGCTTGTGAGCGGATGGTGAAATCATCTTCTGCTTCGTCTTTCAGTTTATGATTGTCGCGCAGCATCTGTGTGAGCTCCTCGATGGCAGCATCCGAGAGTTCCTCGGTAACGGCCGAACATACGATGCTCGAGAAGTACGTCTGGGCAGCGATACGTTTCATCACGGTAGTATAGGGGGCGATGATCACATTGTCCTGGTCCATACCCCAGTTGTTGTAGCCTTTTGATTTCAGTACACCGATGATGCGCACAGGAATCGACTTGAAGCGGATGGTCTTGCCAATAGGCTCCACGCCTTCGCCAAACAGTTCATTGACGATGGTCTTACCGACCACCACCACTTTCGCGGCTTTCTTGATGTCCTCCTCCGTGAAGCACATACCGTCTTCCACGTCCCATTGCTTGATATCTAAATAGTCGGGGCTCTCTCCATAGATGGTCGTGTTCGTGTTGTTGTTCCCGTAGATGGCCTGTCCGCTTGCCGTCACCTCGGGCGACACCTTCGTCACGAACTTCTTCTCAGTGAGGATGCGTTGGTAGTCGGCCATCTTCAGGGTCTGCATACTGGAAGGATCCTGTCGTACTCCTCCCCGCATGTCTGCTCCCGGTCGGATGGTCAGCAGGTTGGTACCCATCGTGGAGAGCTCCGCACGGATACTCTCCTTCGATCCCTGTCCGATAGACATCATGATAATGACCGCCGCCACACCGATGATGATGCCGAGCATGCTCAGGAACGACCGCATCTTGTTGTTGGCGACAGCCTTGATACTTACCTTAAATAAATTATATATGTTCATCGATCTCTCGTTTATCAGTTGTCTTTTGGGTGTCAGTCATCCTGCGGCTGTGGTAATGCTGCCAAGGTCTCTGCCGCTGACTTGATGTTTGTATTGATGGTATCCTCGCGTATCTTACCGTCGCGCAGGTTGATGTTCCTGCTGGAATACTCAGCAATCTCGGGGTTGTGGGTCACGAAGATGATCGTGTTCCCTTGTTTGTATAGTTGCTGGAAGAGCACGAGCATCTCATACGATGTACGGGTGTCAAGGTTTCCTGTTGCCTCGTCGGCTAAGAGCACGGCGGGATTGTTCACCAAGGCACGGGCAATGGCCACGCGTTGCATCTGTCCACCTGACATCTCGTTCGACTTATGCTCCAGACGGTCGCCCAGTCCTACAGCCTTCAATGCGTTGATGGCCCGTTCCCGTCTTTCTTCCGCACTGATCTCGGAGTTGTACATCAGTGGTAGCTCCACATTCTCCACTGCCGTGGTTTTGGGCAGCAGGTTGTAGTTCTGGAACACGAAGCCAATCTTCCGGTTGCGCAGGTGGGCCCGTTGGGTCTTAGACATGGTACGCACGGATACGCCGTCGAGGAAATACTCACCGCTGGTGGGGGTGTCCAGACACCCCAGTTGGTTCAGCAGTGTTGATTTCCCTGATCCCGAGGTTCCTTGTATGGTCACAAACTCCCCCTCGTAGATCTTGAACGACACACCGCGCAGTGCCTTCACTGTCTCACTGCCCACCTGGAAGTAGCGCTTGACATTCTGTAGTTCAATCACCACTTTCCTGTCGTCTGTTTTCTCTGTCATCTCCTTATTTCTTGGTGTTGTTTCCGCCATTGTTACCACTGTTGTTATTCCTGTTGTTACGAGGTCTCGGCATGAACGGGTTGCTGGCCTGTCCGTCTTGGGGCTGGTCACCCCCTTCTCCGCTCACAGTGAAGTCTGTAAGGACGGTGGTACCTGCCTTGATGCCGCTGACAATCTCCGTAACGACACCATTGGTGACACCAATCTCCACGGCATGGGCCGTAAACGTATCTCCCTCTTGTGTCCATAGCTTGTGGTCACCCTGACAGTCGTTGATCACCTGGTTCTTGTTCAGCAATGCTGCATTCGGTGTAAAGCGCAGGGCTTTCGAAGAAACGGTAAGCACATGGTTCTTCTCCATGGTAAAGATGGTTACGTTTGCTGTGAGACCAGGCTTCAGTTTGAGATCGTTGTTTCGCGCTGAAATCACCACTTCGTAGGTCACCACATTACTCTCTGTCGTTGCCTCTTGTCTTACCTGTTGCACCGTTCCGTTGAAGGTGTCGTCGGGGAAGGCATCTACGGTGAACGATACGCGCTGTCCCTCTTTCACCCCTCCGATGTCAGCCTCGTCGATGTCTGCTATCACCCGCATGTCGGTGAGATCCTTAGCAATGACGAACAGCTCAGGGGTATTGAAGGATGAGGCAACGGTCTGTCCTTCTTCCACAGACTTGGAGAGCACCACACCATCGATGGGTGAGGTGATGGTGGCGTAGCTCAGGTTGGTCTGCGCCCTTTTCACGTTCTCTCGTGCCTGTGCCACTTGCTGCACTGCCTGTTGATAAGTGAGTCGCGCATTCTCGAATTCATCCGCACTGATCAGTCCCTTGTCATAGAGGGTTTTGTAACGGTTAAAGTTCGCCTGTTGGTAGTTCAGACTACTCTGTGCACTATTCAGGTTGGCCTTCGAGGTATTCAGCTCACTGGTAAGGTTCGTTTTGTCCAGTTCAGCGATCACCTGTCCTTTCTTCACCACACTGTTGTAATCGACATAGAGTTTGCTGACGATACCCGATACCTGAGTACCGACGGTCACGGAAGTCACAGGCTCGATCGTTCCCGTGGCAGTGATGCTTGTCTGGATATTCGACACCTCCACTTTCTCGCTCTCGAAGGATACCTGTTCTTTTTTCTTGTTGCCAGACAGCAACCAGATGGCAAGGGCTGCAATAGCCAACGCAGCTGCCACATACCATAATGTTCTCTTCTTTTTCATGATTATCATTTATCTTTCATCTTTCATCCTTAATCTTTCCTCCTTCATCCCTCATCTCACATCTCTCCTTGCTGGTAGAACTTGAGCATGTCAATATTGAGAATGGTGAGATACTTGCTTTGCAGCTCGTTCTGCTGGGCCATCAGCAGGTTGTCCTTCCCGTTCATCAGTTCCACGATGTTCTTGAGTCCTAAACGGAACTGCTCACTCAGCAGGTCATAGCTGGTTTGCTGACTCTCTGTTGCCACCTTGGCAGCCTTGAACTTATTCTGGTTCGTTACGGCTTGCAGCCAGTAGTTCTCGATGGTGGAATAGAGGGCGGTCTGCTTATCCTGGAGGTCGAGTTGGTAGTTCATCTTCTGGATGGCAGCCTTGTTCACGGCAGTCTTAGTTGAGCGGTTGTCAAAGAGGGGGATACTGACGTTGAAGCCCGCCCCTACATTGAAGTTCGTCTTCAGCTGCGTGCCCCATGCGTTGTTACTCATCGAGGTGGTATTGGTGATGGCACTGGCGTTCAGTCCGATGGTAGGCAGCTTCTGTGCCTTCGCAATCTTGATATTCAAGTCACTGGCTTCGATGCCTAACTTCGCGTTCTGTATCTCAGGACGAATGGCAAGGGCCGACTCATAGACTCCCTGCATCTGTGGGATCTCCTGCAGGGCCATCTCATCGGTGGTCGTGGGGATGACGATATCGAACTCTTCCTCGGTGGTGAGTTGCAGCAGTTGTTTCAGTTGTCGTTTATAGTTACGCAGATTACTCTCTGCCTCCACGATGTTGTATTCGTCCTGTGCCCGCTGTGAGGTGAGTTGTGAGAGGTCGGCCTTGCTCATCTTACCCACATTCACGAACTCCTTTCCTCGCTGCTCGTTCTTCATACTGGTCTCCAGACTGGATTTGTGTACCCGGATGGCCTCGGAGGAGTAGAGAATCTGCACATACAGCTGGGCTATCTGCTCCTGGATGTTGTTGGCGGTGACGGCGGAATCAAGTTCAGCCTGCTGGGCAGCCATCTCGTTCTGCTTGATGGTGTTCCTGTTGCGGTTACCGTTCCACAGGGTCCAGTTTCCGTTGAGGGCATACGATCCGTTATAGTAAATCTTGTCGATACTCGATACGGCATAGCCGTTGGCTACGGTAGCCGTTCCCGTTTCAGGCCACGGACGGTAGGTGGCATTCTGCGAAGTCGAGGCATTCAGTGAGGGCAGCAGGGCTGCTTTGCTTTGCAGGATATCCTGTTCGGCACTGAGCTTACTGAGTCTGTTCTTCTGTAGGGTGATGTTGTTTTGTAGGGCATAGTCGATGCATTCTCTTAACGTCCACTGTCGGGCATAGCCTACAAAAGGGATAGACAGGAGCATGAGTCCTGCTATCAGAATTTTCCTAAGATTATTCATTATCATTGTATTTTGTTGAACTGCTATGTTGTTGAGGGATCCTACCCCTTGCTTTCTGCTTTCAATTGTAAAGTATATTCATGTTTTAGATGCCATATTGTCGCAAAAGTTTAGTTATATACGTCATTTGTTAACATCTTTTATTAAAAGAAGACATCCTGTTCAGAGAAAGAAACAGTCTGTTTGTTCTAAGAAAGTGATGTGTTTACTCCCGCTTTTCATAAATAATGTGTATATTTGCAACGACAAACAAGAGCAAATGAAAAGAAAACTACTACTGTCTATCTGTTCGATCATTACGTTGGGACTGAATGCCCAGCAGCGCGTTGGCGATTTCATTGAATCGAGGTCGTTTAACGATGACAAACGAGGAGCTTCACGGGTGATGCAATATCATCCAGAGGAAGGAGCCTTTGTGTGTGTGAACGGTACGAACCGTTTCACGCGTGCCTTGTACGGCAGTCATACTGATTGGCGATTGGAGACGAGTGATCGTCCTGTCTTTGCTGTCGTGAAAAAAGGTCACCACCGTAATATCCGCTTTTGGATAGATGGGGTGCCCCTCGACTCCACCGAATACTGCAAGACTTGGTATCGTGATGGAAAGCGGTGCTATCAGCTTTCCGACTCCCGTTGGGGCACGTATCAAGTAACCATAGAGGTGGTGGCGATGCCAGATCGGGAGGGTGCTGTCTGGAAGATCCAGTCTTCTACCTTCATGCAGCTGAAGGCTGTCGTCTGTGGTATCACCCAGCCAAACCTTCATCGTAATGGTGACATCGGGGCAGATCCTCCAGGTGTCTTTGAGGCTAAGGGAGATCCTTTACAGGAAATCGACATGCTGTTATCCGGAGAGAATTACATGGAGGTCATCTTGGATGAGCTGACTTCGGTGAGTGAACGGCAGGGCATGGTAGATTACCGGCAGGCAACAGACTATTTCTCCGCTTTGAGTGATCGTATTCAGTTTCACACCCCCGATCCCTATATCAACACCCTTGGCGGTGCATTGTCGTTGGCAGCCGATGGAGCATGGGACGGAAAGACATGGCTGCACGGATGCGTCGGATGGCGCATGCCTTTGGCGGGGTGGCGTGCCGGCTATCTCGGTGACGTGCTGGGTTGGAACGATCGGGCTGTCTCTCATTTCGATGCCTACGCCAAGAGTCAGGTGACGAAGGTGGAACCCGTTATCCCCCATCCCTCTCAAGACACTGTGCTCAACTTGGCGCGGGCCGAGAAGCGATGGGGCACACAGATGTACTCCAACGGTTATATCTGTCGCAATCCCGAGCGAGATAACCAGATGCACCATTATGACATGAACCTGAATTACATCGATGAGCTGCTGTGGCATTTTCAGTATGATGCCGATACGACCTATATGCGTAGGATGTGGCCCGTCATTCAGCGCCATCTGACATGGGAGAAGCGTAACTTCGATCCTGATGGGGATCATCTCTACGATGCCTATTGTTGCATCTGGGCCAGTGATGCCTTGTATTATAACGGGGGCGCCGTCACACACAGCACGGCCTATAACTACCGAGGCAATGTCCTGGCAGCCCGTATCGCAGAGATCCTCGGTGAGGATCCCACACCTTATCAGGAGGAAGCAGCATCGATCCTGAAGGCCATGAATAAACGATTGTGGCTGTCTGGCAAAGGTGTGTGGGCAGAATATCAGGATGCGATGGGACTGCAACGTGTCCACGATCATCCTGCTCTGTGGAGTATCTATACCCCCATCGACTGCGAGGCTTGCTCACCCCGTCAGGCTTATCAGGCCACAAAGTATATCGATGAGCATATCCCGCATATCAGTGTGGAGGATACAGGACTCCATACGATAGCCACCACCGACTGGCTGCCTTATAGTTGGAGTATCAACAACGTGGCGGCTGCCGAGGTGATGCACACGGCCTTAGCCTATTTCAAGGCAGGGCGCAGTGAGGAGGCCTTCCGTTTGATGAAGGCCAATGTCATGGATCAGATGTACTACGGACAGTCGCCGGGCAACTTCGGACAGGTCAGCTATTACGATGCTGCGCGTGGAGAGTGCTATCGTGACTTCGGCGACTGCATCGGCATCAGCAGTCGTACATTGCTTCAAGGACTGTTCGGCATCCTTCCCCAAGCCCTCGATGGCATCTGCATCCTCCGTCCGGGTTTTCCCGGCACTTGGGATCGTGTACATGTGAAGACACCTTATATAGAATATGTATATACCCGGGAAGACGGTCAAGACCGCTTCGAGGTGACCCAGCATTTCCGTCAGCCGCTGAAAATCATCCTTCGTCAGAACATCGGACATGGTGAATACCGCGACATAGAAGGAACCAATGAGACACATCAGGTGATCTGTGCGACATCGGTCATGACCGACTCTTTGTCATCCGATAGCACAGTCTTTTCCCATGAACAACAAGATGCTTTCCCGTCTTCTACCACAGATGTCCTGCGTACCTATGGTCTTGAGGATCCCGATCTTTCAGGACAATTCCGCCAGCAACCCCTTTACGCCTATTTCAATGCCGAGGTGGATGACATCTTCAAGAACAAATACCTCTCGCCGCGTCCGCAGACCACCACGCTGCAGATACCTGTACAGGGGATAGGGGAGTGGTGCCATCCCCAGCTCACCGCCGAGATCAACGATTCAGTGTTCCGTACGCTGTTGCACCATGACCGTTTCGAGATGGCTGGTGTTCCCTTCCTTTCGCCGGTTAAAGGACGGAACATCGTCTATACATCCCTCTGGGATAATTACCCCGACAGCATCACGATCCCCCTGAAGGGAAAGGCCCGCTATGCCTATCTGCTGATGGCAGGCAGCACCAATCACATGCAGAGCCGTATAGAGAATGCGTGGGTGGTGGCCACCTATCAGGATGGCACGTCCGATACCTTGCGGTTGGTGAATCCATACAACTGGTGCCCTATAGAGCAAGACTATTTCGTGGATGAGGCGCAGTTCGCTATCTTCCCAAAGGGGGAAGGACAGTCTGCAGCAACGGTGTCATCGGAATGGCGGGCGCAAGCACGGCCTTACCGTATCTGTCTCGGCAACGGAAGGGTGAGTCGCGATTTGGGAAAGGATTTGGGCATCCAAGGAGTATATGGCCGTGAGATCCCCGGTGGGGCGGCCCAGATGTTGAAGATGCCTTTGGACGAACGGAAACGACTACGTTCACTCACCTTGCGCACCTTGTCAAACGATATCGTGGTAGGACTGATGGCCGTCACCTTGCAATCGTGGTAGCTTATTGCACCACGGAAAGCCAATTCTCAATGGGGATGCCCCGGTTCTTGTCGTCATTGTCTTTGTTTATCTCGATCAGACGGTAGAGGGCATCCATGGCCTTGCGGGTGCTGGGCTTCAGTGGTTCATCGTTGAGCAGATGACCGATGAGGATGGCAGAGAACATATCGCCTGTTCCAGGGAAGTGAACGGGAATCTCCGTGTAGGGAAGCAGGAAATATTCGCCGATGAAATGGTTGTAGCCCACCACCGCCCATTGTCCGTCAACCAACAGACTGGTGATCAGGGCCGACTTCGTACCTAACTGGCGCAGTTTGTCAAGCAGTTGCTTGGCTTCTTGCCAGCTTACACCCTCTTTCCGGTAGGCGGTGCTGGTGAGATAGCAGGCCTCGGTATAGTTGGGAAAGATCAGATGGGCCACACTGATCATCTCGCGCATGCTCTGCACGGCCACTTCCGTCACACCGTTATACAGCTTTCCCTCGTCGCCCATGATGGGATCAACAAAGATAACAGTACCGTTGGCAGCCTGCTCACGGCAGTAGGCTGCCACAATCTGTGCCTGTCGTTCACTGGCGATGAAACCGGTGGCGATGGCATCGAAAGTGAAACCGAGTTCCTTCCATACGGGGAATACACCTTTTATATAATCGGTGGTGTCAAGGATATTGAACTTCCCATAGTCGAGGGTGTTCGATACCAACGCGGTGGGGAGGTTATAGACGGGATGCCCCATATACGACAGAATGGGGAGCATCGCTGCCGTGGCCACTTTACCATAGCCGGCAAGGTCGTTGATCAATAATATCTGCTTTTTTGCCATATCGCCTGCAAAGGTACGAAAAGTCGAGTGTAATACAAAATAAATCAAATTTATTTTTATTGCCGAGACGGAGTAACTTCGCGGCTTTTGCAGCAAAGGATCTGAGCATCATTTGTTTGGGGAACAGTAGGTCATACTGTGTTTCTGACATGTGTAATTGTTGATTTAGGTATGATTTTCACTGATTTATAGTATTTTTCTTGGAAGTTTCACTCCTTTTTCATATCTTTGCAGAAAGAACAAAAACGATACAGCAATGAACTACATGAGACTTAGAATCCTTTTGACATTCACGCTGCTGATAGCAGTATGTCCTTTTTGTATGGCAGGTGTGGGTGATACGTTCACCGCATCCGTCAGTGGTTACGACATGACCTTCAAGATAACAAGTGAAACGGAGGTTTGTGTCGGAACTGGAAATAATAATGGGTATTGCATTACGATCAATGCGACAGGTACCATCACAATACCCTCAACTGTCTCTAATCCCAAAGATGGAAAATCTTATCGGGTGACAAGGGTGAATCAGTATGCTTTTTACGGATGTGAACAAATCACCAGTGTGATTGTACCGAATGGAGTCACAAGTATCGGTCTCTTGGCTTTCGACAGATGCAAGACTCTTTCGAATGTCACTCTTCCTTCAACCCTTGTCACTATTGAAAGGGAAGCTTTTGGTTCTACCGCCCTGACATCGTTGGCCTTACCCGCTTCCTTAGTGAATTGTGAAGAGGCTTTTTCAGGAGCTAAACAGTTGGCAACAATAACAGTTGCTTCGGGAAATGCCGTGCTCAGTGTGCAGAATGGCATCCTTTATAAAACTGACGGTGGCGAAAAGACACTGATCCATTATCCTTCACCCAAAACCGCTACTTCTTTCACAGTGCCGTCGGGGGTAACTGCTATCGGAAAACGAGCTTTCTCTGGACAGACATACCTCAAGAGTGTTAGCTTGAAAGACGGTGTGAAGACTATCGATGAATATGCTTTCTTTTGGTGTACTGCACTCACCAAATGTAAATTACCTGCGAGTCTGACCACGATAAAAGAATATGCTTTCTATCATTCTGCCTTACAGTCTATACACATTCCTGAGCATGTGACATTTATCGGGAAAAATGCGTTTAGACTTTGTGACCAGTTGAAGACAGTAGGGATATTCAACAGGACACTTGCCACATACCAAACTTCTTATGCTACGTCAGGCACATGTAGTTCTGCATTCGAGGGCATTCATAGTGATGCCAAGCTGCTTGTGCACATGGATTACGATACCGATTATCGGAGTTCACCTTGGATCAGTTGGTTTGCCTCCATGGAAAGGTGTGTACCTATTGACAATGATCATTTTGACAACGGATTGAGGATTCGGGTGACTGATTTCGATACGAATGGCGATGGCTATCTCAGTGAGTCGGAACTGGCCGCCGTGAAGAAGATATCCTTTTATAACTACAATTATGACCTGACAGACTTGAAGGGTATCCAATATTTTACGGAATTGGAAGAACTGAACTGTGCAGAGAATCCATCACTTGCAACAATCGACCTGTCGGGTAATACAAAACTCAAGATACTGGATGTCGGCAATTGCAATCTACAGCGGTGGTTAGATTTGAGTATGTGCAAGGATCTGGAAGAACTCAGTTGCTTAGATAACGAGTGTCTGACAGAAATCGGTATATGGAACTGCCCGAAACTGAAAATGCTGTCATGTAGCAATTGTAGCCTGAAGGCTCTTGACCTTTCACGCAATCCTTTGCTGAAATGGCTGTCTTGTGAATGGAACGAGATAGAGTCATTGAACTTAGGTTCCTCTACAGAACTGGAGACGCTCTTATGTCATACAAACAAATTGACATCATTGGATGTGTCAGCTTGCACCAATTTAAAAGAGCTACAGTGTTTTCAGAACCGTATCGGCAACGATGCGATGACGGCTTTGGTAAGCGGACTCCCCAACAGGAACGGCAAGGAAAAGGGCCTGTTCTTTGTCTATTGGGATGATGATGACGAAAATGTTTGCTCGAAAGCCAATGCTGCTGCCGCAAAAGCTAAGAATTGGCAGGTAATCAGTTATGATGAGGAAGAATATGAAGGCTGTGATCTTACAGATATCACCACCAGCATCAGTGAGGCCATGTCCCAAGATGAAGTTCAAAATTCAAAGTTCAAAGATCAAAATAACGAGCGCTATACCCTCTCTGGTCGGCGGATTGGGAAGAACTACAAAGGCATTGTGATTATCAATGGACGTAAGGTAAGGATGAAGTAAATCCGTGGATATTGTCAGAATAATTCGCAATTTTTTAAGAATTGTGAAAATATACTAATTCAAAGAGGGGGATCTACACTGGTGTATTAAAGTGTCCCAAAGGTGCTTATTTTGCAAGTAGAGTCTGTTTGGCATCCAAGTAAAGTCTCGTTGGGATGCAAGTAGAGTCTGTTTTTACCCCAAGTAGAGCCTACGTAATGTTTACGTAGGCTCTGTTTTGGGTTGTTCCAGACGTTTCTAACATGTGTTCCACCGTCATCTATACCTCGTTCCGCCGTCACCATCCACTTGTAGATGCCGTCGGAACGGGTGAAAACACCGTTCCGGACGATCCTTAGATGGCGTTTCCTCGAAAAACCATGGTTTCAACTTGTGAGGTATTTTATGGATCGCCTTCGGCGAAAAATCAAACAAAATCTAATCGAAAACAAGCAAATCAATAATACAGTTATTTGAAAGATTTGGAAAAATTTGTTCGATTTCTCGCCAAAGGCGACCCCAAGAAGCCCCATTTCAGTCTTTTTGCTTCACAAAAACGGTGTTTTCGGGTTGTAAAAACGGTGTTTTTGAGCCCTAAATGCTAAGTTTTTGGACTCTAAAGACATGGTTTTTGCAAGTCGATAAAGCCGGGTTTAGCTAATGTGTTCATTATCAGCCACTTACTAAACTCCGTCAGAATTGCATCTTTTCGACCGAGAGGGCGGTTGATTCTCCCCGTGCCCGTATTTTGCGTTAAACGAAGTTAATTCGTTAAGATTATTCAAATTTTTAACAAATGGGGGTGGCAGTAATCTTATGACAGCATACGTCAGAAAGGTGCAGGACAGTTGAATTGTAGCTTCTCACCACTCTTGGGGTGGGTAAACGTGAGGCACTCCGCATGGAGGTAGAGGCGGTCGGCCCTCTTTCCGTAGAGAGGATCGCCGAGGATGGGGACATCCAAGCCATCGGGGTGGGCACAATGTACCCGCAGCTGATGGGTGCGACCTGTATGGGGACGGAGGATGATTCTTATTGTGGAGTGTGGAGTGTGGAGTGTGGAGTGAGATATGCTTTGAGTATGTGAATTCTCAGGAACAGATGACAGTATCTCAGTACTATTCTCACTCCACACTCCACACTCCACACTCCTCGTAAAACAATACTCCGTCACCGCCTCCTTCCCGTTCTCCCAATCCACCAGTTGTCGCGGACGGTCGTAGATATCTGGTCGTAGGGGTAGGGAGATGGTGCCTTTGAGCGGTTTCCCTTCAGGCATGTGCTCTAATAGTGCCACGTAAGTCTTCTTCACCTGATGCTCCAGGAACTGCTTTTGCAGCTCCGCGTAGGTCCATTTAGTCTTGGCAATGACCATCAGTCCCGAGGTGTCCATGTCGAGTCGGTGCACGATGATGGGGTTCACATCGTCATGCAGGTATTTCCTCATCACGCTCTCCACACTCTCTTCCCCAGTCTTCCCGGGCACACTCAGCATCCCGGCGGGTTTGTTCAGCACGAGGAGGTAGGAATCTTCGAAGAGGATGCTATTCGAGGAGTGAGGAGTGTGGAGTGAGGAGTGAGATATGCTTTGAGTATGTGAATTCTCAGAAATGGATGACAGAATCTCAGTACTATTCTCACTCCTCACTCCACACTCCTCACTCCTCGAAAAAACAGAGCAAAGCATCCACGATAAAATCGGCAGGCACTTCCCTCTGCAAGCGGGGTAGTAGTTCAGGTGATGACGGATCTCCATCTTCGGCGAGGCACCCCACCAGAACTCTGCCATGCAAATGGGTTGCAGGTGATGCTGGAAAGCATATTGAAGAAGTTTCGGTGCACAGCAGTCACCACTGCCTGATGGAGGCAACTGACCGTTGAACGCCTCGAAGATTTGGATCAGGTCCTTTTGCTCTCCTGCGGCATTGAGCATGTGGTATTGCGAAAACAACCATCGTTGCAAGGCATCGGAATCGGTATGGCGCCTCTCTTTGAGTGCTTCGATCCTTGTTTGCAGCAGATGTTCCTTTTCCTTCCACGGCTTCTCCAGTTCCTCACAGCGCTTCTTGATGCGCCGCATCTCGGCCTTCATGAACTGACTCTCTCGGATTAACTCCGCATTCTCTTCAGGCGAGATGTTGCGTTGCAGACGCTTCATGTCGCGCAGCACCTTAGCGGTCTTCATCTTCTTCTCGTGCTCACTGAGCAGGCTCTCCGTGGTACGAAGCATCTTCAGGTAGTCGGGGTGGTGATAGAGAAGATCCAATTCCTTCTCTAACAACTCCACCTTGTGGTTCATCTCGGTTATCTCCCGCTCATGCACCTTGAAGTACCCATCAGGATCCTGCGCATCGAACACGGGTGGCACAAACCACTCCCAGTCGTTCCTGCCAGCCAGCAATCCGCTATATGCCGCCAAGTATCCAATTTCGTTCCTCATATCATCGTCTCGTGGAGTGAGGAGTGAGGAGTGAGGAGTGAGAAATGTCTCAAGTACAAGTGGTTTTGTACATGAATACTGTATCTCAGCACTATTCTCACTCCTCACTCCACACTCCACACTCCTCGAGTAACCCCTAAGCGGGGCTACTACCAACACCCCGAACATTTTCCCTTTATCGGCATCTTCCTTGATGTCGGCATGGGTAGTGAGGAAACGCTGTACTTCTTCGGCTGCCAGGATACTCAGCGGATGAGGCTCATAGCAGAAAGGATTATTGAATTGCTCCGGTCTCTGTAGGTCTGTATGTAGGGGATGGAATGGTATCATGGAGCCAAAGATACAAATATATTGAGAAATATACAAACGATTGACGTGTTTTTTAAGATTATTCTTTATCTTTGCAAACAGAATACTGACAATTAATTACTTTTGATATGACGACACCCAAGGATCTGAGAAACAAACGACTGGCGGAGCGGATGATCAAGAATCTGAAGCGACGCCACATGGAGGCTTTCTACTGCGAGACTGCTGAAGAGGCCGTGAAGAAAGTATCTGAACTGATTCCCGATGGCAGTAGTGTGACATGGGGCGGCTCGATGACCATCCGCGACATGGGCATCCCACAGGCACTGCGGGAACGGGGCACCTTGGAAGTGCTCGACCGGGATCTCGTAGTGAGTAATGAGGAGAAACTGCAGATGTATGTACGCGCCTTCACTGCCGATGTCTATCTGTCGAGTGCCAATGCCATCTCGGAAGACGGCGTGATCGTGAATATCGATGGTAACGGCAATCGCGTGGCTGCTATCACATGGGGACCGAAAAAGGTGATCTTTGTCATCGGACTGAACAAGGTGGCACAGACGGTGGAGGCAGCACTGGCACGTGCCCGTTCCACGGCATCACCCATCAATGCGGCACGCTTTGATATCCAGACACCTTGCCAGCAGGATGGTGTCTGCCATAACTGCAACTCACCGGAGAGTATCTGCAACTACGTGCATTTCCTTCGTAATTCACCCAAAGGCAAACATACGGTCGTGCTGGTTGGGGAGGACTATGGTTATTAACACTTTTATTGATGAGATATACATAACATGAAAAAGATGATTACATGTGTCTTGGCTGCTTTAGGACTGACATCCGCTTGTGGCCAGCAGCATTTTGAGAGTGTGGATGTGCAAGAGTTTGCTGAACTGACGGAAAGGCAAGACGTGGTGGTGCTGGATGTGAGAACAGTGGATGAGTTCAAGGAAGGGCATCTGGAGGGTGCCGTGAATATCGACCAGGCGCAGGATGACTTTGTGGAGAAGACAAAGGCGGTCGTAGGTGCCGACAAAACCGTCGCAGTGTATTGCCGTAGCGGTCGGCGGTCAGCAAATGCTGCAGGGAAGTTGACGGAGGCAGGATACAAGGTGGTGAACCTGAAAGGGGGCATCCAGGCTTGGAAGGAAGAGAAGAGACCTGTCACTACCGACCCGTATGAAGTGGATGTCTTCAAGACACCTCATGGTAAGACGGTGAAATTCTATGCTCTGATGCATGCCAGCATCCGCATCGTCTATGATGGTAAGGAGATCATGGTGGATCCTGTGAGGAAATTAGGGAACCGCACGATCGACTATTCCAACATGCCGAAAGCCGACTATCTCTTCGTCACCCATGAGCATGGCGACCATTTCGATAAGGAGGCACTACAGATGCTTTCTGCAGAGAAGACACAGCTGATCACCAATAAGCGCTGCGCCGACATGCTGGGACATGGGGAGGTGATGGCCAACGGAGATACGAAACAACTGACAGACGGGATCTCCGTGGAGGCCGTTCCTGCCTATAACACAACGGAAGGACACCTGCAGTTCCATCCCAAAGGTCGGGATAACGGATATGTGCTCAACCTCGATGGACTGCGTATCTATATCGCTGGGGATACAGAGGATATTCCCGAGATGGAGGGGATCAAGGATATCGACATCGCCTTTATGCCTTGTAACCAGCCCTATACCATGACCACAGAACAGCTTGTGAAGGCGGCAATGACCGTGAAACCGAAGGTGCTGTTCCCCTATCACTATGGGCAGACGGATATCAGCGGCATTCCTACAGCCTTACAAGGAACGGGTGTTGAAGTGAGAATCAGACACTACAAATGACCCGCAATCCTCTTGTATTGCTCCATCATTGTATAAACCTAAACAGTAAAGATAATGAATAAGATAGTAATGATTACCGGTGCGACAAGCGGAATCGGTCTGGCTTGCGCAAGGAAGTTTGCAGAGAACGGCGACCAGCTGATCCTCACAGGGAGAAATGAACAGCGCTTAGAGGAGATTCGGAAGGAACTGACGGATAAGGGAACCAAGGTCCTGACGCTTGTTTTCGATGTGAGAAACCGCGAGGATGCCCGACAGTGTATTGACGAGTTGCCCGACGAATGGAAGGAGATTGATGTGCTGGTGAACAATGCAGGACTGGCTCTCGGTCTGGAACCTGAGTATGAGGGAAGTCCCATCGACTGGGATACGATGATTGATACGAACATCAAAGGACTGCTGACGATGACACGCCTTGTGGTACCGGGGATGGTGAAACGTAACCGTGGACATGTCATCAACGTGGGATCGGTGGCTGGTGATGCTGCCTATGCAGGAGGAAACGTGTACTGCGCCACGAAGTCGGCTGTGAAAGCACTCACCGACGGACTGCGTATCGATGTGGCCGATACCGCCATCCGGGTGACGAATCTCAAACCTGGTCTCGTGGAGACTAATTTCAGCAATATCCGTTTCCATGGAGATACCGGGCGTGCTGCCAATGTGTATAAAGGGATCCAGCCTCTCACGGGTGATGATATCGCCGACGTGGCTGTCTTTGCAGCCAATGCTCCCGCCCACGTGCAGATCGCTGAGGTGCTGGTGTTGGCTACCCATCAAGCTAACGGCAGCGTGATCGTGAGAAAATAAAGGCTTTTTATCGGGTAAAGAACTAAACATTCCCACACTGGGAATAAATAACGAGATTACGGCTCACTATCGGCGATCCGTAATCTCGCTGGCAACGAGCCGTAACCTTTTGGGTCTCGGATTAATTTCGTATCTATGGCTGTGCCGAAGATACTTTCACTCGACAATAAAAATAAATTGTCATTTATTTTGTATTGTGCTCGCTTATTCGTATCTTTGCACCCGAAAAAATCAGATTGGTCCCGTAGCTTAGCTGAATAGAGCGTCAGATTCCGGTTCTGAAGGTCTTGGGTTTGAATCCCAACGGGATCACGAAAGAAATCTCTGTAAGTCAACAACTTACGGAGATTTTTATTTTAGAGTGATTCAGGACGACAGCATCAAAATTGCTCAAATTTGGGTCAAAATCCGTTGTTTTTACCTATTTTGTTTACCGCTAAAAAATTAATGTAACATGCTGACAATCAAAGCAATGGTAAAGAAAGACGGTTTACGTGTTGACCGCAAGTACAACGTAAAGCTATGTTTTA
>DETG01000048.1 GCA_002361535.1 Prevotella sp. UBA3294
TTCCCATATAGGGGAAGGACGGGTTAGGGTGGATGTTTCTTTTGTCTCTTTTCTTTGCGCCAAAGAAAAGAGTGACAGAGAAGTTTTCTGTGCGCCAAAGAAAAGAGTGATGAACGACGTTTTCTTTATACCAAAGAAAAGAGTGAAGTTTTCTTTGAGCCAAAGAAAAGAGTGAACGGGTGATCTCAAAGGATCATCCGTCACATATTGCGGATCGCACAGATTAATTGATCAACCTGTGCTGCTGCCCATCCCTACCTACCGTGCAATCGGTTGCATACACGTCATATATAAAAATGTGGGGCGGAGAGGTGGAGGCGTGCAAATAAAAGCGTATCTTTGCACAGAGAATCAAAACAAAATAGCAGACCTATGAGGACAATAAGCAAATACCTGATCGCCCTGATGGCGTTGTGGATGAACGTGAGTAACCTCTCTGCCCAAGGATGGCCAGAGAAGTACAGCGGTGTGATGTTACAGGGATTCTATTGGGATTCCTTCGATGACACCCAGTGGATTCTGTTCGAGAAACAAGCCGATGAGTTAGCAGGCACATTCAGCTTGGTGTGGATACCGCAAAGTGCCAACTGCGGTGGTACGTCGATGGGTTACGATCCCCTGTACTGGTTCCCCGGGCATTACAACAGCTCGTTCGGTTCGGAGGAGCAGCTGCGCTCGATGATCAAGACCTTCAAGCAGAAAGGTATCGGCACCATTGCCGACGTGGTGATCAACCACCGCAAGAACGTGAGCAACTGGGTGGATTTCCCCCAGGAGACGTACAACGGCGTGACCTACCAGATGACCTCCACCGACATCGTAAAGAACGATGACGACGGTGCCACGCTGAAGTGGGCCAGCGAGAACGGCTACTCGCTCTCCGCCAACAACGACAGCGGCGAAGGCTGGGGCGGCATGCGCGACCTCGATCACCAAAGCGAGAACGTGCAGAACAATGTGAAGGCCTATCTGAAGATGCTGTTGGAGGACTTTGGCTATACCGGTTTCCGCTACGATATGGTGAAAGGCTACCCCGCCTCCTATACCAGTATGTATAACGCCTACAGCAAGCCGCAGTTCTCGGTGGGCGAATGCTGGGACGGCACGAGCACCATCAGGAAATGGATCGACGGGACGAAAGCCGGCGACGCCCCCACCTCTGCCGCCTTCGACTTCCAGTTCAGATACACCGTGCGCAATGCTGCCAACAACGGCGACTGGAGTCGTTTAGGACAGCAGAACGACGGGAACTGGCCTTTGGTGAGCAGCAGCTATGAGCAGGGCAGCTACCGACAGTATGCCGTGACCTTCGTGGAGAACCACGACACCGAGAAACGGTCGAATGCCGCACAGGACCCGCTGAAGAAAGACACGCTGGCCGCCAACGCCTATATGCTGGCCATGCCCGGCACCCCCTGCGTGTTCCTGAAGCACTGGATGGCCTACAAGCAGGAGATCCAAGCCATGGTAGAGGCACGAAAGGTGGCTGGCATCACCAACACCAGCAGCTACACCAACATGCGCAGTGCCAGAGACTATTATGCCAACCTCATCAAGACCGACAATGAGAACCGTCTGATCGTGGTGGTGGGTAGCAACACCGATGGCTACCAGCCCAACGACCAGTGGCAGGAGATCCTTACAGGCTACCACTACAAATACTACCTTGCCAAGAACAGGGAGACCGCATGGGCCGACAAAGCCTCTGGAACCTACAAGGAGGCGTTCAGCACCCGACTGATTGCCGTCAGCGAGAGTGCCGATGCACAGATCGTCTATACCCTCGACGGAACGGAGCCCACAGCATCCAGCAAGAAGGTGAGCAGCGGCACGACGATCGACTTCACCGAGGAGGGCAGCTACACGTTGAAAGCCGGTCTGCTGGTCAACGGTGAGGTGAAAGGGATCATCACGCGCTCCTACACCCTCAAGGAAGAGAAGCCCGTGGAGTTTGCCATCCCCTCGTTCTGCACCATGGGCAGCGATGAGGTTTGCGCCTTCTTCGAAGCCCCTGTCAACTGGACAAGTACCATCGCCTGCTGGGCATGGACAAACACCCCGTCGGATAACTTCACCTACGCACAACGGAAGAACTGGCCGGGTGCGGACTGCGTGAAGATCGGCACTACCGATGAGGGCTACGACGTATGGAAATGGACATGGGACGGCACCAAGCAGAATAACAGCAGTGCCACACAGCCCACCTTCATCATCTTCAGCAATGCCGGAACGCCCCAGACTGCCGACCTCAACTTCCAGAACGGGGGCTACTACACCAAGGACGGACTGAAAGGCGTGGTGAGCACAGGAATCCGGGAGATTCCCGTGGATGCCAGTGGAAAACCCGCTGCCGTGTATAGCATCAACGGTATGCGCCTGCCGCAAGGCACCACCGCCGACCAACTGCCACGGGGTGTCTATATCATCAACGGGAAAAAGATCATTAAATAACACAGCATGTAGAGTGTGGAATACGGATTGTTCCACACTCTCTTTTATTTCGCCATCCGGGTTTCCACGAAAGCGCGGAAAGCAGGCAGGTAGCCGTCGGGGATATGGATCACCTCGTCACCGATATAGATACAGTCGTTGCGATCCACCTTCCGTATCTTATCCACGGCGACGATGTAGGAACGATGGACACGCATGAAGAGCGAGGCAGGGAGCATCTCCTCCACCGCCTTCATCGTGAGATGGGTGACCAAGGGTTTCCGTTCTCCGTCCAAGTAGAACATCACATAGTCTTTCATGCCATTCACATAAAGGATCTGCTCCACGGAGACGTTCCGCAGCTCACCATCCACCCGGAGGAAGACAGAAGGAGCAGAAGGTGTCGTCTCTGTCTTTTCCTCATGTTCGAACCAACGTCTCGCCTTCTCCACCGAATCTAAGAATTTCTGATAGCGGATGGGCTTCAACAGGAAGTCCAAGGCATTCACCTCGTAGCTCTCAAAGGCATACTCCTTGAAGGCCGTGGTGAACACCACACGGGTTTGGGCGGGCAGACTATGTGCCAGTTCCATCCCATCGATATTAGGCATCTGGATGTCGAGGAACAGCAGGTCGGGCTGTCGCTCCTTGATGACGTTAATGGCCGTAATGGAGTCGGTGAACGAGTCTAACAACTGGAGGTCGGGGGTACGCTGGGCATAGGCTTCCAACTGTCGCACGGCCAATGGCTCGTCATCTACGATGATACAGGTGAGTGTTCTCATATCTGGAGGGTTACTTTAACGTGATAGATATTCTCTGGAGTGACGGTCTGCTCCCATTGGTAATGTCCCCGGTAGAGCAAGTCGAGCCGCCTGCGGGTGTTGTCGAGACCGATACCCGATCCGCTGCGGTCGCGAGTGGGCTTCGGGTTATTGGTGTTGTCACAGACAAAGACCACCTGGTTGTCCTCCTGTGTCAGACGGATGTCGATGGTGGCCTGCTCGTTACTGTTCACCCCGTGCTTGAAAGCATTCTCCACCAACGAGATGAAGAGCAGCGGTGCAATCTCCTGCTGGGGATTGGATGCCGTGAACAGGCAATCCACCCGTGTCTTCTCATTACAACGCAGCTTCATCAGTTCGATATAGTTGCGCATGAAGTCGATCTCCCCGCCGATGGGCACCTTCGGCTTGTTCGTCTCGTACATCGCATAGCGCAGCAGGTCGCTCAACTGCATCACCGCATCCTGAGCCTCATCCGCATCGATCTGCGTAAGACTGGAGATATTATTCAGGGTATTGAAAAGGAAGTGGGGATTGATCTGGCTCTTCAGCCATGTCAGTTCCGCCTCGATGTTCTTCTGCCGTTTCTCGTTCTGCCGCATCACATAGCGGATGCTCAGGGCAATGCCGATAGCCAGCAGATTCAGCAGCAAAGCAACGGTGGCAAAAGAGATGTATCCGGCAAGTTGCGAGTCGGGCATGGCCCCGATATCTTTGATAAAGATGTGAGCATTGAACAAAAACACCAACACGATGTTCGACAAGCAAAACAGCCAATAGTGCCGTCGCGCCCAGATCAGCGGTACCAGCAGATAGAAATTCAGCAGATAGACCAGTGTGGCTGGGACGAGCCAATATGACGACACCAAGAGCGCAGACCACATCTGCTGCATGCTGGACGTGGTGAGATAACTGATCAGTCCTGGTGACAGCACGATCAGCGACATCAGCATCACCTGGGCCAAGAATAGCCCTATATCCTTTCCTTTGATCTTCTTCATGTGTGCAAAGATACGATTATGTGAGCAAAAAGCCAAATGAATTTGAGTTTTTTAGAGCGTGAGCATCTTCGTGTCTATAAGAACACTCTCCCACCTTTCCCAAGGCAGGAGAGCAGAAAAATACTTATGATATCATCTTCATTTACTCATACTGTGCCACACGGTTCTGGATGGTACGGTCAACGGCATCTACATACAGATTGTACTGCTTGTCATTGAGGATGCGGCGCATCGTTGCCTTATGACGGTTCACCAGCATATTGGCAGCTTCCCAGGTCTTCTCTGAGTCTTTCAATTGGTTGAAGTAGTCCATCGACACCTCGAACTGGGCAATGGCTGTCTTCACCGGATCCATCTGATCGATCGTCAGGTTGAGATAACTGCTCATCCTCTCGAATGTGATTGAATTGGCAGTACTGTCGTTTACACTCTGTGCCATCATGTTTGCTGACATCACGAAAAGGGTCACTAATGATAAAAATAACTTTTTCATATTCTTCTGTTGTTTAAAGGGTTTGACATTTGTTTCTGATTTACGATGCAAAGATAATCGCTTTTTGCCCATCCTTCCAAAACGCTTTCGACGTTTGCCCCCACGTGTTTCGACAAATGGGAAGGAATGATGCCAAATGGATGTGATTTTTGCGCTTTTCCCTCTGTTTTTCGTTTTTTCTTCGTATCTTTGCCAACGGATAAAACAAACAACAGATAGCTTATGAAACTAAAAAGAATTGTTTTGATGGGACTGATGGCCTGCGCACTGAGCATGCAGGCACAGAAATATGTGGGTGGCGACATCTCGATGCTGCCCCAATACGAGAAGGCTGGAGTGGCTTATAAGGATGCCGCAGGCAACACCGTAACGGATGTGCTCGCCTTCTTCAAGCAGGAGGGCCAGAACGCCATGCGTGTACGTCTGTTCGTCGATCCCTCAAAAGACAACGACAAGGCGGTATGCCAGGACCTCGACTATGTGAAGGAGTTAGGGAAACGTATCAAGGCAGCAGGGATGAAGTTCATGCTCGACTTCCACTATAGCGACACTTGGGCAGATCCCGCCAAGCAATGGACACCCGATGCCTGGAAAGACCTTTCCAACGAGCAGCTCTATACCAAGATCTATGAATATACCAAAGACTGTCTGCAACAGCTGAAGGCCGCCGGTGCCACGCCCGACATGATCCAAACGGGCAACGAGATCTCCTACGGTATGCTGTGGGGCACGGAGGCAGCAGCAAAGAACAACCAGAACAACCGCTGCTATACCAATTCACCGGAAGCCAACTGGACACGCTTCATCACCTTATTGAAAAAGGCAGGTGAGGCATGCCGCGAAGAGTGCCCACAGGCACAGATCATCCTGCATAGCGAACGCACACCCAAGGCCAACGTGCTCACCGACTTCTACGACCGGATGAAGGCCGCCGCCGTTGACTACGATATCATCGGACTGAGCTATTATCCCGACTACCACGGCAGTCTGGCAACACTGGAGACTGCCCTGAACACGTTGGAGAACAAACAGTACGGCAAGGAGATCATGATCGTGGAGACAGGATACAGCTATGCCTGGTCGATCGGGAACGACTTCAACTACACCGCCACCTACCCTTACACCGAGGAGGGACAACGGCAGTTCACCGCCGACCTCATCGCTATGCTGAACAAACATCAGGAGGTGAAAGGACTGTTCTGGTGGTGGCCCGAGGATAACGGTAACAAGAACGTAACCGCCCACTGGTGGAATGCCGCCCTCTACGACCATAACACCGGCAAGCCCTTCGCTGCCTTCTACGAACTGAAGAACTTCGTAGGCGACGACACGGCTGTCAGCACCGTGGAAGCTGAGAGGTTCCTCTCATCCCAGCATGTCGTTACCATCGATGGACGACAGGTGGGAAACAGTGACCAGGTGGCGCGTCTGCCCAAAGGGATATACATCGTGGGCAACAAGAAAAGAATCAGGAACTAAGCAGAGGGTGTGTCATAATTTGAGGTAATACGCTCCGCGCAGAACCTCAAATTATGAAGTGCCCCCAAGAAGTTGGAC
>DETG01000086.1 GCA_002361535.1 Prevotella sp. UBA3294
ACGAATAAGTGAGCGAAAAAGCAAAATAAATGGATTTATTTTTCCTGTAAACAATTTTCGGGCAATTATTCCGTTATACGGATAATATATCAAATAGATTATCAACCCTATCAAATCACTCATCATGAAAAAAACTATTCTCACTATGATCTGTAGCACCCTCTTATCAGGTGCACTCATGGCTCAAGAAGCCCTCTTCAGTGGCAGTCAGGTAACCTCACCCGTGGTAAACGCCGACGGAACAGTTACCTTTAACGTCTTCGCCCCTAAGGCTGTAAAAGTAGAGGTGACAGGCGATTTCTTACCTCCGGTGGAAGTGGATTCACCTTTAGGGAAAACCACACAGCCGGGCAGGGCTGAGATGAAAGAAATGAACGGTGTGTGGACATACACTACAGGGAAACTCGCCCCTGAGCTATATTCCTATAATGTCATCATCAATGGCATGAACATCCTCGATCCATCAAATGTATATGTGAACCGCGACATTGCCTCACTCACCAGCATCTTCATCGTCTCAGCAGCAAAGGGCGACAAAGGCGACACCTACCGTGTGAACGAGGTTCCACATGGTGACTTGGCCAAGGTGTGGTACAACAGTCCTACACTGAAGATGAAACGTCGCATGACCATCTACACCCCTGCGGGCTACGACAAAGGAAAGAACTATCCCGTGATGTATCTGCTGCATGGTGCCGGCGGTGACGAGGATGCGTGGACCACCCTCGGCAGGGCAGCACAGATCATGGATAACCTCATCGCTGCCAGCAAGGCCAAACCGATGATCATCGTCATGCCGAATGGCAACACCGACTGTCAGGCCGCCCCCGGTGCATGGTCACGAGGGATGTACATGCCCACCTTCATGGGTAGTGTGAACCAAAAGCCCATCGCCACGATGGACGAGAGTTTCATGGATATCGTGAAATATGTGGAGAGTCATTACAAAGTGGCCAAAGGGAAAAAGAACCGTGCCATCTGCGGACTGTCGATGGGTGGTGGCCATTCCTTCGCAACATCCAAACGCTATCCCGACACCTTTAACTATATCGGTCTGTTCTCTGCCGGACTACATATCAACGGCGACCGGAACAAGTCGTTCTATGAACTGCTGCAAGAGAACAAGGAGGTGCAGAACCAGTTAGCCAAGCTCTTTGCAGGGAAGCCCGCCCTCTACTGGATTGCCATCGGCAAGACCGACTTCCTCTACCAGCAGAATGCCGACCTGCGCAGGTATCTCGATGAGAAAGGCTATCCTTACGAGTACCGAGAGACTGAAGGCGGACATATCTGGCGCAACTGGCGTATCTACCTGTCGGAGTTCGCACAGAAGATATTCAAGTGATTCTGCCATGTAAATACAGCATTCTCATACTCTTCTCGCAAGAATCACAGACGACACCCGTTGGCGTTGAGAAGGGCACTCCTGAATACGACGAGGCCAAGAAGGCCATGAAGAACGGTGTGGATAATCCTACACTTTATTATAATTATAGCGCAGGTCTTGAGGCCTGCGCTATTTTATTATGTGATGAAAGGCACCTACCAAACATGCGGTATATGAAATGCCACATCATCGGGATTGCGGGAGTGCTGGAATCGCCGTACCTTTGCACTCGATAAACAAATATAATAAAATAGTTATGAGAAGAATAGCATTGGTAATAGCCGTATTGTTAAGTTTCAACACCAGCATCTTGGCTGAGGGTAACGCTACCAACACAAGCAGTGTTCGCTACGTGAAGGTGCCACGCTTTGCCCGACCGCTGGTAGAAAAGTGGATAACAGAATATGCGAAAACACAGCTCATTCAAGGTGTACGACAGGACGAGGATCCTCGTCTGACAATAGCATGGACCATCCCAGGTTCATCGCTTACCACACCTGTCATTCCTCTTTGGATAACCCCTCATGGCGAACTGCCACAAATCGTTACCCGCAACAGTCAAGGTCATGCCACGCTTGTTGATGTTGGCTTCCAACTCAAGGATCAACTCTTTCCCATCAAACGTGGCAATGGTGCTGACTATATCAATTTAGCACGCCTTATCAATCACGCTGGTACAGGTATTCTTCAGCAGATAGAGCCCATAGAGGATGAGATATTCAGTCGAGGTAAGCAAGTCATCGAAACTTTGAGAAAGAATGGCAAGGCTGGTCGCGAAACAACTGAATTCTATCGCTGGGTAGATCAATATGTTAGTGAACAATATGAAAAGAGATTTCATTTGATGTAGCTTTGGCTGCAATCAAATGTTATGATTCAGGATGATTGTACGATATCCTGGATCACCAATCCCGCCAGCATAAAACCGAAGATGGCGGTGATGTGAGCCAGGGTACCGTTGATCTGGGCCTTTGACGAACACCACTCGTGATTGAGCAACGAGGGGTCGCCAGGGCCTATCTTTGCTTTGGGACACATGCACTGCTCTGTACCACAGGTGGCGTTATGACCTTTGTTCTGTAGCAGTTCATCCGAATAGACACACTGGAACTTACGTTTGGGGAATACCTTGTTACGTTTGAAACGATTACGAAGGGCTCGGGCCAGCGGATCGCCCTGCACCTTCCAGAACTCAGCGGTTTTGATGCGGGTAGGATCTAACTTCAACGCAGCACCCATCGACGAAAAGAACTTGGTTGCTCCCCTACCTCCCCGTTCTGTGGGAAGACTCGTTGCCATCATGATAAGCAACGCTTTATCTTTCAGTGAGTCGATGGCATCAATGATATAGTCGTAACTCTCAATATGGAAACTTTCTGCCGTCTCATCAGTGAAGATCTGTTGAATTGCCGTAATCTCAGCTGAAGGATTGATGCTGAGCAGACGCTCCTTCAGGGCATCCACCTTCACCTGACCCACAGTCTTGGAGGTAGCCATCAACTGACGGTTGATATTGGTGATGCACACGCGATCGGAGTCAACGATGGTCAGCTGTCGGATACCACTGCGCACCAGACTCTCAGCGCACCATGAGCCAACACCGCCCACGCCGAAGATGATCACACGCTTCTCTGCGATGGAACGCATCGCGTCGTCACCCAATAGTAATTCCGATCTGCGGAAGATAGCTTGTTCTAATGCCATGAACTCCTGAATATCTTTATTTCACGGTGCAAAGATACTGCTTTTTTCCATAACATACCGCCAACAGACCACTATTTTTTCAAAATACCTCACACATGGTATTTCTGTTTTCATATGTAAAAAAGATTGAAATTCTTCATCGGTATGCATGTATCTCAATTTATTTTCTTAATTTTGCAGCTGCTTAAAGGATAAGAAGATTCAAACCAATAATATTAAAGTTATGACAATCAACGAATTCA
>DETG01000058.1 GCA_002361535.1 Prevotella sp. UBA3294
TCGTTACCATCACAGGTGATAAATTTCTTTTCTTTTGCCATAATTGAATAATGTTAATGTATATGTATATTTGTTCTTGTCTGTTCTTCTTTAATAGAGAAATCCGAAGAGCCATAAAGGAATGTGATTGTTCATACCCACCTCGGTATTGTATCGGGCATAGATCGTATCTGGATTGGTGCGAATCTTACTACTCCCCTCAGCATTGCATATACGGAACCGCTTGTCATTGTCAACAATATAGAAGCCGTCTTTCCCTCCTTGGTTGACGATATGGTCTTTCCACATCGAGTTCACGAAGAACGTCTCCATCACATCCTGTCTTTTTATTTCTATAGGGTAGATGGCATGCATCAGGTTCGTATTGTGAAGCATTACCTTGGTGGGTTTCTTGGGGAAATCTTGTCCGGGTGGATAGATGATATTGATGAGACGGGCATCGGCCAGGTATTTGATATAATTCATCACTGTGGCACGACTGGTCTCTATGTCAATTGCCAGCTGAGAGATATTGGGGGCTTTGGGACCCGCAACAGCCAACTGGTAGAACAATTTCTTGATCTTTGTAAGATATTTCAGTTCGATTTGTTTGATCAGCAGGATATCCACCTCTGTCATCATGTTCATGGTCTTCAGCAGGTTCTCCGAGTAGTTGCGATGCTCCAGGAAAAACGGGTAGAAACCATGGTGAAGGTAATCCTGAAAATAACGAAGGGGGGAAACATGGGGTAGGATCTGACGTGTGAGATGCTCATGATTGTCCAGGATCTCTTCCAAAGAATAGGGGCGGAAATGATTTCCTGTTTGGAGATTCAGGAACTCGCGGAAAGAGAATCCCCTCAGGTTATAACTCTTCACAATACCGTTCAGTTCTGGGTTCTCCTCTTTCAGGCGCATCACGCTGGATCCAGTGAATACAATTTTCAAACCAGGGAATAGGTCATAACACTTACGAAGCTCGTGACTCCAGTTAGGCTCTTTGAACACTTGGTCGATCAGGAGTACCTTGCCTCCCTTCTTATAGAATGCCCCGGCAAAATCCGCAATGCCTCTTCCTTGGAAATAGAAGTTGTTCATGTTGATATAGAGACACTTGCGGTCGTAGGTGTCAAAATGCTCTTTGGCATATTGGAGCAGGAAGGTTGTCTTGCCAACACCACGCGTTCCCTTGATGCCGATCATACGGTCACTCCAATCGATCTCGTCCATTAACAGACGATGAACAGGGGCATTCACATGCTCCACAAGATATGAGTGTGTACGAAAAAAAGCTTCCATTTCCAATCTTTCCTGATTTGTTGTCGCTAAATCAAGTGCAAAGGTAATATTTATTTCTCATATTGCAAAGTCAAGATAGCAAAAACTCGAAAATTTTTGTTAATTTTATATTGAATAATGAATATATGAAGGATTTATGCTATATTTGCAACAAGATTTCAAGTACGATGAGATTACATGTTTTCAATCCTGAACACGATATAGCCTTGGCTTTTAATCGCCGTCATCTTACCATGCCTCACGCTGCTCAGGAGTTGCGGATGAACTTAGGGTGGATTCCTGCGCTATGGGCTTCTGAAGACGATCGTATTCTGGTGGATGATGTACCCTATGCCGAGAAGGCCTTCTATAAGTTTAAACGTAATACTTCATTACACTTCATTGGTTGGGACAAGATATCCGAAATCCCTGTGACGGCTGTTGATCCGTGGGGCTGGGACATTACATTGCATACATCTTTAGTTGAACATGGCCTTTCTCCGAAGGTGTTGCCTACCGTGCAGACCCTTTCGGAAATCCGTCGGCTATCCAGCAGATACGAAACGCTCCGTGCCTTGGAAATCCTTCGTGATGGCGTAGCCACAGAAACCTGTGGAGAGAGCCGTTACCTCTTAACGGAAGGACAAGTAAAGGATAGCATTCGAGAATGGGGACGAGTCGTGTTGAAAGCTCCTTGGAGCAGCAGCGGTCGTGGAATCCGCTATGTTTGTCATGAGATGACACCCTCATTATCGGGATGGGTGCGCCGGATCTTGCAAATTCAAGGTGGGGTGATGGTTGAGCCATATTATAATAAGGTAAGGGATTTCGGCATGGAGTTCTACGCTCGTGAAGATGGACAGGTGGACTATCTGGGCTTGTCAGTATTTGAGACCGTGAACCATGCTTATACTGGGAATCTGCTTGCCAATGAAGAGGAAAAGGAATTGATTCTGGGATCTTATGTCCCTCTTTCCTTAATAAATATTATAAAAAGTCGTATCTGTGAGTATTTTTCATCACGGATGCGTGATTATTATACAGGTCCTTTCGGCATAGACATGATGATCGTTGCACGACCAGACAGACAAGGCTTTCTGCTTCATCCCTGTGTGGAGATCAATGTCAGGCGTACCATGGGGCATGTCGCCCTTTCCTTGTCCCCTTCGGGAAATACTCCTGCGCAGTTGATGCGCATCGAGCATGATGTGAACTATCGCCTGAAAGTTACACCCTGCCCGTGAAGAATAAAACAACTATATAATCTGCTAAAATGAAACAAACGCTTATTACTATTTTACTGGTCGTGCCGATGACGCTGATGGCACAGTACAAATCAAGTGTATGGAGCCCAGATAACGGCGACGGCACTTACAAGAATCCTGTGATTAATGCCGACTATTCAGATCCGGATGTCTGTGTTGTCGGCGAAGACTATTATTTAACGGCAAGCTCTTTTCAGTGCTCTCCCGGACTTCCTATTTTGCATTCCAAAGATCTGGTGAACTGGGAAATCATTGGCTATGCCTTGGATGAACTGTATGAGGGTGATGACGAGTTGGTTGGTCATTTTAGTTCCCCCCGTCATGGCGAGGGCGTGTGGGCACCCTCTATTCGCTATCATGAAGGTGAGTTCTATATTTATTGGGGTGATCCTGACTATGGTGTTTATATGGTGAAAACCAAAGACCCGGCAGGCAAATGGGAAAAACCTGTATGTGTCATTGCCGGTAAGGGAATGATCGATACCACTCCTTTGTGGGACGATGACGGTCGCTGTTATCTGGTGAATGGATGGGCTAACTCCCGTGCTCGCTTCGCTTCTGTGCTCACCGTTCGCGAACTGAATGCTGAAGGCACGAAGGCGATCGGTAAACCAGTTATCGTGTTCGATGGTAATGGAACGGAGAACCGCACCTGTGAGGGACCGAAATTCTATAAACGGGACGGCTGGTACTGGATTATGTGCCCTGCTGGTGGTGTACCCACCGGATTCCAGTTGGCTATGCGATCCAAATCACCTTACGGGCCCTACGAACACAAAATCGTATTAGCGCAAGGTAAGACATCTGTCAACGGTCCTCACCAAGGCGGATGGGTACATACTGCATTCGGTGAAGACTGGTTCCTGCATTTCCAGGATAAAGAAGCCTATGGACGTGTGGTTCACTTGCAGCCTGTTGACTGGTCGAGTGGATGGCCTGTAATGGGCAAGAAGGGAGAACCTGTCATGACATACAGGAAGCCAAAGAGTAACTCTAATACGATTGTCAATCCCGTTGAGAGTGATGAATTTAACAGTACCGTATTAGGTCTGCAGTGGCAATGGCAGGCCAATTATGACCAGAAGTTCGGCATGCCCACTGCTTTCGGTACAATGCGTATCTACACACACAAGATGGATGACGGTGCCGTAAACCTCTGGAATGTGCCGAACATGTTGTTACAGAAGACGCCGGCAGATAACTTTACCGCAACTGCCAAGATTCGAATGACTTCAAAAGATCAGAATCAGTTGGGGGGTATCATTATGATGGGCTTGAACTACAGTGCTTTGGTGGTAAAAAGGGTAGGGGATTCCTTCCAATTGGTCAGACTCACTTGTGTGGCAGCTGACAAGGGTAAGGCTCAAAAGGAGGAGGTAATCATGACTTTACAGCCAACATATAAGGATAAGGTGGATTACCAACCTGCTATTCACGAGGATATCTATTTACGTATGGTGGTCAGTAACAGTCAATGCCGTTTCTTCTACAGCATGAATGGGAAATCATTCAAAGAGGCTGGTGACCTTTTCCCGATGAAAGAAGGTAAATGGATAGGAGCAAAGATCGGACTATTAGCTGTCGAGCCAGCAGGACAAGCCAATCGTGGCTGGATAGAGGCAGACTGGTTTCGGGTAACTCAATAGATGATTCATGTTTCGCTTGTTTCAAGCATTCACTGGGTACGGAATAATCTGAGCGGATGTTGTGCTCTTTTTGTGCAGTCATGGGGCATAACTTGCACCGATACGTTGCACACTTTGTGCAGAGGCTTTGCACACTTTGTGCAGATGCCTTGCACATTTTGTGCAAACGTCTTGCACACTTTGTGCAACGCCTCTGCACTATTCCAGCTTTCATCTGCTTTCAAATATGCTCTTTGCTCCACCTCATTCCACAAAGGCTTGGCAAGTGAAACATTTCAATCTTGAAAAGGTAATTTTTACTGGGGATTAAAGAAATAAACGAAAAGACAGGTCAGCACCACAATCAGCGCAAGCAAACAAGTGAAGCGGAAAAGGTACTTCTCTATGAGCTTGCGCCTTTTTGCTGTCAATAATGAACGGTTTTTGAAACGTTCCGAACAGTCTTCATGATGATGGTGCCTGTGGCTTCCAGACGATAAGTGATTTGTTCTCATCCCGTGTTGGTGATGAGAGTGCGAATGACTGGTATGCGAATGTTCTTGGACAGTTTGCCCAAGAATATGATTGTTGTTTTCTTGATTAGTCTTATTGTAAGAAGCCATTTTTTTTATTATAGATCTTGAGTATTGTACTGCAAATATAGTGATTTGTTGTATAACCACCAAGAAATAACGGGAAAATGTTCCTTAAATATTTTTTTTTCTTACATATTAAAGGAAAAAGACTGTCCCTTAAACGGTTTATGTAAAACGAAAGGTACAGTCTTTTTCTTTCATCATTCAATAGGTCGCCTTAGATGAACGCTACGGTTAACCCTGCCATCACGATGCTGACCATAGACATCAGCTTGATCAAGATGTTCAACGAAGGTCCGGATGTGTCCTTGAAGGGATCACCAACAGTGTCACCCACGATGGTGGCTTTATGAGCGAAGCTGCCTTTGCCACCGAAGTTTCCTTCCTCAACATTCTTCTTTGCATTGTCCCAGGCACCACCGGCATTGGCCATGAATACCGCTAAGGTGAAGCCACCTGCCAGACCGCCGACAAGAAGACCTAACACACCAGCTACACCAAGCACACAACCTACAATGATCGGAATGATGATGGCGAGGATTGATGGGAAAATCATCTCGTGTTGAGCGGCACGGGTGGAGATCTCTACGCAGGAACCGTAATCGGGTGTCCCTGTGCCTTCCAGGATACCTGCTATCTCACGGAACTGGCGTCTCACTTCTTCCACCATCTTCTGCGCTGCGCGTCCAACAGCCTCCATCGTCAGTCCGCAGAACAGGAAAGCAGCCATGGCTCCGATGAATGCACCCACGAGTACCTTCGGGTTCATCAGGTTCACCTGGAAGAACTCCATGAAGTCGGGCATGGTAGCTGTCTCGGGATTGAAGACTTTCTGTGTGAGCGGATGGATAAACTGTTCACCGCTTTCCATTGCACGAATCATGGCGATCTTGATCTCCTCGATGTAGGATGCTAACAGGGCAAGAGCGGTCAAGGCTGCAGAGCCGATGGCGAATCCCTTACCAGTAGCAGCAGTGGTGTTACCTAAAGCATCGAGGGCATCCGTACGATGACGCACCTCCTCACCTAACTCGCTCATCTCAGCGTTTCCACCGGCGTTATCGGCAATGGGACCGTAGGCATCTGTAGCCAATGTAATACCCAGGGTGGAGAGCATGCCTACTGCGGCAATACCAATACCGTAAAGACCATGGGAGATACTTTCTGCACTCATGGAGAGATCGAAACCATTGGCACACATGTAACTCAGCATGATGGCCACACCAATGGTGAGCACGGGAATGCAGGTGGAAATCATACCTGTTCCAATACCTTTGATGATAACCGTGGCAGAACCTGTGAGTCCCGCTTCTGAAATTCGCTGGGTGGGCTTGTAGCTATGAGATGTGTAGTATTCTGTGGCCTGTCCAATGATGACACCGGCAGCCAAACCTGTAATCACAGAGAATGACAGTCCAAGCCAGTTCTCAATGCCTAACAGATACAGAATGGCAAAGGATGCAACGGCAATCAATACGGCTGACACGTTGGTCCCCAGTGACAACGAATGAAGCAAGTCCTTCATCGTTGCGCCTTCCTTGGTGCGGACCAAGAAAATCCCCAACAAGGAGAGGAACACACCTACGGCGGCAATCAGCATGGGTGCTATAACGGCCCGCAACTGCATGTCACCATTCAATGCAAAGGCTGTGGCACCCAGTGCGGCTGTGGAAAGGATACTTCCACAGTAACTCTCGTAGAGGTCGGCCCCCATTCCAGCTACATCACCCACATTGTCACCTACGTTGTCGGCGATAGTGGCAGGATTGCGGGGATCGTCTTCAGGGATATCTGCTTCCACCTTCCCTACGATATCGGCACCCACATCAGCAGCTTTTGTATAGATACCACCTCCTACACGGGCAAACAAAGCCTGGGTGGAAGCACCCATTCCGAAGGTCAGCATGGTGGTCGTGATGGTGATCAAAGCCATGTTGCTGCCATGATAGAAATAACTCAGTACGATGAACCAGATTGCAATGTCAAGCAGTCCAAGGCCTACCACTGTAAGACCCATTACTGCACCAGACCGGAAGGCGATTTTCAGTCCGCCATCAAGGCTCTTTCTGGCGGCATTGGCCGTTCGGGCTGATGCATACGTAGCTGTCTTCATACCGAAGAATCCTGCCAAGCCCGAGAAGAATCCTCCAGTGAGGAAAGCAAACGGAACCCATGGGTTCTGGACCCCCAGTCCGTACGCCATGAATGCAAAGAGTGCAGCCAAGGCAATAAATACGTAAATCACCACCTTGTATTGTTGCTTCAGGTACGCCATGGCACCTTTGCGCACATACTCGGCAATCTCTCTCATACGAGGTGTTCCCTCGTCGGCCTTCATCATGCTCTTGAAGAAGAACCAAGCCATACCGAGGGCCACGATAGAAGCGATCGGCACAAGCCAAAATACTGTTGGAATATTCATAAGTTAATAGAAATAGTGAAAATGATCATGATAGGAGAGGAGCATGACTTATGTATATCATATCATCGTCATGCTCCCAGAATTGTTATTAAAGAACCAAATTTTCTTAGAATCGGAAGTCGAGTTCCATATCCACTAAGTTGTAGTTATGCTTACCGGACGCGAGGTTACGGTCGTTCACATGCGAATACTCCAAATGGACTTCCAGATTCTTGGAGAAGAAGTAGTTCAGACCACACTCTACCTGATTGACAGAACTGCTCCATTCCTTCGATACGCGATAGGTCTGATAACGGGCTTTGGCATGGAGCTTAGACTTAATCAGCGGCACGATACCGAAGGCATACCATCCATCAGCCTTGTCGCCTAAATTATAGTTGATGACGTTGCTGCCAATTGCTCCTGATCCCCATCCTTGAGAGTGCAAATACTCGGCACGGAAAGTAAATTCATCCTTGTCGTATTCGGCAGAGATACAGTAGCGATTCAGAGGTACGTTCTCGTTGGTTCCATCTAAGGTTGTCATGCCACCGTGACTTCCCTTCCAGCCGAATGCACCGATGCGGACACCCTTGACTGGCATTACCCACAGACCACCGATAATATCTTTCTGGTTGTTCTTGTCGCTTCGGTTGATACCTTCACCATTATAGACACCTACTTGGTAGTGGAGCAATTTACGTCCGTTGGCATTGGGCAGGATGTCGCCCGACAACTGAATACCGATGTCACGACCACCACTGGATTTCTCACCGGCACGGTCACCGAAACCAGAGAGACGGTTAATGACGTCAGCATAGCTTCTCCAACCCTGTGTGATGGGGTGGGTGGGGTTTTCAAAGGTAAAGGCACGTTTGAACTGTCCTACGCGGACTTTGAACTCTGGGATCTTTCTCCACTCTGCATAAAGGTCAACCAGTTGCACTGTGGGTTCACCGGGACCTTTTGCATTGGTACCCTGAATCTGAGCACGCCAGTCAAAGTCACCAATCTTACCATCGAGGATGAAACGAGCCAGTCGCAAGTTGAAACTGTTCGAGTTGGCACCTTCTTTGTCTTGGGCCTGATACTGAAGCATGCCATAACCGCTAAATTTAATGTTCTGAATCCACTGGGGTAATTCTACAGTTTTCTTTTCTGTGGTGTTTTGCACCTCCTCGACTTCTGGATTCTTTTCAGCTCTTGCTGACACAGTTAGGAATGCCAACAGGAACATGAGCATTGTCTTCTTAATCATGGTGTATTATTTTAGTTAAAAGAATAGGTGGCTTGGTAATTTTCTGCAAATATAATTAAATATCCAGAAAGTTCCAAATATATTTAACTGAATAAGGTTATTTTTTTTGTAGAAGTGCCACATTTTCCACATGAGGAGTGTGTGGGAACATGTCAACAGGTTGAATGGCTGTTACCTGATATTGCTCACTGAGCAGTTGGATGTCACGTGCCTGGGTTGCAGGGTTGCAACTCACATAAACAATCCGTTGGGGGGCGGCTCTCAGGATGGTTTGTACAACATCGGGGTGCATACCGGCACGCGGCGGATCGGTAATGATGATGTCGGGGCGGCCATGCTGTTTGATGAAATCTTCGCTTAGGACATCTTTCATGTCACCAGCATAAAATAGCGTATTGTCAATATGGTTGATTTCAGAGTTGACCTTCGCGTCTTCAATGGCTTCTGGGACATATTCTATGCCGATCACCTTTTCGGCTTGTCGTGCTATGAAGTTGGCTATTGTACCTGTACCTGTGTAGAGGTCATAGACAACAGGCTTGTTGATCGTTGCTGGTTGTGGTTCCTGGTATGCAAACTCCTTCACAACCTTGTAGAGATGGTATGCCTGATCAGTGTTTGTTTGGTAGAAACTCTTGGGGCCGACCTTGAACCGCAGGTCTTCCATTTGTTCGAAGATATAGTCGTTACCTTTAAAAACTTTGATGTCTTGATCACCTATCGTGTCATTCCCCTTTTGATTGTCGAGATATAATAATGAGCTGATTTGCGGGAACTTATCAGCAAGATGTTGAAGCATACCGAAAACCTTCTCCCATTGTTCGTCAATACTTCTTTTCTCATCTTGCTCTGTGTGGTCGGGGGTAATGGGAGTATGGTCGATATGCATCTGTGCAATCACCATCCATTCGCCTGTATTGGAATTGCGAACGATAATGTCACGGAGCATACCGGTCTGTGCCTTAAGGTCGAAGAAACTAATTTCATGTTCTTGTGCATAATCGAAAACTGTCTGTCGGATTTGGTTCTGCAGGTCATCCATCAGATAGCACTTCGTAATGGGGAGCACTTTATCAAAGGCTCCTGTAATATGGAATCCCAAAGCATTTCTTTGGAATTCTCTGCCACTTTGTATCTCCTCTTTGGTGAGATACCGCCTGTTGGAGGCACCGAAGTCGAGCTTATTGCGATATTCCCATTGATTCACGGAACCGAGGATAGGACGGAAAGGAGGTAGTTTGATCTTTCCGATACGGATCAATTGGTCCTTTACCTGCTGTTCTTTCATTTTTAGTTGTTCCTCGTAAGGCAGGTTCTGCCACCGGCATCCCCCGCAGATCCCAAAATGTTCGCATCGTGGAATCGCGCGTACATTACTATATTTTATAAATCTGGCAACCTCACCTTCGGCATAATTGTGTTTCTTCCTCCGAATCCGTACATCAACAATGTCACCTGGCACACAAAAAGGGACGAATACAACAAGTTCATTCCAATGAAACAACGAGTTGCCTGCGGCAGCACATGCTTCGATCTCAATTCCTTCCAAAATGGGATATGGTTTCTTCTTTCTGCTCATTTCGATGATTGCAATTTGGTGCAAAGTTACGAATTATCTTCGGTAATCTGCAGAATATGCGGTTAAAAATTAAAAATCACAAGAGATTTCTGAAAATGCAAAGTCAACATAGCAAATTCATGCCTAAATATTTGGAGGTGTCGAAGAAAATCTGTATATTTGCACTTTAAATACGACCAACTTATTTATAGTAATACATATTAAAACTATGAGCGAAAAAAGAGTTTATCTTTTCGGTAATGGAAAAGCCGAAGGAAATGCGCAAATGCGTGAGGCACTGGGTGGCAAGGGTGCAAACCTTGCTGAAATGAATCTGATCGGTGTACCCGTACCTCCAGGTTTTACAATTACTACTGATTGCTGTAACGAGTATTATCAGGTAGGCCAGGAGAAGATCATGGAGGTCTTGAATGACGACGTGATGAATGCTGTTAAGCACATCGAGGAGTTAATGAACAGCAAGTTCGGTGACAAGGAGAACCCGCTGTTGGTTTCCGTACGTTCTGGTGCCCGTGCTTCTATGCCGGGTATGATGGACACTATCCTGAACTTAGGTCTGAATGACGAGGTGGCTGAAGGTATGGTAAAGAAGACCAATAACCCCCATTTCGTTTATGACTCCTACCGTCGTTTTGTGCAGATGTACGGTGATGTGGTGCTTGAGATGAAGCCTGTGAACAAAGAAGACATCGATCCATTCGAGGAAATTATTGAGAAAGTAAAGGCCGAGCGTGGCGTGAAACTGGACAAGGATCTCTCTGTGGATGAGCTGAAAAAACTGGTTCAGTTGTTCAAGGCCGCTATCAAGGAACGCACAGGTAAGGACTTCCCCAATGATCCTATTGAGCAGTTGTGGGGGGCTATTTGTGCTGTGTTCCGTTCAT
>DETG01000052.1 GCA_002361535.1 Prevotella sp. UBA3294
GCCCAGAAGAACGACAGGCGCGGAGCGAACTTATCCACCGGGATACCGGCATTCACACCTGTACGGAGATAGTCCATACCATCGGCCAACGTGTATGCCAACTCGATATCTGCCGTAGCACCGGCTTCCTGCATGTGATAGCCAGAGATAGAGATGGAGTTGAACTTTGGCATGAACTGCGAAGTATATTCGAAGATGTCGGCAATGATCTTCATGGAGAATGCTGGCGGATAGATATAGGTGTTACGTACCATGAACTCCTTCAAGATATCATTCTGGATGGTTCCTGCCATCTCCTCCAGCTTGGCACCCTGCTCCAGACCAGCGTTGATGTAGAAAGCCAGGATTGGCAGCACACCACCATTCATGGTCATCGACACAGACATCTTGTTCAGAGGGATACCGGCAAAGAGCACCTTCATATTCTCTAAAGAGCAGATAGACACACCAGCCTTACCCACATCACCCACCACACGGGGGTTGTCAGGGTCATAACCACGGTGTGTAGGCAGGTCGAAAGCTACGGAAAGACCTTTCTGACCTGATGCCAGGTTACGACGATAGAAGGCATTCGACTCTTCTGCGGTAGAGAATCCAGCATACTGACGGATAGTCCACGGACGGAAGGGATACATCATGGAATACGGACCGCGGAGGTAAGGGGGGATACCTGCCGTGAAGTCAAGATGCTCCATGCCCTCCAGATCTTCTTTTGTATAAACAGGACGGACCTCAATATGTTCTGGAGTTTTCCAGTTAGGTACTATATTATTCTCCTTCAGCCAGGCATTACCGTCTTTGGCCTGAATGCCGGCATAGATATTGATATTTTTAAAATCTTTTCTCATCTTTTGTCCTCCAATAATTATATACCTAACTTTGCATTATATTCCTTAAGAGTTTCAAGAACATTGCACTTCACATGGATGAAGTTCTCTATGCCGGCAGCCTTCAAGTCCTCCATGCAAGCAGGAGCACCAGCTACCACGAACATAGCACGACCATCAAGATACTTGAATGCAGGGATAGCATATTCTGCATATTCATCATCACTGGAGCAGATCACCACGATGTCGGCTTTGGCCTCCAAAGCAGCATCAACACCCTCTTCTACTGTCTTGAAGCCGAGGTTGTCGATCACTTTGTAACCTGCACAGGCAAGGAAGTTGCAAGAGAACTGGGCACGTGCCTGGCGCATGGCAAGATTACCGATCGTGAGCATGAAAGCTGTGGGCACCTTGGTTTCCTCAGTGTGAATACGCAGATCCTCAAAGTCTGCTGCCAAACGAGTACTCTCGATGGCCTTGAAAGGATGCTCGCATGTCGTTTCACCAGAGCCGCAGCAGCAAGTCTTACCCATAGCACGTTTGCCTTCGCTCTTCTCGATAAAGTTCGGGAATTGGTTGGTTCCTAAGATGAACTCTTTGCGCTTTGCAGCATCACCATGACGCTTCACGTTGGTTGCATTGATATCATCCTGTACGGTTCCGGCCTTCACGGCAGCTAAGAAGCCACCCTCCTCCTCTACCTTGAGGAAGATCTTCCAGCCTTCAACAGCAAGACTGTCGGTGAGATGCTCGATATAATAAGATCCTGCACCCGGATCAACCACCGTATTGAAATGGCATTCCTCTTTCAACAGCAGTTGCTGGTTACGAGCGATACGCTCTGAGAAGTCTGTCGGCTCCTCGTATGTCACATCGAACGGAGTCACCACCATGGAGTGTACACCGGCAAGGGCGGCACTCATAGCCTCAGTCTGTGAACGCAACAGGTTCACATACGAGTCGAACAAGGTCTGGTTGTACTTGGAAGTAACGGCATTCACACACATCATGCAGGCACAGTCGCACTTCGGCTCATACTGTTTCACGATCTGAGCCCAAAGCAGACGGGCGGCACGGAACTTAGCCAATTCCATGAAATAGTTCTCAGAAACACCCATATTGAACTTGATCTTCTTGGCAGCAAGATCCACATCCACACCGGCATCCACCAGTTGCTGCAGATACTCATTACCCCATGCCAAAGCATAACCCAACTCCTGCACAATGTAAGAACCTGCATTGTTCAGTGCAATGGTGTTCACGCAGATGCAGCGGAAATGAGGATAATCCTTCAAAGCCTCTACCAACTGGGGAGCGATAGCAAGAGCGGGAGTTACATCCTTTCCCTTCATCACCATCTTCTCCATTGGGTCGAAGTCGATGGAACCTACGATCTTCTCTTTGTCATAACCTTTCTTCTCAAAGTATGCCGTGAGAATCTGAGCCAGTTCCAAAGCATGACGCTGACAAGTGTGGAAATTCACCTCAACCACATCGCAGAGAATTCCATCGAGCAGTTGGTCGATGAATGCCTCGCTCACCTTATTTCCCGGAATGCGGAATCCCAGTGAGTCGATACCCTTGTTCAGGATGTCCAAGGCTTTCTTGTTAGCCTCTGCAGCATCATCCACATGGATATCCTGACGGATGTACCAAGTGTTGTCATTCTTTTTGTTACCACGGACAAACGGGAACTCACCCGGCAGAGAGTCGGGAGTCTTCAGTTTCAGCACGTCTTCGCGGCGGTAGAAAGGTTGTACGTTAAAACCTTCATTTGTTCTCCATACCAGTCGTTTGTTGAAATCTGCACCTTTCAGATCGACTTCAATCTTGTCCAGCCACTCTTGAGTGGTAGGCGCGGTAAACTCGGTGAAGAGTTTTTCTTTGTTTTCCATAAATCTTTTCTCGAATCTGTATTATTATAATAAGTGTTGTTATTCAGTTCTGAGTTTGCAAAGATAATAACTTATTTCCGAACAAACGAACTTTTTATAAATATTTTATCTTTATGCACAAAGAAAAAAGGTTAAAAAGGTTAATTATTGAAAAAGACAGGAATTCGGCGAAAAAAAACTGCACAAAATAATTCTTGTTGCGCATTTTTTAGTACCTTTGCACCCAAATTTATTGTATGTTATGGAATCATTTCAATGGTTAAAAGATTTATTTACNNTTGTCCAGCCACTCTTGGGTGGTTGGCGCTGTGAACTCGGTAAAGAGTTTTTCTTTACTGTTTGACATAGCGTTGTGTATTAATATAATAAGTTATTAAAGTGAGTTGTCATGATTATAAGTGTAGTGAGAGTCATCACCACCCCTATTCCGCTGCAAAGATAATTTTTTTTTCCGAGATAACGCGATATTCATCGAAGAAATTTATATTTAATCATTAAAAATTCAAAAAGTTATTTTTCAGCCTAAAATAAATGCACAAAAATTCTTTAAATGAGTAATTTATGAGTACCTTTGCACCAAATTTGCGAAATCAAGGAGGGAGGTGCTGGAGCCTGCCTTTTGTCATACATAATATGTTATGGATTGGATAACTGAGATATTTACAAACACGCAATCAGTAGCGCATATCGTGTTACTGTATTCTATCGTCATTGCCATTGGCGTTCTGTTGGGAAAAGTGAAATTCGGCGGTATTTCCTTAGGTGTCACGTTCGTACTGTTTGCCGGTATTGTAGCGGGGCACATCGGTTTCACCGCCCCTGTTGACATCCTCACGTTTATGCAGGACTTCGGACTGATTCTTTTCGTCTTTATGATCGGTATGCAGGTAGGACCGGGATTCTTTGAGAGTTTCGGTACAGCAGGCATCAAGCTCAACGGGTTAGCCACCGCTGCCATCCTGTTGAACATTGCCGTGATGTTCGGCTGCTACTACCTTTTCTTCGACACATCGGATCCCAATAACCTGCCGATGATGGTGGGAACGTTATATGGCGCAGTGACCAACACCCCGGGATTAGGTGCTGCCAACGAGGCCTTGAACAGTGTATTCACCAACAATGCCCCACAGATAGCCTCTGGATATGCCTGTGCCTACCCGTTAGGTGTATTGGGTATCATCGGTGCCACCATCGCCATTCGTTACATCTGCGGCATCAAGTTCGCCAACGAGGAACGGCGACTGGAACAGCAAGACGAGGCCAACGGTGCGGTGAAGCCCTACCGTCTGCGTCTGAAGGTGACAAACCAGTACTTAGAAGGAAAGACCATGTTGCAGGTGCACGACTTCCTGAACCGTGACTTTGTGTGTTCAAGGATTCTGCACGACGGTCATGTCAGCATTCCCAACCGCGACACGATCTTTCATCTGGATGACCAGCTAAACATTGTCTGCGCTGAAGCCGATGCCGAAGCCATCATCGCCTTTATCGGTCCGGAGATTGAGATAGACTGGGAACAGCAGGACCAGCCGATGGTGAGCCGCCGTATCATCGTCACCAATCCTTCCATCAATGGTAAGACCTTGGGAAAGATGCACTTCTCCAGTGTGCACGGTGTCAACGTGACTCGTGTCACCCGTCATGGCATCGACCTCTTTGCCAGCGTCAGTCTGCCGTTACAAGTAGGCGACCGCATCATGGTGGTTGGTCCGGAAGATGCAGTGGCCCGTGTCACCAGTCTGATGGGAAACTCCGCCCATCGTCTGAATGCCCCGAACATAGCTACCATTTTCATTGGCATTATCATCGGTATTATCTTCGGCTCCCTGCCCTTTGCCATCCCCGGCATGCCTGTTCCTGTAAAACTGGGTATTGCTGGTGGCCCGCTGATCATCGCCATTCTCATCGGCCGATATGGTTATAAAATACGACTGGTCACCTACACCACGACAAGTGCGAACATGATGTTACGTGAGATCGGACTGGTATTGTTCCTGGCCAGTGTGGGTATCAAGGCCGGTGCCGGTTTCTGGGAGACCGTGGTTCAAGGAGACGGACTGTTGTATGTGGCATCGGGATTCCTGATCACCACCATCCCTATATTAATAATAGGTACGATTGCACGGAAACGGTACAAGTTCAACTACTTTACCATCATGGGTATGCTGGCCGGAACCTATACCGACCCGCCAGCACTTGCCTATGCCAACAGTCTGTGCTCCAAGGAGGCTCCTGCCGTGGGCTACTCCACGGTCTATCCGCTTTCCATGTTCCTGCGTATCTTCACCGCGCAGATCATCGTCCTCTTCTTCTGCGGCGGATAGCAGTCTGCCTGGAACAGCCTTGATGATACATTGACGGAAACCTTTGACAATCAGAATAATAAACTTACATAATAATTTTCAACAACATGAGAAAACTCGGAATACTGCTCTGCGGTATGTTGATGACATCCACCTCGATGATGTTCGCACAAGGAGCGAAGAACATCAAAATCAATGAGGTGCTGACAAACAACACCGCCAGTTTGCAAGACGAATTCGGAGAGCACCTGCCATGGGTGGAGCTGGCGAACACCTCTTTTTCCACTTACAACATCAGAGGTATGTTCATCACCACCGACCGCAGCGTACTCAACGCTTCGCTCTCTGCACCTCAACGCATTGCCAAGATGCAAATCATTCCTAACGGGGATGAGCGTACCATCATGGCAGGGCGTGACCACCTGCTCCTTTTCCTGAACTCCAATCCTGCCAAGGGTGCCATGCACTTTGCTTCCAAGGTAGAAAACGGGAAGCCTCTCTGGATCGCCCTCTACGACGGCAATGGCGTTGACCTGATCGACTCCATCTCCGTTCCATCTCTTGGCGAGAACAAATCCTATGCCCGAATCAAGGACGGGGAAATGAAATGGGACGTAAAGGCTGTGGAGGCCGTCACCCCTGGTATCGGCAACTACATCGAGATCAACGAAACAAAGATCGCCCGTCTGAAACGCGATGATCCTCATGGCTTCGGTATCACCGTTCTTTCCATGGGTATCGTATTTTCTTGTCTGGCTCTGCTCTTTGTGTTCTTCAGTCTGTTAGGGAAATATATGGCACGGAAAGAGAAATCCGACAGGGAGAGCCGCGAAGCGGGATGGGTGAAGACCTCCAAGACAAAGGCGGCCCGTATGCCTATAGAAGCTAAGGATTCAAAGATTCCGCCCAGCAAGAAGAAGAAGGAAGACGATGATGTCTATCTTGCTGTCATCGCCATGGCTCTGAAGGAGTATCAAGACAACCTGCATGATGAAGAGAGCGGTATCATCACCATCCGTCCTCACCACACCATGTGGAATAACGATTTGTAAAACCCACCCCAACCCTCCCAAAGGGAGGGAAAGATGAGAATCAGAAATCATCAAGTTCAGAAATCAAAGAATAAAAATAAAGAAAAATGGATAAATATCAATATAAAGTCAATGGTATTGACTACGAAGTAGAGATTGAGGAAATTGAGGGAACAACGGCCAAGGTGACCGTCAACGGAAAGCCTTTTGAGGTAGAAATGAAAGAACCGGTGAAAGGCACCAAGCCCAAGAAGGTGACCCCTGTGGTTGCTCCAGCGGCAACAGCAGCCCCGGCACCAGCCGCCAAGCCTGCTACCGCTCCCGTTCAGGAAGGATCGGGTGCTAAGGTGACAGCTCCGCTGCCCGGTACGATTACTGAAGTGAAAGTAGCTGTAGGACAGGCCGTGAAAGCCGGTGAAACTGTCATCATTCTGGAGGCCATGAAGATGCAGAACAACATCGAAGCAGAAACCACTGGCACTGTTACCTCCGTATTGGTAGGTCAGGGCGACACCGTGATGGAAGGGGCAACGCTGATCACGATTGGGTAAGTGATAAGTTAAAAGTGATAAGTTACAAGTTACAAGTAAATTATGAGTTTCACAGAATTCATCGCAAACAATTTTAATGAGTTCCTTACCTATACAGGATTCGCCAACGCGACGATTCCCAACCTCATTATGATTGCCGTGGGAGCCTTTTTTATCTGGCTCGCCATCAAAAAAGACTTCGAGCCGTTGCTGCTCGTTCCGATCGGTCTGGGTATCATCCTCGGAAACATCCCGTTCCGTGCTGATGCCGGACTGGAGATCGGACTGTATGAGGACAACTCCGTACTGAATATCTTCTATCAGGGAGTCCGCCAGGGATGGTATCCCCCGCTCGTCTTCCTGGGTATCGGTGCCATGACCGACTTCTCCGCTCTCATCGCGAACCCGAAGTTAGTGTTGATCGGTGCTGCTGCACAGTTCGGTATCTTCGGTGCATACATGCTGGCCTTAGCATTAGGGTTTGAACCCAACCAAGCCGCAGGTATCGCCATCATTGGTGGTGCCGACGGGCCTACCGCTATCTTCCTGTCTTCTAAGACTGCCCCGAACCTGATGGGAGCCATTGCCGTCTGCGCCTATTCCTATATGGCCTTGGTACCGGTAATCCAGCCCATGGTGATGCGCATGATGACTACCAAGAAGGAACGTCTGATCCGGATGAAACCCGTGCGCCATGTTAGTCAGACCGAGCGTATCCTATTCCCGATTATCGGACTGCTACTCACCACCTTTATCGTACCATCAGGTTTGCCTCTGTTAGGAATGCTGTTCTTCGGCAACCTGC
>DETG01000091.1 GCA_002361535.1 Prevotella sp. UBA3294
TTCGATGTAATTATCGGCAATCCGCCGTATCAGCTGGATGATGGGGGAGCAAGGGCAAGTGCAAAACCTATATATCATCTTTTTGTACAACAAGCCAAGAAACTTAATCCCAGATATCTTTGTATGATTATTCCTGCAAGGTGGTATGCTGGAGGAAAGGGTCTTGATGATTTTAGAGATTCTATGTTGCAAGATGAAAGAATAAGATGCTTAGTGGATTTCTTTGATGCGACAGATTGTTTTCCTGGTATTGACATTTCAGGTGGTGTTTGTTATTTTCTTTGGAATCGTGATAAAAGAGGAAAATGTATCGTAAGGAATATAAAGGGTAATGAGTCTATTGAAACAGAAAGATACCTTTCTGAATTTAGTTCCTTTATAAGATTCAATAAGGCAATTAACATTATAAGAAAAATAAAGGAAAAGAAAGAAAATGGATTTGCAGTACAGATAAGTTCTCGTAAACCCTTTGGTATTGAAACAAATTCGCGAGTTAGGAAAGAAAGACGAAATGGTGATGTTGATATTTTTGCCTATCCTGAAAACGGCTATATTTCAAGGAAAGAGATAACGTTAAATCAGAATTGGATAGATGAATATAAAGTATATATTTCTTATGCATATGGTGAAAGAGGTGATTTCCCTTATCTTGTTCTTGGAAAGCCATTTCTTGGTATGCCTAATTCATGTTGTACTGAGACATACCTTGTTATAGGTCCATTCTCTACAAAAAGAATATGTGAGAATGTAATTAGTTACATCAAGACGAAGTTTTTCAGATTCTTAGTTCTACAACGAAAAAACACCCAACATGCTACGAGCAAAGTCTATGCCTTCGTCCCCCTCCAAGACTTCTCTAAGCCTTGGACGGACGAGGAACTCTACAAGAAATACGGATTGACTGACGAGGAAATCCAGTTCATAGAATCGATGATTCGCCCGATGGAATAAACGAAAGAAAACAGTATAATAACATAAGGCGCTCTTTGACAAGTTTTTGATAGTTTATTTGATCAGCGGTCGAATTTTGTCACGACTCAGCAGAGCAAAAGCAAGCTTTCCTCTGCATTCGCTGCTCCAATATTTGGAAGTTTGAAAAGAAACTTCTATCTTTGCGGTATAAAAACGCATTGACATGGAAAAAGAGAAGTATCCGATACTCGAAGAGGATGAAAGCGCAGGCATGTGTTCCGAACCATCTGCCGCTGTTACTTATAGTGAGAAGGAACAGTTGGATGTACCTGTTCTTGGCCCTTCTACTTGGGAAGAGGCCATGAACGACCTTGATGCGTCGGAAAAAGAATTCGAGGCAGGCGAATGTATTCCTTGGGAGAACGTTGTGTCTGAAATTAAAGAACGTTACAGACATCATGCGTATTGAGATTTCTCCTAAAGCACGGCAACAATTGCTTGCGATTACGGACTACTATGCAGAATGGGGAGGTATGCGTTCGGTTGAAAGATTGCTGAATAGAATAGTAGAAAACAACAGCATATATTGAAATACCCCAAGGCGTATCACCAAGAGCCGTTGTTGACAAATAGAAAAATTGAATATCGTTCGGTCATTATCAACCAGTATTATAAGATGATTTATAGAATTGATGGTGACGTGATTACAATTTCTGCTTTTTGGGATATGCGAATGAACCCGATCAAACTGAACCGAATGATCTGATCAGAATTTGTCAGTTGAGCGCCATAACGAAAAAAAATAAGGTTATGGCAACAAATTATTTCCCACGGAAGTCGGAGGCGTCTCCGATGATCTATGCTTACGAGGACAAGCACGACCCCAACCTGAAAGGTGTCTTGAAGGTGGGCTATACAACCATTGGCGTGCAGCAACGGGTGCGCCAGCAATATAACATCGTGCGCCCCGGCGAACCGCCCTACCGCATAGTGGTGGAAGAGTCGGCCATGCGCCAGGACGGTACGGCGTTTATGGACCATGATGTGCATCGCCAACTGGTGAAGATGGGATGCCAGCATGTGGAGGGTGAATGGTATCGCTGCACACCCCAGCAGGTCAGGGCCGCCATCGAAGCAGTCAGGGAACATATAGACGTGGCGTGGAATCGTGACAAGGCATTTGGCATGCGCCCGGAACAAGAAAGAGCCGTGGAGAAGACAGCAGCATACTTCGAAAGTTACAAGAGTGAAGCAGGCCGCGTGCCTCACTTCCTTTGGAATTGCAAGATGCGCTTCGGCAAGACTTTCACCACCTATCAACTGGCACTACGCATGGGGTGGAAACGCGTCTTAGTGCTGACATTCAAACCCGCCGTGGTTCATGCATGGGAGGAGGATTTGATGACGCATGTGGATTTCCGCGGTTGGCAGTTTATTGCAAGAAGTACGGAAGCCAGCATCGACTATCAGTTTGAGCATGCCGACAAGTCAAAGCCGATGGTGGTGTTCGGTTCGTTCCAAGATTTTCTGGGAAAGAACACGGCAAGCGGCGGCATGAAACTAAAACATGAATGGGCACGTGAATTCAACTGGGATTGCATCGTGCTGGATGAATACCACTATGGCGCTTGGCGCGAGAATGCCAGGGAATTGATCGGTGTCAGCGAAGACCTGGGAGGCGAGATAGAGAATCCCGACTATTTCGACGAGGACTTGATACCCATCACGTCGAATCACTATCTTTACCTGTCGGGCACTCCCTTCCGTGCCATCGCCTCGGGTGAGTTTATCGAGGAACAAATATACAACTGGACCTATTCGGACGAGCAACGGGAAAAGGAAAAGTGGGGCGACAAGCCCGACAACCCCTACGCCTCGCTGCCGCGGATGGTGATGCTCACCTATCAGCTGCCTGCGGAAATATCGAGAGTGGCCGAGGAAGGAGAGTTCGACGAGTTCGACCTGAACTCATTCTTCGAGGCAGAAGGACGAGGCGAGGAAGCCGTGTTCAAATATCACGACGAGGTGCAGAAGTGGCTCGACATGCTGCGCGGACAGTATCTGCCAACTTCTATCAACGACCTGAAAACAGGCAATCGGAAACCGCCGCTGCCTTTTCTCAACGGCGACCTCTACTCGAACATGAACCACACGCTTTGGTTTCTGCCCAACGTGGCTTCGTGCTACGCCATGAGGAATCTGCTGGCGGAATTACAGAACACGTTCTATCACGAATATCGCGTAGTCGTGTGTGCAGGCACTCAGGCAGGCATCGGACAACAGGCCCTGCCACCCGTGGAACGGGCTATGTCGCATCCTGACCCTCTGCATTGCAAGACCATCACGCTGACTTGCGGTAAGTTGACCACGGGTGTTACCGTTCGTCCGTGGACGGGTATCTTCATGCTGCGCGACACGTCGTCGCCCGAGACTTATTTCCAGGCGGCCTTCCGCGTGCAGTCGCCGTGGACCATCACCAACAGCGACGGACTGCATCCGAACCGGGTGGAGATTCTGAAACACGTTTGCTATGTGTTCGACTTCGCTCCGAACAGAGCCTTGAGAAAGGTGGCCGACTACTCCTGCCAGCTGAATGTTGAAGAGGGAAACCCCGAGAAATGTGTCGACGACTTCATCAAGTTCCTGCCTGTGCTATGCTATGAGAACGGCGTGATGAAAGCACTCTCGGCAAGCGACATTCTCGACATGGCCATGAACAACACTTCGGCCACGCTCCTGGCGCGGAGGTGGGAAAGCGCCCTGCTGGTGAACGTGGATAACTTCACGCTCCAGCGGCTGATGAACAACCAGGAGGCAATGGCCGCGCTGATGAAGATTGAGGGATTCCGCTCGCTGAATCAGGACATTGAGACCATCATCAACAAGACGGATGCCATCAAGAAGAAACGCAAAGAGAGCGAAGAGGGGCTGACTCGGAGTGAAAAGAAGGAACTGAGCGACGCCGAAAAGGAAATCAAGAGTAAGCGCCGGCAGATACAGGAGAAACTGATGAAGTTTGCCACGCGCATTCCCATCTTTATGTACCTGACGGACTACCGCGAGTATTCGCTGAAAGATGTCATCCTGCAACTGGAACCCAAACTGTTTGAACGTGTAACGGGGCTTACGAAACAGGATTTCGCATTATTGGTCAGCCTGAATGTCTTCAACGAAGCTCTGATGAACGATGCAGTCTATAAGTTCAAACGGTACGAAGACAGTAGTCTGACTTATGCCGGCGTCAACCGCCATGAGAATGAACGTTTAGTGGGCGGATACAGCACGGTTATCACGATGGAGGAATACCTTTTACCAAAGTAAACATATAAATTCTTATGATCTTGTCGCATTTGTGGGGAAAGATAAGGTTATTTGAAATTTTATTCGTATCTTTGTGGCATCATCGCAAATTTTACAAAACAACAAGTTAATATGATGAAAAGGCAATCCTTTCTGGCCGTCATGATGATGGCCGCTTTGGGCATTCATGCCCAGAAAGCTTTGACCCCACCTGCCGGGGGTAAGGCGATCAGTGATAATTTGATTGGTATCTTCTTCGAGGATATCAGCAGTGCTGCCGATGGTGGCCTTTATGCCGAGTTGGTGCAGAACGGCTCATTTGAGTATAGTCCGGTAGAACGTGATGGTTGGGGACCCGGGACAGCCTGGCGTATGATTCGTCCTGGTCATTCCTTGGGATATCTCGAACCACGGATGGACCAGCCGATTCACCCGAATAACCCTACCTATATGCGGCTACATGTGGAGAGGGTGAAGGAGTATTACGACTATAAGGGCTGGAAAGGTTTCGGTATCCAGAACGACGGCTTTGATGGGTTCTCGGTGAAAGCCGGTGCAAACTATCATTTCTCTGCTTTCCTCAGAAATGTGAAAGGGGGAAATAAGACGGTGCGCGTAGCTCTCGTGGAACCTCAGCAAGGATGGGGGAGAGATCCTAAACTCTTGGCCGACTGCACCATCGATCATGTAAGTGATCAGACATGGAAGAAGGTGGAGGTTGTCCTCTCCCCAGAGGCCGATAGCAAGAATGCCGTATTGCAGATTCTGGTGCTCAACGAGGGAACAATGGATATCGATATGGTGTCGCTGATGCCAGACGATACATACAAAGGACATGGCATGCGTAAGGATCTGACTCAAGCACTGGCCGACCTGCATCCGAAGTTCATGCGCTTCCCCGGAGGTTGTGTGGTGCATGGTGGCGGTGACGGATTCTGGAATACCTATCGTTGGAAAACTACCGTTGGACCGAAGGAACAGCGCAAGGGACTGAAGAATACATGGGGATACCACCAGTCGATGGGACTGGGCTACTATGAGTATTTCCAGCTTTGCGAGGA
>DETG01000043.1 GCA_002361535.1 Prevotella sp. UBA3294
ACTTTCCATATGATAGGTTTCCAAATAGTGATCTACCACATCATTAACCTTTTTATCGGCCATGTTGTTTCCAACACTGTATCCCATACTGAACTCATGCCTGATCTGCTGCTGAGCCCCCAATCGGAAGGTAACGCAGCAAAGCAATAATAATACGATCAATATTCTCTTCATCTCTAAATTCTCTACCACATCACACACCAGAAAACAGGAAGTAAACTTGTCGAGAGAATTGTTATACAGGATAACGTAAACAATAAATTAGTTATTCTTTTTCTCATAGGGATAATTATGCTAATCGTGTGAATTATTTACTAAACGCATCATCAGTTGATAATCGTGCTCATTAAAAATGAAGTAGCAATGATTATTATTGCGGTTACACCTGTTTATGAGATCGGCATACTGTCTTAAATCTTCTACTGGCATCTGAGAAATATCCTCATGGTAAAGTAACATAACATTACATCCCGAAAAATCTCGACCATATAGGTTTTCTTCAAGATTTTCCCATGTCAGCCCATATCGAGGTGGCACTTTCAGAATCTTGTCCATGAAGAAAAGAAGTTCTTTTTTGTTTGTAACCTTAGGGATGATACGGTCGGAACAGTCACGCTTGAGAATAGATTCAGGAGCAGCTGTTTGAAACATGTTAACATGTGAGGACATGTCAACATGAGAAAATGACCACTGGCAATTCTTGAAATACAGGGTAGGGTACATACCATTCTCCTGCCTCCCTTCTATTATCAGCACATCATCTTTTAGATCCATGTCATATATATCTGTCAGAGGACTGAAGGTATTTGTCAAAGGCAGCATTGTTGAAACATAGTTATGAATACCTTTCTCTATCCATGTCGCCTCTTCCCATGCAAATATGGTGAAGCAACAGGGGAAAAAAACAGTTTCCCTTTTTTCTTTATCCCAGTAATCCTCAAGATACAGTTCCATCTTCCTGGTATCTGTATTTAAGTTGAACTCAACTATAATATTGTCTTCAAAGACATGAAAATACTTCTGTTTCATATTACATTTTTGTTATTAACGATCAAATTATCGTGAGGGGAATCTATCCGATACCAGCCTTCACAAAGGGTCTTACCTGACCCACCGCCGTTCCCGCCATTATCAGCAGGAGTACGGCAATTGTTAATTGTTTCATTGTTATTCCATGATTCATCATTTATTGTTCTCATCTATTCTTTCTTGATGATCATCAGATCCAATGAACCTTTCGACAAACCGTTCTTGTCAGTTAGTCGGATGGAAGTTCCATCAGGAACACCGTCTTGTGCAAGTCCCATGAATAAAGATGCTAATGAGATCAGACCTTGATTGTTGCCTGCTATAAGGAATTCTTCGTATGATAAGGTTACGGATAGTTCAGAATCCATAGCCATACTAAACATCGCTTCTCCAGAATTAACGACATCTGGTATTTCGAGCACTATTTCGATTTCATTTTCCATATCCATTACTTTAGATACTTGATGGGATCCTGAGTTTTTTCTATAATTATACCAATAGAGTTCTCGTCATCGAAAGCATTCCATTCATCAAGATGTATGTGATGTCCATCGTAAACGCTTTCCTGAGCAAGGCTAAGACATTGATTGGACAAAGAAATGAGCCCACTCTTATTTGCCTGAATGCATAATGCATTGTGATCTATGAATGAGGAGATCTGATACCCCATTTCCCATTCACTCTCTAATCCACCGACAAGAGTTATTTTCTCTCCATCAGGATTGGTAAACTCTACCTCTCTTAAAGGGTCATATTTTGGAATGCGAATTGTTATTTTCATATTTGCTTTCGAAGATTTGAAAAGTTAGCTGCAAAGATACGAATAATAATAATTACAAAACTCGGTTCTTTATTTAACATCTCGTAGAAATACATGGACACTATTCTCAATATACTTGTTTGACTTTGTTGAATTAGGTACCATAATTCCAAAATTGAAATGGCTACCTCCAGCATGTCTCCCTAGTATATCATTATCAGCAGGAGTACGGCCATCATCGCTGGCCTTTTCATGGTTGTATGTACATATTGAGAAGACATCTGCATGATTGATTGGATTCGTATTTAGACTTTAATTCATTAAAACCAAAGAGAATAAAATCTGAATCATTGAAAATGAATAGAACTCTAAAACATCTTTTCCTACAACTTTCTATAAATCGATAATAAGAAAAGATATCTACTTCAGGCATGGTAGAAAGGTCCTCATGATAAATGGCAATCCTTGTATTCTTTGCCCAATACGGCTCATACAGAAGAGATTCTATCGTATCCCATGTAGGTTTGTTTGATGGCAGATCCTGTGGTAAGACAACACTCTGGTATCGGTCAAGCAACTCTTCTTTTGAGTGAACAGGAGGTATTGTCACATTCCACCAATCGGATTTAGCGGTTACAGGCAATGCCGAGAGCTGAATGTAATTAATATAATATGTCATATCTGCGGGCCGGTAATCAATATGACACCTTTTGAAAAACAAGGTAATGTACGTGCTGAAATTATTGACACTTCCTGTTAACCATATCCCATTGCCTGTCATGGAGCCATCATAGAACATATCAAAATCACCAAGCTCTTTATTGATCAGTTTTTTAGGCGATCTATGCCCGTCATACTCTTCACAAAAAAAAGCCTCACTCCAGTTAATTGTAAAGACCGAAGGAATATCAATAACAGCATGATTCTTCTCATCATAGAAAGAATCCAAGACGAATTCTACTCTTTGACCATCAATATCCCAATTACTTAGCACAATTGGGGCATCGGTAAATAATCCTAATATTCCGTCAAGCATTTTTTCCTATAACGTTTTAATGCAACATTTATTATTACCATGGCTGAATTTTTATATGGGCATCATACGATTTACTTTTTACAGGATTTAGATATTTGTCTAAAGTATTATACCTGTTATCGATGTTGATATGCATATGATGATAAGGAGTGGGATGCTTTGTATTAAAATGTGGCTCATCCAGCCTTACAATGACATTGCCATGCACAAATAACTCTTTTCATGATAATACTTTTAAACGATGCAAAGATACATTATTTTTATCAAACTATCAATTTTTCTCTATTTTTACATAATAGCAAGAAATCCGAGAATGGACAGCAAGGGAATTAAATAATCTGCTCCACTGTTCTTTTGTCAAGACAACGGGTTCCCAGCATGTCCATAATCCCTTCCTGTTCGTGGGTTATTATATGGAGATGTTCCATCGGAAGAAACGGGCCTCAGCGTTATCTGATGTCCGGAGAAGGAATCATTCAGGGGTGCGTCATTCTGCTTGGCGGCTGCCCTTGTTTCTCTGGTGTTTAATACAATGGTGCGTGATATCCGGTTGCCGCAGGCATCGTACGTATAGCCCACCCTGCCCTGTGCCAGGCAGAGTGAGGATACACATAAGAGTGTAGTAATAAACAATGATCGTAGCATAAGAAAATGTTTAATGATTACAGATTGATTGTTCCATAGAAGCAGAAGATACCAACATACAGGCATAGCATATAGGTGCCGCTAAGGGATGAGGGAAGGATGACGGTGTCGTTCCCCGTGTCCCCTCTGTATATTTCATGATATCAAGCATTTAAGATAACAGTCTAACTAAGATTCTTGATCCTTTGGTTAAACTCTCTGGCACCTCCTGTAGCCGTTTGCACTCACAGATGTCGGAATTGTTTCACAGACAGAACCTTCCACAAAATGAAATCTCCGAAATACGGAAGGCTACCACCAACGTCGTGGGGTAGCGGCGGTCGGTGCAGGCAAAGAGCGCAAGCACTGACAGGAGTGTGAAAAATATCCTGTTTCTCATCGTTGGTCAGCTTGTTGCCATAATAATTTGCATTTATATGTTTTCAGTTGCAAAGATAGTGTAAAAAATCGATTATGCGAAGGATAGTACGGAAGATTTAATCTCTTTTTGGTGCAATGATGCCAGAATCTCGCAAAAGTTTTGTAATTTTGTGCTCTCAATAATTGAGATAATGCACATTGAATAAAATGACTGATTATGAGATTTGGAGCAATTGTTTTTTTCCTGTTGCCCATACTGGGTAATATATATGTGTTGTGGCATGTGTGGCGGATCCTGCCGTTGATGCCATGGGCCAAAACCCTGATACTGACATTGATGGTGGTGGCATTCCTCATGCTGTTCGTCGGATTAACCCGTCACCTGCAGATGTCGATGACGTGGGCCACCGTGATCTATGAGATTGGAACGTCGTGGCTCATCATCCTTTTGTATCTGTTCATGACATTCCTGTTGCTCGACATCGGCAGACTGGTACATTTGGTGCCTCCTTCTTTTCTGAAGAACAGTTGGGCGGGAACGCTGACGGTGGCCGGTGTGCTCCTTGCGGTGTTTTTCTATGGCAATATTCATTATCGGCATAAAGCCCGACAGCCGTTAACCCTGAACACAGAGAAGAAGATTCACCGACCGCTGAAGGTGGTGATGCTCAGTGACCTGCATGTGGGATACCATAACCGCAGAGCGGAACTGGCGCGGTGGGTGGATATGATCAATCAGGAGAAAGCCGACTTGATTCTGATAGCAGGAGATATCATTGATAATAGTACCCGTCCGTTGGATGAGCAGCAGATGGAAAAGGAGTTCCTCCGGTTGAACGCCCCGGTGGTGGCCTGCTTGGGAAACCATGAGTATTATGCCGGGCAACCCGACTCCCGTCTGTTCTACCAAAAATCGGACATCACGCTGTTGAAGGACAGTGTGATGGAGGTGGGTGACCTCTGTATTATCGGCAGGGATGACAGAACGAACCTGAGAAGGAAGAAGTTGACGGATCTGCTGCAAGGGGTTGACCGCTCGAAATACCTGATAGTTCTTGATCACCAGCCATACCATTTAGAAGAAGCAGAACAGAACGGTATCGATTTCCAACTGAGCGGACATACCCATCATGGACAGGTTTGGCCCATTTCGTGGATTACGGAGGCTGTTTATGAGTGTGCCTTTGGAGAATGGCAACGCGGAAACACCCGCTACTATGTGAGCAGCGGCATGGGGATCTGGGGCGGCAAGTTCCGCATCGGCACCCGCTCCGAATATGTGGTAGCGACTATTGACGGTAGTCCTTCTCTGTAAAGAGATAGTCGTATAGCTTCTTTCCCTTCTCCTTCTTGGAGAAATAGGTGTAGCGGAAACTATAGTTTGCCTCTTTATAGTGCATTAAGTTGGGGGCATTGATCACATCCGAGAGCAGTGCTTTCCGCAGGTCCTTTTCGGGATCACCCGTCAGAAGAGTGTCGGCAGGACCGTTCAATGTGTAGTAATAGTGGATGGTCTTGGTGTCGCGTTCAAAGACCATGCTGTCACTGACCACATTGGCGGCTACGGGCACAGGACAGTACTTCTCGGTGTATTCCTTGCATTCACGGGCTGTTCGCTCTTCCAGGTTCTCATGACATGACGTGAGTGTTATGCCCGTGAGGAAAACACCCAGAACGAATAAATGTATTCTTCTCATATATTTCTTATTTGATCTCATTCTTCACTCTTCACTCTTCACTCTTCACTCATCACTCTTCACTCTTCACTCTTCACTCTTCATTCTTCACTCTTCACTCTTCACTCTTCACTCTTCATTCTTCACTTTCATTCTTCACTCTTCACTCATCACTCTTCACTTTTCCTTCCTTCTCACGCCTAACAGATCCCTCCAGGTATTGAAATCCTTTTTCAGAATCAAACCCAGTCCTTGGGTGGTCAGACTGTTTCGCGTGAAATAGCGGTCGTTGGTTTGGTTATACACCCTGATGGCAAGGTTCCCGTTGGGGTAGAGCAGATAGCGCACATCGAAGTCACCGATGAACGACGTGGTGGCATTGGCATTGTCGCGATAACCGAACTGGCCGTTGATGAGCAGACGGTTATTGAGGAGACGTCCACTGAGGAGTCCTTCGTATTCAGCATTGTTCCATCCCTCGTTACCCGTAGAGATGTTGGCACCGAAATTCCAGTTGTTAGAGTTGACGAATGAACTGAGTACGGAGTTGATCTGCTGACTGATGGTACCGCTGAGTAATGACTGCATGGCGAGACTGGTCTGACTCTGTGATGCGTTCTCATTGGCATTGTTGGCATTCTGCGTGTAGAAACGACCGATACCTAAAAGGTAGATCACCTGTTGGTTCATCTCCTCCTCACCGTTGATCAACGAACGGACCATCTGCTTGGCATCGGAGTTGACGGTAGGCAGATCGATATCGAATTCCACATGTGGGGATTCTGGCGCACCCGAGATATTCATGATACAGTCAACACGTACATTGTTTTCTCTGAAGCTGCTGCCGATCTGTAAGTCGGAAAGGGGAACGCCGCTGATCGAGTAGAGGGCTTTCAGGTTCAGGGCAGCATGGTAGGGGTCACCGCCGAAGACGATCGTTCCTCCTTGCTGAAACTGGAAATCCTTCTTGATCACATTCTGAATGGTGAGCTTGTAGATACCATGATCCACGAGGTAGTTACCAAACATATCGAATGTCCCCTTATTATAATAGGTGGCATGCAAGGCTCCGTTTCCGTTCAGGGCGATATAGTCACCGCTACCCTGATCCATCAAGACTCGCAGTGTGAAGTCGGGTGTGGCATTAATCAGGAAATTAAGATAGATGTCGGTAGGGATATCCTGCAGCGGAAGAGGGATATTCACAGGATGACGGGGAGATGATTCCTCCTCATCATTCCTTGCAAGCAGGGCTTTGTCGCGCCAGGTTATGAACTCTTGGTCGGAGATCGCATCCGGACTGGCTGCATTGTACTCGATGAATGAGCCACGTTCGGGGGTGCCATTGATGTCAAAGTCTATACGTCCTTTCCTTCCTGTTATCGTACAATTTCCCGAGGCATATACGGTACCGTAGAACGTGTTGTCCCCATAGTCGGGGAAGTCGTAGCAGAGCAGATGTTCAGCACGGATGTCCAGATCGAAGGTGAGCTGTGTGAGGTGCTTGTGGTGAAGGGCACCGTTAAGGATGGCACGGTTCCCGTTTCTGTCGGTGAGGGTATCGGCCTGGAAGATGATCTCATCGGGAATCAGTCGTACCGTGTCGTTCTGCATCACATAACGTGTGTTCAGTGTCGTGATGTCTATGGGACCGTTAGCGACAATCATGCCGGTGAGGTTCATCATCCCGAGATCACCTTTCAGACGGAGGTCACCGGTGCCTCTTGCCTTCACGTTATCCATGAAACTGCCGCAGAAGTCTTCCAGGAACTCTAAACGGGTATTCCTGGCTAAGATGGCCAGGTCTATCTCGTTACGGGGGGGCGACACATAACCATTGACCAGTGTCCGTCCATCTACATCCTCGGCATGTGCATCGATATCGATCTGTTTCTTTCCTTTGTTCCAGTTCGCCTTGGCAAAGAGCGTTCCCATCCGTCCATTCTGAAAGCGGAACTCATCGACGGTTAAGTCGGCATGAGCGTCGGGATCCTTAAAGGCTGATTTGAGGCATGCCTGACCGGACACCTTCCCCTTGAAATCCACGGAATGGAAATTCACGAGATTCATGAGGTATCCTAAATCCACGTCCTGCAGGTCGGCGATGAGTGAGTCGTTGGCATTCTCCGTAGCTTTTCCTGAAACGATGATATGCTGGTTGTTATGCTGCACGGCAAAATAGTCAACCAGCAGGTTCTTCTCACTATAGATGATGTCAGAGGGTTGAACATGCCACACGGTGTCGTTGATCAGGATATCTGAATAGTGCAGACGCATGTGTGCGGCTTGCTTTCCCTGTTCTGTCCGGAAGAATTCCGTGGTGCTGTTCACTGTTCCCTTGATGGGATGCGGTTGGTTGTTGTCCCAGCTCAGACTGGTGATCAGTTCGTTGTTCGCGGCATTGGCATTCAGGGTGAGATCAACTGTATGACCGTTGTCCATCATTTTGCGTAAATGACTGCTGATCAGCAGTTCGCCCACATCGGAGGTGTGCAGACTGACGATGCCGTTCTCATAACTTCCTTCTTTGAAGCTGAAGGAGGGAATACGCACTGTCATATCCATCTTCTTTTCCCGATCGTTCATCTCTCCTTCCACGGTCATGGTACTGTGGAGGGTGGCAGGGATATTGAAAAGTGTGTTGAGCCAGTCGGATTTCGTGATCTCTGCCTGAATCGTGAAGTTATTGGGATGGATATCATTGGTCTTGGGAAGTCCGGGCAGGGTAGGCAGTTTGGAGCCGATGAAGTTGATCACGCTCTGTGACAGAGATGTGTAGTCGTACTGTCCTCTGATATGAATCTTCCCGAAATCGCTATCCAACGTCAGGTAATGTTCATCTCCCTCGTTTGCCGCTAACAGACTCAGACTGTCAAACCGGTAGTCTTTTGTCTTTGATAACATCTTGAAATCGGTCACTTCAAGAACGCCATTGATGTTATTGATGGAACTGCCGGAAAAGTCAGCGTCGATATCAGCATCGAACACAGCATCGTCAAACTGGTCGGTGAGGTGCAAAGCCTTAGGGTTCAGGTGACGTACTGTTCCCATAAGGTCGAGTCTTGACAGTTCGTTATCGAATTGTACTAAGCCAGAGAGATCAATGTCTCCGTTGGGATCCTGTAGGGAGATATTGCCGTCGAACGTGTTGTCTTGATAGTTCCCGTCAAGAGATAAGTGGTTGAAAGAGTACCCGTTATAGTCGAACTGGTGAACATCTCCTTTCAGGGTGACCGAAGGGACTCCTTTCGGTTGAAATGTGCCATGGATATCCATATTGGCAGTGATGTTTCCGAACTTCTCCTGATCAAGGATCCTGCGTAGGTTGATACCATCGGTATCGATATGAGAAGAGAAATGGTTGTTTTCTAATCCAACGGAAAGCTGGGCTGAACCAGCTTCGGTAAACAATGTACCCTTAAAGGACAGCTCGCCGGTACCAACGCCTCCAGCCTGTCCGCGTAGGTTAATATCGCCCAGGCGTGTTACTACCGAAGGAATCTGAACAGGTTTTCCCTCCATATTCTTGGCAATCGTTTCAAGGGTGTTGCCATTGATGTGAATGTGGTCAATCTGGGTAAACCAGTGTGGGGTAGAGCCGATATTGCTAAGACCGCCTCTCATCTTGATGTCAATATCACGAGAAGAGGAGTTGAGCAACAAGCGCTCAACCCGCAGCATCGTACTTGTTCCCGAGAAAGAAGTGGTGAGAAACAGAGGATCGTTGAACGACTGTAATGAAGGCTCAAAACATGCTATGTCACAAGGTGTTATCTTGGAGTTTGAGATTGTTCCTCCGTAGGTCAGCGTAGCCATGCTCAAAGCACCGTTCACTACATCATACGACGCACCGATACTGTCGATGGAAATCTCTGTTGAGGGAAGAATCATGGAGAAATCCCTGACTGTTGCCTGTTCTTGATTGGCTTTCAGATGGAACGACAATCCTTGAAGATTCAAACCGGCACTTTCTTTGAATGAGAGACGTTTTACCGTAGTCTCCAGACTGTCATCGGTCAGATAAGGTAACAGGATATGTGCACTGATATCCTTCACATCTAAATGGTGGGGATTCAGTCGTCCGTGAGTAGGTGCCTGGTCAAGCCGGTCATAGCGGAAACGTCCACGGCGGATGATCAGAGAGCTGATGCGGAGATCTAAAGGGGTGTGATGTGTGGTGTCCTTCGATGCTAAGGAGTCGAGTGCAAATTGATAATTGGCTGGTGTGGCGGGATCTTTCTGGTAGAACGTTCCCTGAACACCGAACAGCTGAGCCGCCGAGATGGCAATCTTTCCCTGTGTGAAAGTGTAAGGATTCACCTTCACCGAGAGACGGGCAGCACAGAGCATCTCCTTTCCTTGCTGATCGTAGATCTTCACATCATCGATGATCAAACGGTTGAAAAGACCTAAATGAACTTTACCCACCTCTACTTCCGCTCCTAATTTCCTGCCCAAGACATCACTGACCTGATGCCCAATAAAACCCTGTACTGCTGGAACATGGAGCAGTATAACAAGCAAGAGGTAAAGACTTAGAAAAGTCCATACCACGCCGCTGATGATCGTTTTAAATAACTTCAATGTCTGAATTCGGGAACAAATTTACATCAAATATTTTGCATTTTAGAATAATTCGTTCGTTTTTTGTGTTGAATGTGCAAAAAAATATTTAAATTTGCAGCATCTTTCAGATGAGTAAACATCAATTTTCATTTAATAATATGCTATGGCAAATGTAATTAAGCTATCAAAAGGCTTGGACATAAACCTGAAAGGCAGAGCTTTAGAGAAGATGATGACATACACAAAAGGGACGGAGCTTGCGCTCACGCCCGATGCTTTTGTGGGTATGACTCCTAAAGTTGTTGTCAAGGAAGGTGATACAGTCAAAGCCGGGGATGCCTTGTTTGTCAACAAACAGTATCCCGATGTGAAGTTCGCATCGCCGGTAAGCGGACAGGTAACAGCCGTGATCCGTGGTGAACGAAGGAAAGTGCTGTGTGTAAAGGTTAAGGCCGACCCACAGCAGCAGTATGCTGACTTTGGTAAGAAAGAGGTGAGCCGCATGGATGGAGAGGCCGTACTGAAGTCATTGCTGGATGCCGGTCTGTTTGGCTACATCGACCAGTTACCCTATGCTATCTCCACCAATCCTGAGGTGAAACCGAAGGCAATCTTTGTCAGTGCCTTGCGTGACAAGCCCCTGGCAGCCGATTTCGAGTTTGAACTTCAAGGGAACGAGGCCGACTTCCAGACTGGTCTTACAGCCCTTTCAAAGGTTGCAAAGACCTACTTGGGTATCGGACGCCAGCAGTCTGCCACCGCACTCACACAGGCAAAGGATGTGGAGATCACTGTTTTCGATGGTCCCTGTCCTGCTGGTAATGTGGGCGTTCAGGTGAATCATCTTGATCCGGTGAACAAGGGTGAAATCGTTTGGACTGTCGATCCCACCGCTGTAATCTTCTTTGGCCGCCTGTTCAATACGGGTAAGGTTGACCTTCGCCGTGTCGTTGCGATCGTGGGTAGTGAAGTGAAGTCTCCTGCCTATGTCGAGGCTCTGGTAGGTGAGCCGATAGGCAACTTGCTGGAAGGGAACCTGAAAGAGGGTAGGAAGCAGCGTATCATCAATGGTAATGTACTGACAGGAAAGTGCTGTGGCAAGGATGATTACGTGGGTGGCCATACCTCAGAGATCACGGTGATTCCTGAAGGTGATGATGCTGACGAGATGTTAGGCTGGATTCTTCCCCGTTTCAATCAATTCTCTGCCAACCGCAGCTATTTCTCTTGGCTCCAGGGAAAGAAGGAGTTTGCACCCGATGCCCGCATCAAGGGTGGTGAACGCCACATGATCATGAGCGGTGAGTACGACAGTGTGTTACCGATGGATATCTACGGTGAATACCTGATCAAGGCTATCATCGCACAGGATATCGATCGCATGGAACAGTTGGGTATCTACGAGGTAGCTCCAGAGGATTTTGCATTGGCTGAGTTTGTGGACAGCTCCAAGTTAGAGCTGCAGAAGATTGTGCGCGAAGGCCTCGACATGCTCAGAAAGGAGAACGCTTAGCTACAAAGTAATAACCTCTAAATGATAACATGAAGATGAGTGCATTAAGAAATTATCTCAATAAAATCAAGCCGAACTTCGAAGAAGGCGGTAAGATGCACGCTTTCCGTAGTGTCTTTGAGGGTTTCGAATCCTTCCTCTATGTGCCGAACGATACGGCCAAGAGTGGTGTGAATATCCACGATGCTATCGACTCAAAGCGTATTATGAGTATAGTGGTGATTGCTTTGATTCCCGCTATGCTGTTTGGAATGTACAATGTAGGATATCAGAACTATGCTGCTGCCGGAACTTTGGCCAATGCTTCGTTCTGGAGTATCTTTTTCTATGGCTTTCTGGCCGTCCTGCCGAAAATTCTCGTCAGCTATATCGTTGGCTTAGGCATTGAGTTCACATGGGCCCAGTGGAAAGGTGAGGAGATACAAGAAGGCTATTTGGTTTCTGGTATCATCATCCCGTTGATTATTCCGGTGAACTGTCCTTTATGGATGCTTGCTCTGGCTTGCGCCTTCGCCGTGATCTTCGCGAAGGAAATATTCGGCGGAACAGGTATGAATATCTTCAATGTGGCCATTGCCACCCGTATGTTCTTGTTCTTCTCCTATCCATCGAAGATGACAGGTGACACCGTCTGGGTTGCCAAAGATACATTCTTCGGATTGGGAAACAATCTGCCCGACTCTTTCACCGCAGCCACTCCTTTAGGACAGATCGGACAAGGATTAACCCCTGATGTCAGTCTGTGCGATATGATTTGCGGCTTCATACCCGGCTCCATCGGTGAGACCAGTGTGATTGCCATCGCCATTGGTGCCGTGATTCTGCTATGGACGGGTATTGCTTCTTGGAAGACCATGTGCAGCGTGTTTGTGGGTGGTATCGTCATGGCCTTAGTTTTCTCTGGTCTTGATATGACACCCATCAGCTGGTATGAGCATATCCTGTTAGGCGGTTTCTGCTTCGGTGCAGTCTTCATGGCCACCGATCCCGTTACCTCTGCCCGAACTGAAACAGGTAAGTATATCTATGGCTTGTTGATCGGTGCCTTGGCTGTGATCGTGCGTGTCATGAACCCCGGTTATCCCGAGGGTATGATGCTTGCCATCTTCTTTGGTAATATGTTTGCTCCGCTGATTGACTATTGCGTTGTTCAGCGTAATATCACAAAACGTGCTAACCGTGTAAAATAAGGAGGACGATATATGAAGACAAATTCAAACTCATATACGATTATATACTCGATTATCATTGTGGTGATCGTAGCATTCCTGCTTGCCTTTGTCAGTACATCACTGAGAGAGAAACAGGATAAGAACGTGGCACTTGACAAGAAGAAGCAGATTCTTTATTCGCTGAATATCCGTGGATTGAACGACGCTGATGCCGAGGCTAAGTATAAAGAGGTGATCGTGGCCGATGAGATCATCGACGAGAACGGAAGTGTGTCGGCACCGGGTGCACAGGGCGGCGAGAATGATGGATTCAAGCTGAACAGTGCTGACTATAAAGCCGGTAAGTTGGCCTTGTATCTCTGCAAGATCGACGGTCAGACCAAATATGTGGTTCCTGTCTATGGCATGGGACTGTGGGGACCTATCAGCGGCTATATTGCCATCAACGATGACAAGAACACAGTGTATGGTGCTTATTTCAATCATGAGAGTGAGACGGCCGGCTTAGGTGCTGAGATCAAAGACAGTCAGGCTTGGCAGGAGAAGTTCCAGAACAAACTGATCACGAAAGAAGGTCAGGATGGCATTGCTCTCTCCGTGGAGAAAAAAGTGGAAGATCCTACCACACAGGTGGATGCCGTGACTGGTTCAACCCTGACGAGTAATGGTGTGAAAGACATGTTGAAAGAGTGTCTGAGTAAGTATGCTAAATTCTTAAACGACAAATAAACCATGAGCAAGTTATTTTCTAAGGAAAACAAGGAAGTTTTCATGAATCCGCTGAACTTGGACAATCCAATACTTGTTCAGGTGCTTGGAATCTGTTCGGCGCTGGCTGTGACAGCACAGCTCAAGCCAGCCATCGTGATGGGACTTGCTGTCACCATCATCACGGCCTTCTCGAATGTGATCATCTCTTTGATCAGAAACACGATCCCTCAGCGTATCCGTATCATCGTGCAGCTGGTGGTGGTGGCTGCTTTGGTAACCATCGTCAGTCAGGTGCTTAAAGCTTTTGCCTATGATGTGAGCGTACAGCTGTCGGTATATGTCGGACTGATTATCACCAACTGTATCCTGATGGGACGTCTGGAGGCATTTGCCATGATGAACAAACCGTGGCCCAGCTTCCTGGATGGTGTGGCCAATGGTCTGGGATATGCATATATTCTTGTGATCGTGGGAGCTTTCCGTGAGTTCTTCGGACGGGGATCCCTGCTGGGATTCCAAATCATCCCCCAAGGTGTCTATGACGCCGGATATATGAATAATGGAATGATGACGATGCCTGCCATGGCCTTGATCCTGGTGGGTTGCGTGATCTGGGTACATCGTGCATACTTTTATAAGGAGAAATAGTTATGGAACATATCATCAGTTTATTTTTCAGATCGATCTTTGTCGATAATATGATCTTTGCTTTCTTCCTCGGCATGTGCTCTTATCTGGCAGTGTCGAAGAATGTGAAGACATCTTTCGGATTGGGAATGGCAGTAACTTTTGTGCTGTTCGTTACCGTACCGGTTGACTATCTGCTCCAGACGAAAGTGCTTGGTCCTGACTGTCTCGTGTCTGGCGTGGATCTTTCTTATCTGAGCTTCATCCTCTTCATTGCAGTCATCGCAGGTATGGTGCAGTTAGTGGAGATGATTGTAGAGAAATACAGTCCGTCACTCTATGCCTCTTTAGGAATCTTCCTGCCGTTGATTGCTGTGAACTGTGCCATCATGGGAGCCTCGCTCTTCATGCAGCAACGTATCAATCTGGATCCCAGCAGTACCCAGTATATTGGTGGAATCGGTGATGCCATCGCTTATGCCATTGGCAGTGGTATCGGTTGGACCTTGGCCATCGTTTCGATGGGCGCCATTCGTGAGAAGATGCAGTATAGTGATGTTCCAAAGCCACTGCAGGGATTGGGTATTACCTTTATCACCGTGGGCTTGATGGCCATGGCCATGATGTGTTTCAGTGGTTTGAAGATATAATAAGGAAAGAAGAATATGATACAATTCATTTCATACAGCATAGGAGTATTCTTAGTGGTAATCCTCCTATTGGTTATTATCCTGCTCGTAGCCAAGAAATACCTGAGCCCGAGCGGCAATGTGAATATTGAAATCAACGGAGACCAGACGATCAATGTGCCTCAGGGTGCTTCCCTGATGACGACATTGAACGAGAACGGTATCTTCTTACCTTCAGCATGTGGCGGTAAGGCCAGCTGCGGACAATGTAAGGTGCAGGTACTCGAAGGCGGTGGAGAGATCCTCGATTCCGAAAAGCCTCACTTCAGCCGTAAGGAGATCAAAGACCATTGGCGTTTAGGCTGTCAGTGCAAGGTGAAGGGCGACCTGAAGATCCATGTGCCGGAGAGTGTCCTTGGTGTGAAGGAGTATGAGTGTACTGTGATCTCGAACAAGAACGTGGCAACCTTTATCAAGGAGTTCAAGGTTCAGTTACCTGCTGGTGCCCACATGGACTTTATTCCCGGATCGTATGCTCAGATCAAGATCCCTGCCTTCTCCATCGATTATGACAAGGATATTGATAAGAGTCTCATTGGTGACGAGTATCTGCCCAGCTGGGAGAAGTTCGGTCTGTTCCCACTGAAGTGTGTGAATACCGAACCCACCATCCGTGCCTATTCCATGGCTAACTATCCTGCAGAGGGTGATGTGTTCATGCTGACCGTTCGTATCGCCACACCGCCGTTCAAGCCCGATCGCAGTGGCTTCATGGATGTGAACCCGGGTATTGCCTCTTCGTATATCTTCACCCTGAAACCAGGCGACAAGGTGATCATGAGCGGTCCTTACGGTGACTTCCATCCCCACTTTGATTCAAAGAAGGAGATGATCTGGGTTGGTGGTGGTGCCGGTATGGCACCGTTGCGTGCACAGATCATGCACATGACCAAGACGTTGCATACGACCGATCGTGAGATGCACTATTTCTATGGAGCACGTGCCCTGAATGAGGTGTTCTATTTAGACGACTTCCTCGGATTGGAGAAGGAGTTCCCGAACTTCCATTTCCATCTTGCACTTGACCGTCCTGATCCTGCTGCAGATGCTGCAGGTGTGAAATACACGGCGGGCTTCGTTCATCAGGTGATGTACAACACTTACCTGAAAGATCATGAGGCTCCTGAGGATGTCGAATACTACATGTGCGGACCTGGTCCGATGTCAAATGCTGTCGTCCAGATGCTTGACGGTCTCGGTGTAGAACCCGAAAGTATTATGTACGACAATTTCGGAGGATAATAATTGAATCAACCTATGAGAAAAAGTATTCTAACCATGATGATGGTGTGTGCCACTATGGCCACATCTGCACAGCAAACGAAACCTGCCATCCCCCGTGATGCAGCAATAGAAGCAAAGATCGAGAAAACGCTCTCGAAGATGACTCTTGATGAGAAAATCGGACAGATGCTGGAACTGAACCTCGATGTGATGGGCAAGATGACCATCGAGAATGCCAAGGTGGATCGGGAGAAGGTACGTTCCATATTACAGCAGTATGGTGCTCCAGCCAAAGAAGTGGAAGCCCTGTCGAAGATGACCGATCAGCAGATCATTGACAAACTGGGTAACTACCCCGTGGATATCTATCAGGGAGACACCAAACGTGTTTGGAAACTGAATGAGACTATGCTGGATACCCTGATCTCCAAATGGAAGGTGGGGTCTATCCTGAATGCACCGGGCACACGTGCTGCCACCGTTGACCAATGGCAGCAGTGGATCCGTCTGATCCAGAAGAAATCCATGAAGTATATCGGTATCCCCGATATCTACGGACTGGATCATAACCATGGTGTGACCTATACACAGGGCGGTACACTCTTCCCGCAGCCGATCAACCTTGGTGCCACGTTTAATACCGAACTGGCACGTATCGGTGCAGAGATCACTGCCTACGAGAGTCGTGCCGGAAACTGTCCTTGGGTGTATAACCCCGTGGTGGATCTGGGGCGCGATCCCCGTTGGCCGCGCATCTGGGAGAGCTTCGGCGAGGATGCCATTGTGAACGCCCGGATGGTGGAAGCAGAGATCAAAGGCTATCAGGGTGATGACCCCAACCATTTAGGACCGTATCATGTGGCTACCAGTACGAAGCATTACTTTGCCTACGGTGCTCCGTGGACCGGTAAGGACCGCACGCCTGCCTACCTGCCTTTACAGATTCTCCGCGAGAAATACTTCGAGCCTTTCAAGGCTGCCGCTTTGGCTGGTACCCTCACCATGATGGTGAACTCTGCATCCATCAACGGTGTTCCCGTCCATGCCAGCTATGAGTATCTGACGAAATGGCTGAAGGAAGACCTGCAGTGGG
>DETG01000012.1:0-2107 GCA_002361535.1 Prevotella sp. UBA3294
AAAATAACTATTTTTTAGATAATGAAGCGATTTTTTAATATATTACTGGGTTTGACAATGCTCATGGCAGTGTCCTGCAACAAGACCCAGGACACTACTCAAGCCAACCGCTCCGTAGCGCAGTTGACCTCTTTCGGTTTTGCCGCCAACGACACCATGCCCGGTTTGGCAGCCGCCGTCTTCACCATCGACGAACGTATCGACACCGGCTTGGTATGGAACCAAGACTCTATTCTCTACGGCACCTCCCTCACCCGTGTCGTACCGCGGTTCACGTTCCTCTCCACCCCCGACGCGGCGTACCTGACGATGCGCGACTCGATTTATGTGCTGACGGGTTACGACACGCTGGATTTCACGCTCAGCCCCATCTACCTCACCATCCGCTCGGCGGACAAGAGCACGACGAAGGTCTATGAGATACGCGCCACGGTTCATTCCGCCGATCCTGACCTCTACACCTGGGAGCAACTGACCGACGGCATCTATCCTACCGACGACAGAAGGCAGCGCGTAGTAGAGCACAACGGGGCGTTTCTGATGTTTGCCTCCAACGGCTATGCCATCCGTGCTTACAGCTCCGAGGACGGAGCTTCATGGACGGACAAAGGCACGCAAAGCGGACTGCCCTCCGGCACCAACGTACGGCAGATCATCAGCGACGGCAATACCCTCTATTACGGCCAGGACAGCACGATATACACCTCTTCCGACGCCCATACCTGGACCGCCCGGAAAACAACACACCCCGTCCAAACTATGCTGATGTATTGGAACCGGCGCGTATGGGCACTGAGCCGGAACGAAGAGAACCGTTACGAACTGGCATACCTCGACGGAGACACGCTCGCCATGAGCGGACTCATGCCTACTGACAATTTCCCCGTCAGCGATTTTGCCACCGTGACATTCCTCAGCTCCAGTCTGCGCGAGCGGGCGATGATCATCGGAGGTTTTGCGGAGAACGGGCGGTCTCTCAACACGCGGTGGAACATGGAATACATGAGCCACCCCAAGCCTGAAGGCACCTACCGGTTGCAGGATTTCTCCATCGACCGTCCGTCGTTCACCAGCCTCACCGGCGTCTCCGTCATCGAATACAACCACCAGCTGCTGCTCTTCGGAGGCGTGGACGACAAGATGAGTTATTTCGGACGGGATATACTTATATCCAAAGACGAAGGACTGACCTGGAGCAAAGCGGACACCATGAAAAACCAACTGCCGGATGTCTATCAGGCACGGCAGAAACAGACCGCCCTCGTGCGTGATAATTATATCTACCTCTTCGGCGGCCAGGACAGCCGGACCACCTATAGCGACGTCTATCGGGGCCGGCTGAACTCCATTGACTGGAAATGACAACAACATAAAACAACTAAAATATTAACATTATGACTATCAAAGATTATCAATTCGCCGGCAAGAAGGCGATTGTACGCGTGGACTTCAATGTACCACTGGACGAGAACGGTAAGATCACAGACGACACCCGCATTCGCGGTGCCCTCCCTACCCTGAAGAAGATCCTGGCTGACGGTGGTGCCACCATCATTATGAGCCACATGGGTAAGCCCAAAGGAAAGGTGAACCCCAAGCTGTCTCTCGGACAGATCCGTGAGGCTGTGGAGAAAGCACTCGGTGTTCCCGTGGCATTCGCTCCCGACTGCGCCAAGGCTGCTGATGCCGCCGCCGCCCTGAAGATGGGTGAGGCCCTGCTGTTGGAGAACCTGCGCTACTATCCCGAGGAGGAAGGTAAGCCCGTAGGCGTTGAGAAGGGTACTCCTGAATACGACGAGGCTAAGAAGGCCATGAAGGCTTCCCAGAAGGAGTTTGCCAAGACACTGGCTTCATACGCCGACTGCTACGTGATGGATGCCTTCGGTACCGCTCACCGTAAGCATGCCTCTACGGCTGTTATCGCCGACTACTTCGATGCTGACAACAAGATGTTGGGTCTGCTGATGGAGAAAGAGGTGAAAGCTGTTGACAACGTGCTCTCTAACATCAAACGTCCGTTTGTGGCCATCATGGGTGGTTCTAAGGTTTCTTCCAAGATCGGTATCATCGAGAACCTGCTGGGTAAGGTTGACAAGCTCATCCTCTG
>DETG01000012.1:2184-5958 GCA_002361535.1 Prevotella sp. UBA3294
ACACCTTCGCCAAGGCTCACAACGGTGAGATCGGTAACTCAATCGTGGAGCTCGACAAATTAGATGTGGCTCTCGGCGTAGAAGAGCTGGCCAAGAAGAACGGTGTGGAACTTGTTCTGGGTTCTGACTGCACCGCTACCAACGGTCTCGACTTCGGTACGATGACAGTAAAGGAAGGTTCTGAGATCATCAACTGCCCCGCCAACAAGGTTCCCGCAGGTTTCGAGGGCGTGGATGCCGGTCCTGAGAGTCAGAAGGCATTTGCTGAGGCTATCAAGGGTGCCAAGACCATCCTGTGGAACGGTCCTGCAGGCGTCTTCGAGTGCGATGCCTTCACAGCTGGTAGCCGTGCCATCGGTGAGGCAATCGCTGAGGCAACTGCCAACGGTGCCTTCTCTCTGATCGGTGGTGGTGACTCTGTGGCTTGTGTAAACAAGTTCGGTCTGGCCGACAAGGTTAGCTACATCTCTACAGGTGGTGGTGCACTGCTCGAGGCTATCGAGGGTAAGGTGCTCCCGGGTGTGGCTGCCATCAAGGGCGAATAATCCTACACATTATTATAATTATAGCGCAGGTCTTGAGGGCCTGCGCTATTTTTGTTCTCATGCATCGAGCTCGTACATCACCTTCGCGTGATTCTTCCTGATGACCTGCTGACTGACGATCTCGCCTGTCTTACGGTCAAGCTGATCACGCATCACCTCCCCACAACGATACGTTCCATCCTCTTCGTGAACGAAATGCTCATTGACGGCATGTACATGGAATGAGAAAGTCTGTGGTCTGAGGGCACGTAACTCTCCTCGCAGATATTCTCCATCCACCCAGGTCAGCAACTGGTAGGTATTTTGGGTATTGTTCTTTACCCGATAGTCCAAGTAGTTATACGTGATGCTGGTACCCGTTCCAAAAGGTATCGTGCGGTTGAAATCAGGGAACAGATCGACTCCGTCATGGTGATGATGCTCCACAATGGTGAGCTCGGAATGCAGCACCATCCAATGAATCAGGTTGGTAAACTGACACATGCCTCCTCCCACACCCTGTGACGTATTTCCTCGGGCAATCATCAATCCTTCCCGGTAGCCACGGCTTTTCGTCGTCCTCCCCACCAGTTTCCAGAAAGAGAAGGTCTCTCCCGGTCGGATTAACACTCCACTCACCTTGGGGGCGGCTATGGAGAGGTTCACCGCTTTGTTCTCCTGGAGTTGCATATCCACGTTACCCAACCGTCGGCGAATCAGTGAACCGTGCCGATACACCAGTACCGGTAAATGTTTCTCCTGTCGTTTCTGCGCAAACCTCACACCGTGCGACAGATCACTGACATGTCGCAGCAGGATTCCCTTCTCCACAGAGATCCGATATGTCAGCGGTGAGATCTCACAGAATAGCTTCCGTTGTTTCTTCATTTTCTTTCATCATGATAATTAACAATCCCAATCGAAGATGTCGTTGACACTCATTATAAAAAGTACCCTTCTTCATCTATAATTCTCTGCAAAGATACTACATTTTCCTGACTTTTATTAGAACAAGTCGTATTTTACACATATTTCATTTGATTATCATCGGTATAGCCGTTTCACGTTACGGGGATTGGAACCAAGAATGGGTGGGATACTGGTACAAAACAATTTGTTTTGTCCTGTAAAAAGCCTATACTAACACTTGAAAAGATACCTTCTTTGAGAACAAAACAATTTGTTTTGTTACGGAACCCGTAATTGTTATTCCTGCAAAATTCCGTTTGTTTATACTCAAAACCTATGTTGGTGAATCAAGATCTTATAGAGGAAGAAAGTCAGGAAGGCTAAGCCAAGCGCAAACGTTAACGGTAAAAAATGTTCCTTCGTCAGTACAACGAGCAGGAATAATCTGTATCTTTGCAACAGAAATAACGAACTACTATAAAAGGAAATGAATTATGGCTAAGAAATTTGTGATCGGTGACCGTGTGAAAGACGAGTGGATATCTGTTCTCGACACGGAGAAAAAGAAACTGGAGTTTACCAATCATCTGGCAAGTGCCAAGGAGTACAGCCAGGAAGAGAGTGCTGTCGCAGACTTAAAAGAGTTGCAGACAACAGGTTATTTCGGTGACCTGATGGTGTATATGAAAGAAGACGGCAAGGCTTACAAGTCCGATGAGCGTGACTCCTTCCATGTGTAAATGGTGAGCATCCCCATCATTCCACACCTGATAAAAACAGCGCGACCCAGATGGATCGCGCTGTTTTTATGTTGAATTACATCCTACCTTTTCTTGCCATGGCATAGTAGAAGCAAGCTACACTTTGCTCATTTGGCTTATCCTTTCAAATTAAGGCTTTCGAAGTACCCACTCCCGGTACGTTCCTACATCGGCATTACCCAAGTTGTAACCAAGATAACCTAAGATGATATTGGCGACACCCTGATCGGGCAGCAACCCAAACATCAGTTTTGCCAACCACGGTCGTTTGAGGATCTTCGTGGCTTTACGCTCAAGGTGCTTCAGGTCGGGTAGAATCTCCTTGGTGAAGTCAACACACTTCTCAATCTCCAGACCACAATTGACATAGTGGGCATTCATCTCTTCCAACGACTCAATGAGCGCAGAGGCACCTCCCTTTGAGATCAGGGAAATCGCCATCTTCATATAGTCGTCGTAAGTCTCATATCGATCCTTCAGAGCATAGTCATATACAATCATTCTGCCACCCGGTTTCATCACCCGGAAAACCTCTCGATACACCTTCTCCTTGTCACTGCAATGAACGAGTGTCTCAAAAGCAAAAACAACATCTACAGAATGATCGGGGAACTGTGCAAGACTGCTATAATCCTGCGTATAGATCGTAGTATTCTGAGGGAGGTCTTTCACCTTACAGGGACAAAGGTCAACACCGGCAAACGTAGCATTGGGATGACTATGGGCAAGATACAAGAGATTGGCGCACTGTCCGCAGCCCAACTCCAAAATGAAGTCACCGTCTTTGATCAGTTCTGATACAGAATCGGGTTGCTGATAGACATCCTCATCTGTGAAACACCCATTCTTGGAGATCCTGAAATGCATAAAACCGTCCTGTGAATGGTAATGCCTGTAGGCCCAATGGTTGATTCGATAATAGGAACGGATCATGTCCAATGTGTTCTTGTCACCCTCAATATATTTCTTGAGATTGAGGAACTTGGACATTGCGTCAATCTTGGAATGTATCTGATAGATACTGTACGTCGTATTCATGTTCTATATGAGACTCATAAAATCCCCAGCCAAATTATTCTGGCTGGGGAAGTACTTTTGGTTTACTCTTTTTCAAGCAGGATATTCATCATCTCCACCGCGGCCTTGGCAACGGAAGTACCGGGACCGAAGATTGCGGCCACGCCGGCCTTATAGAGGAAGTCGTAGTCCTGGGCGGGAATCACACCACCTGCAATGACCATGATATCCTCACGACCGAGCTTTTTCAGTTCCTCAATGAGCTGCGGGATCAGTGTCTTGTGACCTGCTGCCAACGAAGAAGCACCCACGATATGCACATCGTTCTCCACAGCCTCACGGGCAGCCTCGGCGGGAGTCTGGAACAACGGTCCCATATCCACATCAAAACCACAGTCAGCATAACCTGTAGCAACAACCTTCGCGCCACGGTCGTGACCATCCTGTCCCATCTTTGCCACGAAGATACGCGGGCGGCGACCCTCTTTCTTCGCAAACTCCTCGGTTAACGCACAGGCTTTCTCAAAGTCTGAGTCGTTCTTACTTTCACTGCTATACACGCC